>NZ_CP107020.1:2587692-2911154 GCF_025725725.1 Brachybacterium huguangmaarense
CTCGCCGAGATTGACGGCGTCGAGAGCCTCGAGAACGTGATCGTGATCGGCGCCTCCAACCGCGAGGACATGATCGACCCGGCGATCCTGCGCCCCGGCCGCCTCGACGTGAAGGTCCGCGTGCGCCGCCCCGACGCGGGCGCGGCCCGCGAGATCCTCGCCCTCTACCTCGACGAGCGGGTCCCGTTGCGCGAGGACGCGACGGCGCTGCTCGACCTCGCGATCGAGCTGATCTACGCCGACGGACCCGCGACCGCCTTCGTGCGCCTGGACTACTCCGACGGGAGCAGCGAGGTCCTGCACTTCAAGGACTTCGTCTCCGGCGCTACCCTGCGCAACATCGTCGACCGGGCGAAGAAGAACGCGGTCAAGGACTTCCTCGCCACGGGCGTGGCCGGGATCTCCGGAGCCCACCTGCGCGCCGCCGTCGAGGACGAGTTCGCCGAGAACGAGGACCTGCCCTCGGGCGCCCACCCGGACGACTGGGCGCGTATCTCCGGGCGGCGCGGCCGCCGCGTCGAGCAGGTGGCGCCGCTGCACGGCGCCCTCGACGAGCTGCCCGGCGTGGGCGCCTCGAGCGACGCGGAGACGATCGATGCCTGAGCCGCGGTCCGACGCCCGCCTCACGACGCGCCGTGTGATGGGCATCGAGACGGAGTTCGGGGTGCTGCACGCCGACGCCGCCCAGCGCGCCGAGCCGGCCGCGACGTCGGCGATCATGCTCTCCCACCTCGCGGTCGGCGCCTACGCGCTGCTCGGCGACGACCCCGCCCGCCGCGGTCGCCGCGTGCGCTGGGACTACGGCGACGAGACGCCCCTGCGGGACGCCCGCGGCTTCGAGCTGACGCGCGCCGCCGCGCACCCCACCCAGCTCACCGACCAGGTGCGCGACGCGCACGTGCCGATGATGGACGTGCCCAGCGTGGACGCCGACGCGCCGCTCCCGGCCCGCGAGGAGGCGCCCGAGGGCGACGACTCGGCGATCCTGGCCTGGGCCGTGCGCCGCTCGGTCGGCAACGCCGTGCTCTCCAACGGCGCCCGCCTCTACGTCGACCACGCCCACCCCGAGTACTCCTCGCCCGAGGTCACGTCGGCCCGCGAGGGTCTCGTCTACGACCGCGCGGGCGAGCTCATCGCGGTCGAGGCGATGCGCCGACTCGACGCCGCCGAGCGCGTGCCCTCGGTCGTGCTGTACAAGAACAACACCGACTCCAAGGGCGCCTCGTACGGCACCCACGAGAACTACCTGCTCGACCGCGACATCCCCTTCGGGGGCGTCGTCGAGGCGCTCGTCCCGTTCTTCGCGACGCGCGCCGTGATCACGGGCTCGGGCCGGGTGGGGATCGGCACCCGCGGGCAGCAGCCCGGCTTCCAGATCTCCTCGCGCGCCGACTTCTTCGAGGCCGAGGTCGGTCTCGAGACGACCCTGAACCGCCCGATCGTCAACTCGCGCGACGAGCCCCATGCCGACGCCCGGCGCCACCGGCGCCTGCACGTCATCATCGGCGACGCGACCCTGGTCGAGACCGCCACCTACCTCAAGCTCGGCATCACGAGCCTCGTGCTCGCGGCGCTCGAGGCCGAGCACCGGGACGGGACGGCGATCCTCCCGCGGATCTCGCTCGCCGACCCCGTCGAGGCCGTGCACGCCGTCAGCCACGACCCGACGCTGCGCGTCACGGTCGCCACGACCGACGGCGAGCAGCTCACGGCGCTCCAGATCCAGCGTCGCTACGCCGAGGCGATCGCGGCGCACGCCGACCGGTCGGACCCGGAGACCGCCGACGTCCTCGCCCAGTGGACCGAGCTGCTCGACCTGCTCGCGGAGGACCCGCGCCGTGCCGCCGATCGCGTCGAGTGGGCCGCCAAGCTCACCCTGCTCGACGGCTACCGCCAGCGCCACGGCCTCACCTGGGACGACCCGCGCCTGATGATGATCGACCTGCAGTTCTCCGACCTGCGCCCCGAGCGCAGCCTGTACGCACGGCTGCGCGCGGGGGGATCCGTCCGCACCCTCGTGGCAGACGAGGAGGTCGCGCGGGCCGTCCACGAGCCGCCCGCGACCACGCGCGCCCACCTGCGCGGCGCGCTCATCGCGGCCCATCCCGACGCCGTCACCTCCGCCGGCTGGGACGTCCTCACCCTCGCGGGCGCCACGAGCGGAGCCCGGCTGCGCCTGGCCGACCCGCTCCTGGGGAGCGCCGACTGGTGCACGGAGCACGGCATCGACCCCTCGTCCGACCCCGACACGGTGCTCGCCGCCCTGCGTCGCGCCGTCGCGGACCCGCCCTCCATCCACCACCCCCGACACGAGGAGCAGTCATGACCCAGCAGTCCCTGAACGGCCCCGGCCCCGGCGACGACGAGGAGACCGGCGACCTCGCCGCGGGCGCCGGCCAGACCTTCGCCTCCGCCCAGGCGAGCGACGACCTGCTCGACGAGATCGACTCCGTGCTGGAGTCCAACGCCGAGACCTTCGTGCGGTCCTTCGTCCAGAAGGGCGGCCAGTGAGCCGATGAAGCGTCGCGTCGGAGGTCTGGAGACCGAGTACGGGCTCGTGTGCGTGCGTGCGGACGGCCAGCGGGCGCTCGAGCCCGAGGCGGCCGCGCGCGAGCTGTTCCGCCCCGTGGTCGCGATGGGCCGCTCCTCGAACGTGTTCCTGCGCAACGCCGCCCGGCTCTACCTCGACGTCGGCTCCCACCCGGAGTACGCGACCGCCGAGTGCGACGACTGGTGGGACCTCGTCGCGCAGGACCGCGCGGGCGAGCGGATCTTCGCCGACTACGCGCATCAGGCCAACGAGGCCCTCGCCGCGCGCGGCGAGGACGCCCGGATCCACCTGCTCAAGAACAACGTCGACTCCGCGGGCAACTCCTTCGGCAGCCACGAGAACTACCTCGTGGACCGGCGGGGCGAGTTCACCCGGCTGCCCCAGCACCTGCTGCCCTTCCTCATCACCCGCCAGATGATCACGGGCGCCGGCGGCGTGGTGCGGGACGACGACGGAGCCCGCTTCGTGTTCTCGCGCCGCAGCGACCACATGTGGGAGGCGGTGTCCTCGGCCACCACCCGCACGCGCCCCATCATCAACACGCGCGACGAGCCACACGGCGACGCGACCCGCTTCCGCCGCCTGCACGTGATCGTCGGCGACTCGACGATGTCCGAGGTCTCGACGTGGCTGCGCTTTGCCACGACCGACCTCGTGCTGCGCCTCATCGAGTCCGGCCGCACCCTGCAGGACCTGCGCCTGGCCGACCCGATCGCCGCGATCCGCGCCGTCTCGCGCGACCTCACGGGCCGGGCGCCCGTGGCCCTGGCCGACGGCCGGACCATGACCGCCCTCGAGATCCAGCACCGCTGCCTCGACCAGGTGCGCGCGGTGGCCGACGACGCCGACGCCGAGGTGCTCGCGACCTGGGAGCGCGCGCTCTCGGACGTCGAGACGGGCGACCTCTCCTGGGCCGCGACCCATCTCGACTGGGCCATCAAGCAGCGCCTGCTCACGACGACCGCCGAGCGCCGAGGCCTCACCCTCGACTCCGCGCAGATCCAGCGCCTCGACCTCGCCTACCACGACATCGACCCCGAGCACGGGCTCTTCTACGCGCTCCAGCGCCGCGGGGGCGCCCCCTCCGTGCTCGACGAGGACCGCATCGACCGGGCCCGCACGACCGCCCCCGCCACGACCCGCGCGCACCTGCGCGGGCAGGTGGTCACGGCCGCCCAGGACCTGGGGGTCGACCACGTCGTCGACTGGACCACGATGCGCCTCGCCCGCGCGGGCGCCATGCCGGTGCAGGTGCTCGACCCCTTCGCGACGGCGTCGGAGGCGGTCGACGCCCTCCTCGCCGAGATCCGCGCCACCGCCTGACCCCTCCTGCTCCCGCCGGACCGTCAGGGTCCCCGCGTAGTCTGTCCCGGCCCGCCCACCACCGAAAGGCCCTCTCCGTGATCCGTCGCCGGACCCTGCTCAGCTCCGCTCTCGCCGCCGGCGCCGCCCTCGGCCTCGCCGCGTGCGGGAGCGAGGGCGCAGACGACGCCGCCTCGACCTCCGCCGGCTCGGACGGCGACGTGCTGTCCCAGGTCACCTTCGGCGGCGAGCCGGGCGCCGAGCCCACCGTCAGCTTCACCGCCCCGCTGAGCTTCACGAGCACGGCCTCGCGCATCGTCACCCCGGGCGACGGCGACGCGATCGGCGAGCGCGACATGCTCGCGCTGCAGACCATGCTCGTCAACGCGGCGGACGGCTCGACGCTCCAGTCCTCGTGGCAGGGCGCGCCCGCGAGCTATCTCGCCGTGAACGGAGAGGGCACCGACAAGGACACCGCCGCGTTCCTGCAGAGCGCCACGATCGGCAGCCGCATCGCGATGCTCGGCTCCGTGCGCAGCCAGTCCGGCGCCTCCTACGACGTCATCCAGGTCTCCGACATCGTCTCCAAGGCGCTCACGCGCGCCGAGGGCGCCCCGCAGCCCGTACCGGAGGGCATGCCCGCCTTCACCCTCGCCGACGACGGCGCCCCTGCGCTGAGCGGCACCCCCGACATGGCCGTGCCCGACACGACCGCCCAGGCGGTCACGATCGTCGGCACGGGCGCGGAGACGGCCGCCGGTGACGCGCTCGCGATGCACTACACGGGCTGGAAGCTCTCCGACGGCACCCAGTTCGACTCCTCGTGGGCCCGCGGCGCACCGTTCGGCTTCACGCTCGGTCAGGGCCAGGTCATCACCGGCTGGGACGAGAGCCTGGTCGGCAAGACCGTCGGCAGCCAGGTCCTGCTCGTGATCCCGCCCGCGGAGGCCTACGGAGGCCAGGACAACGAGCTGGCCGAGGAGACCCTCATCTTCGTCGCCGACATCCTCGGCGCGACCGCCCCCGCCGGGTCCTGACCCCGGCCCCACCCCTTCGAAAGGAACCCCATGGACCGCAGCAAGCCCGAGATCGAGTTCCCCGGCACGGACACCCCGACGGAGCTCGTCGTGATCGACGAGATCGAGGGGGAGGGCGAGGAGGCCCGCCGCGGCGACGTCGTCGACGTGCACTACGTGGGCGTCTCCCACGGCAGCGGTGAGGAGTTCGACGCGTCCTGGAACCGCGGCGAGCCGCTGCGCTTCCAGCTCGGCGTCGGCCAGGTCATCGCCGGCTGGGACCAGGGCGTCCAGGGCATGCGGGTCGGCGGCCGTCGCCGCCTCGAGATCCCCGCCCACCTGGCTTACGGGGACCACGGCGCCCCGCCCGTGATCGCCCCCGGCGAGTCGCTCGTCTTCGTGTGCGACCTCGTCGACGTGCACCGCCGCTGAGCCCTCCGGCATGACCGCGCAGGACCAGGAGGGCCTCTTCGGCGACCCCGCCGATCAGGCCCTCCGTCTGCGCACGACCGCGGGCTTCGACCTCGCCGACAGCGATCCCGTCGCCGAGGTCCGCCTGCTGGGCCCGCTGCCTCACCTCGACCGGCCCTTCGAGTACGCGGTCACCGCCGAGACCGCCGCCGCGGCGCCCGGCATGCGCGTCAAGGTGCGCTTCTCCGGGCAGGAGATGGACGCCGTCGTGCTGTCCCGACGCACGACGCCCACCACCGACCGGCCGCTCGCCCCGCTGCGACGCCTCGTCTCCGAGGACGTCGTCCTCAGCCCCGCCCTGCTGCGGGTGTGCGCCGACGTCGCCGAGCGCTACGCGGGCACTGTCGGCGACGTGCTGCGCCTGGCCCTGCCGCCGCGCCACGCGCGCGCCGAGAAGGCCGACCGGGCCGCCGCGGCCCGCGAGGCCGAAGGAGACGCGGAGGCGACGGAGGCGGCGGAGGCGTCTGACGAGAGCTCCACGCCCGAGACGGCGGCGCCCGACGACGAGCACCCCGCGCCGCCGTCCGCGATGGCCCGCTACCCGGGGCTCGCCGCCCTCATCGCGCGGGCGGGGTCCGCGGAGGGGCCGGTGCCCCGCGCCGGCATCGTGCTCGAGCCCGTGGACGCCTGGACGGACGTCACGGCGGACGCGATCGGCGCTCTCGCCCCCGGCCGCGGCGCTCTCGTGGTCGCCCCCGACCAGCGCGACGTCTCGCGCCTGAGCGCCGTCCTGACGGGCCGCGGCATCGACCACGAGGTGCTCGGGAGCTCCGACGGCCCCGAGCGCCGCTACCGTGCGTTCCTGCGCATCCTGCGCGGCGCGTCCCGGATCGTGATCGGCACCCGCTCGGCCGCCTTCGCCCCCGTGCACGACCTGGCCCTCATGATCCTGTGGGACGCGGCCGACGACCTGCTCGAGGAACCCCGCGCCCCGTACCCGCACGCCCTCACGGTCCTGCAGTGCCGGTCCTCGGAGGAGCGGGCGGCCCTGCTGCTGCTGTCGAGCTCGCTCCCGGCGACCGCCGCGGCGCTCGCCGAGCACGGCTATCTGCGCCCTCTCGAGCCCGTCCCCGCGCCGCTCGTCACGGTGCGTCCCCGGATCCAGGCGATGGACGACTACCTGCGCGAGCGGGAGGGCCCCTCGGGACGCTCCCGGCTGCCGAGCGAGGCGATGCGCCTGATCCGCACCGCCCTGGACCGGGGCCCGGTGCTGGTCCAGGTGCCCCGCAGCGGCTACGTGCCCGCGATCGCGTGCAGCTTCTGCGGCACCCGCTGCGTCTGCCCCACGTGCTCGGCGCCGCTGTCGCTCACCGGTCGCGGCGGCCCGCTGCTGTGCCGCGTGTGCGGGCGCCGCGAGGACGGCTATCGCTGCCCCGAATGCGACCGCACCCAGGTGCGCGCGGTCGTCATCGGCTCCTCGCGCACCGCGGAGGAGCTGCGACGGGCCTTCCCCGAGGTGCCCTTCCGGGTGGCCGGGGGCGCGCACGGCGCCGTCGCCGACGACGACGTGCCCGACGGCGCGATCGTGGTCGCGACCCCGGGCGCCGAGCCCGCGCCCGCCGCCGGCTACGCGGCGGCGCTCCTGCTCGACGCCGACGCGATGCTCGCGCGCGCCTCCTACGACGCGGACGTCGAGGCCGTGCGCCGATGGAGCAACGCGATCGCCCTGGTCCGCACCGCCGACGACGGGGGAGAGGTGCTCGTGGTCGGCACCTCCACCCTCCCGGCCATCCGCGACCTCGTCGCCCACCGCTCGCGCGTGTTCCTCGACCGGGTGCTCGCCGACCGCCGCACGCTCGACCTTCCCCCCTTCGCCAAGGTCGCCGAGATCACGGGCGACCGCGAGGCGTGCCGCGGCTTCCTCGCCGACGCCGCGCTGCCCGAGGGCACCGCCGTGTTCGGCCCCGTCGACGTCCCCCTGGACGACGACCGCATCGCCTCGCGCGCGGTGGTCCGGATCGAGGCGGCGCGCTCCCGCGAGCTGCTCGCCGCGCTGCGCGCCCAGGTCGCGGCCCGCAGCGCCCGCAAGGCCTCTGGGCAGCTGCGCGTGCGCGTCGACCCGCCCGACGTGTTCTGACCCGCCGGCCCTCCGAGGCCGCCCCACGCCGTCACTAGGATGGACGCATCATGCGCCTGATCTTCGCCGGAACCCCCGACGCCTCCGTCCCCTCCCTGCGCGCCCTGCTCGCGGGCCCCCACGACGTCGTCGCGGTGCTCACCCGCCCCGACGCCCCGACGGGCCGCGGGCGCCGCCTGACCCCGAGCCCCGTGCGGGTCGTCGCCGAGGAGGCCGGGATCGAGGTCCTCACCCCGCGCACCCTGCGCGACGAGCAGATCCAGCAGCGGCTGCGCGAGCTCGAGCCCGACGCCGCGCCCGTCGTCGCCTACGGCGCGATCGTGCCACCGGGCGCCCTCGCCATCCCGCGCCACGGCTGGATCAACCTGCACTTCTCGGCGCTCCCGCGGTGGCGCGGCGCCGCCCCCGCCCAGCGCGCCGTGCTCGCCGGCCAGCACCACACGGGCCTGACCACGTTCCGCCTGGACGCCGGGCTCGACACGGGCGACGTGCTCGCCGTCGAGGAGACGGAGATCGGGGACACCGAGACCGCCGGCGAGCTGCTCGACCGGCTCGCGGTCACCGGCGCCGGGCTGCTCGCCCGCTCCCTCGACGCGATCGCCGACGGGAGCGCCCGCTTCACCCCGCAGAGCGAGGACGGCGCGAGCCACGCCGCCAAGCTCACCGCCGCCGAGGCCGTGATCGACTGGAGCCGCCCCCGCGAGCAGGTGAGCGCCCACATCCGCGGCATGAGCCCGCAGCCCGGGGCCTGGACCCTGCTGCGCGGGGACCGCACCAAGATCCTCGGCGTGACCGCGCAGACGCCCCCCGAGGACCTGCGCCTGGCCCCCGGCGCCCTGCACCCCACCAAGCGGGCTCTGTTCGTGGGCACCGGCACCGAGCCGCTCGCCCTCGGCACGATCTCCTCGCCCGGGCGGCGCCCCCTCGCCGGCGCCGACTGGGCGCGCGGCGCCGCCCTCGAGCCCGACATCCGCTTCACGACCCCCGAGACCGAGCAGGAGACCCGATGAGCCCGCGTGAGGACCAGCGTGGCCGCCGCGGCGGCCACGACGACGGCGGCCGCCCCGCGCGCCGCGGAGGACGCGACGCCCAGGGCCGCGAGCGCTCCGGCTCGCGCGGCGGCGGGGGACCGCGCCGCGGCTGGTCCGAGCATCGGCCCTCCGAGCGCTCCCGCACCGCGACCGCGCCGCGCCTCGCGGCCTACGAGGCCATGCGGGCCGTCGCGGACGACGACGCGTACGCCAACCTCGCCCTGCCCCGCATCCTGCGCCGTCACCGTCTGCACGGTCGCGACGCCGCCTTCGCGACCGAGCTGTTCTACGGCACCCTGCGCGCCCAGGGGCGCCTCGACGCGATCCTGCAGGCGTGCATCGACCGCCCCCTCGACGCCGTCGAGGACACCGTGC
Source organism: Brachybacterium huguangmaarense (assembly GCF_025725725.1). NCBI lineage: Bacteria > Bacillati > Actinomycetota > Actinomycetes > Micrococcales > Dermabacteraceae > Brachybacterium > Brachybacterium huguangmaarense. Next base: position 2,596,516 of record NZ_CP107020.1, read on the forward strand.
GCGACGTGCTCCGCCTCGGCGCCTACCAGCTGCTGGACATGGAGGTCGCGCCGCACGCCGCGACCTCGGAGACGGTGGCCCTGGCCCGCCAGGTGGTCGGCGCCGGCGCCGCCTCCTTCGTCAACGCGATCCTGCGCCGCGTCGGCGAGCGCACGCGCGAGCAGTGGCTGGCCGAGGTCGCCCCGCCGCGCGAGGACGACGAGGCCGCCCACCTCGCCGTCGTGCACTCCCACCCGGTGTGGGTGGTGCGCGCCCTGCGGGACGCGCTCGCGGCCCATGGCCGCGACCGCTCGGAGATCGACGCGCTGCTCGCCGCCCAGAACGCCGCGCCGTCGGTCTCCCTCGTCATGCGTCCCGGGCTGACCGATCTCGAGGAACTCATCGACGACGGCGCCGCGGCGGGCTCGCTGTCCCTGTTCGCCGCCGCGTGGCCCTCGGGCGACCCGGGCGGCATCGACCCCGTCCGCGAGGGACGCGCCGCCGTGCAGGACGAGGGCTCCCAGCTCATGGCGCTCGCCCTCGCGCTCGGCGCCGACGACCTCGTGCTCGGCGACGACGGGCACTGGCTGGACCTGTGCGCCGGCCCCGGCGGCAAGACGGCCCTGCTCGGCGGGCTCACCGTCGACCACGACGCCGACTTGCTCGCGGTCGAGGTGCAGCCCCACCGCACCGAGCTCGTCGACCGCGCGGTGCGGACCCTCGTCGAGGCGGGAGCCGACATCACGACCCGCACCGCCGACGGGCGCACGATCGGCGCCGAGCTGCCGGGCGCCTTCTCCCGCGTGCTCGCCGACGTGCCGTGCTCGGGGCTGGGAGCCCTGCGCCGCCGCCCGGAGTCCCGCTGGCGGCGCACGCCCGGCGACATCGGCCACCTCGGCGTGCTCCAGCGCGAGCTGCTCACGAGCGCCCTCGACGCCGCCGCTCCCGGCGGCGTGGTCGCCTATGTGACCTGCTCGCCCCACGTCGCCGAGACCCTGCTCGTGGTCGCGGACGTCCTGCGCCGCCGCGACGACGTCGAGCAGCTCGACGCGCGCGAGGCCGTGCGCGCCGGGGTGCGCGAGGAGGCGCGCGACCTCGACCTCGGCGCCGGCCCGAGCGTGCAGCTGTGGCCCCACGTGCACGGCACCGACGCCATGTTCCTCGCCCTGCTGCGACGGCGCGGCGGCGAGGGCTCGGCGTCCGCGACGCCGCCGACCGAGACCATCGACGACCCCGCCCAGGAGGCCCGGCCATGACCGCACCCGTGTCCATCAACCCCAGCGTCCTCAACAGCGACTTCATGCGCATCGGCGAGGAGCTCGACCGCATCGCCGACGCCGATCGCGCGCACATCGACGTCATGGACAACCACTTCGTCCCCAACCTCACGTTCGGGCCGAGCATGGTCGAGCAGATGGCGCGCCGCAGCCCCATCCCGCTCGACGCGCATCTCATGATCGCCGACGCCGACCGCCACGCCGTCGCCTACGCCGAGGCGGGCGCGGAATCGGTCACCTTCCACCTCGAGGCGGCGCAGGCCCCCGTGCGCCTGGCCCGCGAGCTGCACCGGGCGGGCGCGAAAGTCGGCGTCGCCCTGCGGCCCGCGACCCCCGTCGACCCGCTCCTGGACATCCTCGCCGAGTTCGACATGGTCCTGGTCATGACGGTCGAGCCCGGCTTCGGCGGCCAGAGCTTCCTGCCGTCGATGCTGCCCAAGATCCGCCGCGTGCGCGAGGCGGCGGGCACCGCCGGGCTCGAGCTGTCCGTGCAGGTCGACGGCGGCATCAACCGCACCACGATCGAGCAGGCCGCCGAGGCCGGCGCCGACGTGTTCGTCGCGGGCTCGGCCATCTACACGGCCGACGACGCGGCGGCGGAGATCGGCGCCCTGCGCGAGATCGCCGCGCGCCACCTCCACGTCTGAGGCGCCGCCGTCCGGCCGCCGGACCGCCGAGGGGACCTTCGTCCCGCCGGGCGTACGATGACGTCGTCACATCAGTGACGTGCTCCGGGGTCGGTGAAAGTCCGAGCCGGCGGTGATAGTCCGCGACCCGCACCCGTGCGGTGGAGCCGGTGGAACTCCGGCACCGACAGTCAAAGCCTGGATGAGAGGCGCACGTCCTGCTCGCCGTCGTCGGCGCGCCCTCGCGCGTCCGGCCCGACGGCGCGCCGGATCCTTTTCTCCCCGGAGCCACTGCTCCCGGTCGACGGAAAGGACATCATGGGAATCCTGCAGTGGCTCTTCGACGCCAAGATCGAGTTCGGACACGGCCAGTTCATCCTCTGGCGCGAGGTCCTCGGAAACCTCTTCGGGCTGCTCAGCGCGCTCGGAGGCATGCGGCGCAAGGTCTGGGCCTGGCCGCTCGGCATCATCGGCAACCTCCTCCTGCTCACCGTGTTCCTCGGCGCCGTGTTCGGCACCCCCAACCCGGTGAACCTGCTCGGGCAGGCCGGACGCCAGGTGATGTTCATCATCACGAGCGTGTACGGCTGGTACCGCTGGCGCCGTGCCAGCCAGGGCGGCGGCAGCGCGGTCGAGCCGCGCTGGGCCTCGTGGGGCACGCGCGCGCTCCTCGTGGTCGTGCTCGTCGCCGGCACCGCGCTGCTGACCCCGCTGTTCGGGGCGCTCGGCTCCTACCCGCCGGTGTGGGCCGACGCCTGGATCTTCATGGGCTCGCTCCTGGCCACCTACGGCATGGCCAAGGGGTGGACGGAGTTCTGGCTGATCTGGGTGGCCGTCGACATCGTCGGCGTGCCGCTGCTCGTGTCCGCCGGCTACTACGCGAGCGCGCTCATGTACGTGTTCTACGGCTGCTTCACGCTCACCGGGTTCTTCGTCTGGTGGCGGGTCAACCGCCGCGAGCGGGTCTCGGTCGAGACGGCCATGCCCGATCCGCGCGTGAGCCGCGAGCAGCTCCCGCGCTGAGGCCCGGCGGCGGGCTCCGGCGGCGGGGCGGGCGAGACGTGCGCCCGGTCCCGCCGCCGGAGCCGATACCCTGAGGGCGTGAAGGATTTCGAGGCGCTGTTCGCCCAGCTGCAGGAGACCGCCCGCACCCGGCCCGAGGGCTCCGGCACCGTCCGGGAGCTCGACACGGGCGTGCACGGCATCGGCAAGAAGATCGTCGAGGAGGCCGCCGAGGTGTGGATGGCCTGCGAGTACGAGACGCATGACGACGCCGCCCTCGAGATCTCCCAGCTGCTCTACCACGTGCAGGTGATGATGATCGCCAAGGACATCTCGCTCGAGGACGTCTACCGCAAGCTCTGAGGGCCCCACCGCCCCGTGCCATGGGCGCCCCGCCCCATCCCCTCATCTCTCGTCTCTCCCCCTCTTCCGACCGACCCGGCCGCGCCCCGCGGCCCCAGGAGGATCTGTGCTGCGCATCGCCGTCCCGAACAAGGGCGCCCTGTCCGAGCCCACCGCCGACCTGCTGCACGAGGCGGGCTACCGCCGCCGCACCTCGCTCAAGGAGCTCGTGCTGGTCGACGAGGAGAACGACGTCGAGCTGTTCTTCCTGCGCCCCCGCGACATCGCGGTGTACGTCGGCTCCGGCACGGTCGACGTGGGCGTGACCGGCCAGGACATGCTCGCCGACTCGCGCACCGCGGCCGACGTGCTCATGGAGCTCGGCTTCGCGCGCTCGACCTTCCGCTTCGCCGCCGACGCCGACGACCTGCGTGACGTCGGCTCGCTCGACGGGGCCCGCATCGCCACCAGCTACGAGAACCTCGTGGCCGACCATCTCGACGCGCTCGGCATCACCGCGACCGTCGTGCACCTCGACGGCGCCGTCGAGAGCTCGATCCGCCTGGGCGTCGCCGACGTCATCGCCGACGTCGTCGAGACCGGCACGACCCTGCGCCAGGCCGGGCTCGCGACCTTCGGCGAGCCCATCATGACGAGCCAGGCCGTGCTGTTCTCCCGGCCCGGGCTCGAGCTCGACGCCGCGGGCCGCCGTTCCCTCGAGGTCCTCGTGCGCCGTCTGCGCGGCGTGCTCGTGGCCCGCCAGTACGTGCTCATCGACTACGACATCCCGACCGCCCTCGTCGAGCGCGCCGTCGAGGTCACCCCCGGGTTCGAGTCGCCCACCGTCTCGCCGCTGCACGGCCGCGACTGGTCGGCCGTGCGCTCGATGGTCGAGCGCCGCCTGACCAACCAGGTGATGGACGACCTGTACGAGCTCGGCGCCCGGGCGATCCTCGTGACCCCGATCCAGGCCTGCCGGATCTGACATGGCCCCACCCGCTACGCCCGCACCCGCCGACGAGCCCGAGACGATCGTGTTCCGGCCCCGCCTGGCACGGCTCGTGGGCCTCGGCGTCGGGACCTTCGTGCTGGTCGCGATGCTGATCGCCGCGGTCGTGCTGTTCGAGGCGTTCACCCTCGCCGACAGCGTCGGCTTCGCCGCGCTCGGCATCGCCATCTGGTACTTCTGCTACCGCGAGGCGACCGTGCGGGTGACGGCGCGGCCCGACCGCCTCGTCGTCCGCAACCTCTTCACGACCCGCGAGCTCGAGTGGGCCGAGGTCGTCGCGGTGAGCTTCCCGCAGGGCGATCCGTGGGCGCACCTCGACCTGTCCGACGGCGACACGATCGCCACCATGGCTCTCCAGCGGGCCGACGGGGAGCAGGGCATCGCAGGCGCCCGCCGCCTGGCCGGCCTGGTCCACGAGCGCGGCGAGGCCGCGGGGCCTGCCGCCTGAGCTCCGGCTGCTGAGCGCCTCGTCCCCTGAGCACCTCGTCTCAGGGCGCGAGCTGGGCCGCGGCACGCCCCGCGAGCGCGGCGTAGACGAAGGCGTTGGGGTCCTCGTCGAGACCGCGCCCCATCGTGGAGAGCGTCACGGGGAACGACTCCAGCTCCTCCCAGAGCCCGTCGGGGTCGACCTCGCGCACCTCGTGCCGCAGACCGCGTGCCGCCGCCGGCGCGATGACAGTCTCTTCCAGCTGTTCTCGCACGATCGGATGGAAGACGGTGTGGAGAGCGGCGGGCCAGACGCCGAAGGTCGTGGGCACGTGCACGAGACGCCCGTAGGTGGTCGCGCTGTGGTGGGAGAGCCCGAGGTGCCGGTCGCGGGGATCGGCGTCCGAGACGCGCAGGGCCCCGATCGGGCGACCGCCGAGCGCGCCGGCGGCGTTGAGCACGTCGGCGGCCTGGAGCCCCGAGAAGCCCCAGCCGGTGCCGGTGCCGAGGTTGCCGGGGCCCTGGATCGCGATCGCGACGTCGGCGCCGACCACGTGGCGGGCCCCGAGCAGGGCCGAGGGGACGCTGACGGCCTCGAGGTCGCCGCCGAAGGCCTGCCCCGCGCTCACGCATGCGGCGAGGAGACCGGCCTCGCGCAGCGCGGCGACGGTCCGCGAGTACCAGGCCGGGAGCGCGGCCCCGTCGGTCAGCACGTAGGCCACGCGCGCCGCGGGCCTCGTGGCGCGGATGCCCGCCACGATCGCGGGCAGCGAGGAGTGCAGGTCCGCGGCCACCACCGACATGCCCGCGAGGTCGTCGGCCGCGCACATCGTCGCGTAGTGCTGCGAGGCGGGGTCGTCGATCGCGTCGACCATCACCTGCCCGGGCGTGTAGCGCGCCTTCATCATGTGGGCGGCGCCGACCGGGATCCCGTCGCTGCGCGCACCCGGGGCGTCCGGCCGGGCCACGACCAGGGCGTCGCCGCCCGTGCCCAGGTCGCGCCGCAGGGCGTTGGTGTTCAGCAGCACCGTCTCGCCGACCGCAGGGGAGCCCAGCAGCTCGGTGTAGGCGAGCGCCCTCAGGCTCTGCCCCGATCCGTCGTCGAGGGCCACCCGCATCCGGACCACGCCGGGCCAGGAGTCCACCAGCTCGCGGACCGTCCCGCGCTCCCACCGCATCATGGGGACCAAGCCTAGGGGCATCCCCACCGACCCCGCGCGTCGGCCCGCGGCCGTCCCCGCCGCTCGCTACCCTGGCCGGGTGCCTGCTCCCCGTGGCGTCGAACGCCTGCTCAACGTGATCATGACGATCGGCTCGCGCCGCCGGATCACGCGGGAGACCCTGTTCGAGGTCATCCCCGAGTACGCGGGCGCGACCTCGAAGGAGGCGGCCGAGCGCATGTTCGAGCGGGACAAGGCCGAGATCCTCCAGCTCGGGCTCGACCTGCGGACCGAGGTCGACGCGTGGGACGAGTCGGTCGTCCACTACCGCATCGCGCGCCGCGACGACCTGCCGGCCCTCGACGTCACGGCCGCCGAGTACACGGTGCTGCTCGCCGCCTCGCGCGCGTGGGACGAGACGACCGCCGGGGGAGCGGCCCGCCGCGTGCGCGCGAAGCTGCTGAGCCTGGGCCAGGACACCGACCCCGACCTCGTGCGACGCACGCCCCAGGGGGCCGTCGAGTCCCTGCCGGTGCTCGCCCCGCTGCTCGAGGCCGTCACCACGGCCCGCACCGTGTCCTTCCGCTACCGCGCCGCCTCGGGGCAGGCCACCGAGCGCCGCGTCGAGCCGTGGATCGTGGGCGTCGTGGACGGCCGCTGGTACGTGCTCGGCCACGACCTCGACCGGGACGCCCGCCGGCTCTTCCGGGCCTCGCGCATCGAGTCCTTCCCTCGGGTCGGGGGCCGGCGCACCCGCCCCGTGCCGCGCGACGTGACGCTCGCCGACGCGATCTCGGGGAGCGGCGCCGCCGACGACGAACGCGCCGAGGCGGTCCTCGACATCGTGCCCTTCAAGGCCCTCGCCCTGCGTGACGCCGCGGGGGCCGACGTCGAGACGCGCCGCGTCGCGCTCCCGGACGCCACCCGCACCGTCGCCCGGCGCCAGGTGCTCGGCGCCGCCCGCTGGGTGACCCTCGAGCGCCCCGCGGCGTGGCGCGAGGAGCTCCGCGCGACCTTCGGACACATCGCCGAGCTGCACGCGCCCGCCCCCGGGGACCCGGCCGAGCTCGTCGCCGCCTCCACGGCGCGGCCCCGCGCGGCCATCCAGGCGCGCCCCTCGAGCACCGACCATCTCTCGCGACTGATCTCCGAGGCGGCGTACGTGCTGTCGCGGGGCGAGGCCTCGCTCGCGGCGATGGCCGCGGAGTTCGGCATCGACGAGGAGCGCCTCGTGGCCGACCTGCAGATCCTCTTCGTGTGCGGGGACCTTGGCGCCGGCTGGGAGGACCTCATCGACGTCGAGTGGGAGGACGGCTGGGTGCGCGTGCACAACGCCGACGCCCTCGACGGCCCGCTGCGCCTGACGGCGGCCGAGGTGACGGCGCTGCTCGCGGGGCTGGCCGCCCTGAGCCCCGCCTCGGGCGACGAGGCGAGCGTGGTCGCGAGCGCACGTCGCAAGCTCGCGGCCCTCGTGCGCGACGACGCCGCCGAGCCGGACCTCGACCTTCCCGTGACCGCCGCCGAGGAGGCGGCGGACGGCCCAGTGGACCTGAGCCGCGGCGAGCGCATCGTCGCCGACGTCCAGCGCGCCCTGGCCGGCGAGGACCGGATCGTCATCCGCTACTCGCCCCCCGACCGTCTGGGCACGTCGGTGCGGCGGATCCGACCCGTCCGCCTCGAGACCACCACGGGCCGCGCCTACGTGAGGGCCGAGGACGAGACGGCCGCGGGAGAGCGCACGTTCCGCCTCGACCGGATCGTCGAGGTTGTGGGCGCAGATGAGGCCGTCGACAGCGCCGCAGCACCCGCGGACCCCGACCGCGACGTGCCCGGCCGGGCCGAGCCGAGCCCCCGCCCGGCCGAGGCCTGGCTGCGTCTCGAGCCCTCCGCGGCCTGGATCGCGGAGGCCTTCGACGCCGCCGAGGTGCGGGACCTCGCCGACCCCGAGCCGGGCGGCGTGCTGGCCCGTCTCGGGGATCCCGTGCGCTCGGCGCTGCTCGACGCCGTGATGGAGGCGGCGGGTGCCGCCGAGTTGCTCGCGCCACGCGACCTCAGAGATCAGATCGTGACCGTGGCGCGCGAGGCCGAGTGCCGCCACAGGGCCGCGGAGCCGGTAGGCTGAGGCCGTTCCGCGCGGGGTGCCATCGGTGAATCCCCAGGCGCATGTGGAACCATGCTGGAGCCGCCCGTCTGCGGCCACCGACGAAAGGAACTTCAACCATGGGTGCTCTCAAGCCCTGGCACATCATCGTCCTGGTGCTGCTCGTGCTGCTGCTGTTCGGCGCCGGCAAGCTGCCGAGCCTGGCCCGCAACGTCGGCAAGTCGATGCGCATCTTCAAGAGCGAGGTCGAGGAGCTCCGCGGCGACGAGAAGCCGGAGGACGAGGACGACGTCGTCGACCGTCGTCCGTCCACCACGAGCCGTGACCGCGACGCCGACCGCCGCGACCGCGAGTACGACGCCCGCTCCGAGGCCGAGCGCGAGCGGGTGCACGCGCGCGACGAGGACCCCTACCGCCGCGACTGAGCCGACGGCTCGATCCTCAGCTGTGACGGGTCCGGGTGCGAGGCGCCCGGACCCTCGACGTACGGAAGAAGTGGACGCCCGTGGCGCGTGAGAAGAAGAGGCGCCGCCCCAAGGACCCCGAGGGGCGGATGTCGCTCGGTGAACACCTCACCGAGCTGAGGAACCGGCTCGTCTGGTGCGCACTGACGATCGTCGCGCTCAGCGTCGTCGGCTGGTTCATCTACCCGTGGGTGTTCGAGTATCTGCAGCACCCCTTCGTCGAGGCCCGCAGGCTCGGGCTCAAGGCGAGCATCAACTTCAACGGCGTCGGCAAGGGCCTGAGCGCCCAGCTCGCCATGTCCGCGTACATCGGCCTCATCCTGTCCTCGCCGATGATCATCTTCCAGGTCTGGCGCTTCGTCACGCCCGGCCTGCACAAGAACGAGCGACGCTACACCCTCGGCTTCTTCGGCTCGGCCGTGCCGCTGTTCTTCATCGGCTGCACCGCCGGCTACTTCATGATGAACAAGGCCGTGCCGATCCTCATGGAGTTCACGCCCAAGATCGAGGGCGTCCAGCAGATCATCGACTACAGCGACTACCTGACGCTGCTCGTGCGGACGGTCCTCGCCTTCGGCATCGCCTTCACCCTGCCCGTCGTGCTCGTGCTGCTGAACTTCCTGGGGATCCTGCCCGGCCGCTCGATGCTCAAGGCCTGGCGCTGGGTCACCCTGGTGTGCTTCGCCTTCACCGCGATCATGGTGCCGACGCCGGACCCCTTCACCATGATCTTCATGGCCCTCCCGATGGTCGCCCTGTACTTCGCCGCGGTCGCGATCTCGATCGTGCACGACCGCCGCCGCGCCAAGGCGCTCGACGACATCCCCGATGACCGGGCCTCCGTCATCGACGACGAGGTCGAGCCGATCGAGGCCCCGAGCTCCCTCGACGAGGTGGATGGCCGGTGAGTCGACTGCGCGTCGGGCTCCTCACGAACCCCACCGCCGCATCCGGCACCGCACATCGGGTGGGCCGTCACGTCGCCCATCTGCTCCGCCTCGCCGGGATCTCGGTGGTCGACGTGAGCGGACCTACCGCCCACATCGCGCACGCCCGCGCCGTCGTGCTCCGTGACACCCTCACCGCGCTCGTCGTGGTGGGCGGGGACGGCACGATCTCGCTCGGCGCGGACGTCGTCGCCGGCACCCCGGTGCGCCTCGGCGTGGTCCCCGCCGGCTCGGGCAACGACTTCGCCCGTGCCCTCGACCTGCCGGTCGGCGCGCCCGAGGAGTCCGTCCGCCGCATCCTGCAGGCCATGTCCCGCCCCGTCGTCGCGATCGACGCGATCGAGATCTCCTCCGCCCTCGAGGACGGCCCGCCCAGCCGCTCGCTCGCCGTCGGCAACCTCTCGCTCGGCTTCGACGCGCTCGTCAACGCGCGCGCCAACCGCGCCCGCCGCCCGGGCTCCGCCCGCTACACCGTGAGCGTCGTGCAGGAGCTGCGCCGCTTCTCGCCGATCCCGTACTGGATCGAGGTGGACGGGGGAGAGCGCGAGGAGGTCGACGCGTCGCTGCTCACGCTGTGCAACACGGGCGTGTTCGGCGGCGGCATGCGGCTCGTGCCCGATGCGCGCGTCGACGACGGCGCCCTGCGCCTGGTCACCCTGGCCGGCCTCGGCCGCGCCGACCTCGTGCGGTTCTTCCCCCGCGTCTACCGCGGCACGCACACCGACATCGCCGGCTTCGACGTCCGGCGCGTCCGCGAGATCACGGTGGGGCTGCGCGACGGCAGGTCCCTGCGCACGTACGCCGACGGCGACCCCCGCGCGCTGCTGCCCGTCACGGCCCGCGTGCTGCCCGGGGCGGTGCGCATCCTGACCGAGCTCCGGGCGCCCGCCGGATCGGCCTGCCCGTGAGCTCGCCGTCCGAGCAGTACGCGAGCTGGAGCGCGCAGCAGCGTCTCGAGCACACCGAGCTCGCCCGGTTCCGGGCCCGCTTCGGCTTCGACCTCGACCCCTTCCAGGTGGACGCGTGCAGCGCCCTCCAGGACGGCCGCTCGGTGCTCGTCGCGGCGCCCACCGGTGCCGGCAAGACGGTCGTGGGGGAGTTTGCGGTCCACCTGGCCCTCGCGGCAGGGCGCAAGGTCTTCTACACGGCGCCCATCAAGGCCCTGTCCAACCAGAAGCACGCCGAGCTGTCCGCCTGGCTCGGGGCCGACCGGGTGGGGCTGCTCACGGGCGATCTCTCGCTGCGCCCCGAGGCGGACGTGGTCGTGATGACCACCGAGGTCCTGCGCAACATGCTGTACGCGCAGTCCTCGACCCTCGACAACCTCGGCTTCGTGGTGATGGACGAGGTGCACTACCTCGCCGACCGGCTGCGCGGGCCCGTGTGGGAGGAGGTCATCATCCAGCTGCCGGACACCGTCCAGCTGGTGTCGCTCTCGGCGACGGTATCCAACGCCGAGGAGTTCGGCGCCTGGCTCCACGAGGTCCGCGGCACGACCGCGGTGATCGTCTCGGAGACGCGGCCGGTGCCGCTGTGGCAGCACGTCGTCGTCGACGGCGAGCTCGTGGACCTGTTCGTCGACCGCACCGGGCGTCCCGTCGTGTCCCACGGTCCCGGCGCGCGCACCGAGCGGGTCGTGAACCCGGCGCTCGAGCACCTGCCCTCCGTGCGCGCCGAGATCGGCGGCCACGGCGGATCCGGCCGCTCGGCCGCCGGCCCCGGCCGGTCCGGGCGGCGCGGCACCCAGGGGCGTCACCGCCGTCGCGGGCATCCCCAGCGTCAGGAGGCGCCACGGGGCGGTCGCCCGCACGGCGGGGGAGGAGCGCTCCAGCGGGCGCCGCGGCGCCCCGATCTCGTCTCCCTGCTCGACGACGAGGGCCTCCTGCCCGCGATCTTCTTCATCTTCTCGCGCGCCGGCTGCGACGCCGCCGTGCGCCAGTGCACGATGGCCCGTCTGCGCCTGACGAGCCCCGAGGAGCAGCGCACGATCCGTGCCGTGCTCGACGAGCGGCTCGCCCAGATCCCGTACGAGGACGAGGACGTGCTGCAGATCCCCGCCTTCCGCCGCGCCGCGGAGAACGGCTACGCCGCCCACCACGCGGGCATGCTGCCGATGCTCAAGACGGTCGTCGAGGAGCTGTTCGCGGCCGGCCTCGTCAAGGCGGTGTTCGCGACCGAGACCCTCGCCCTCGGGATCAACATGCCCGCCCGGTCCGTCGTGCTCGAGAAGCTGTCGAAGTTCAACGGCGTCGAGCACGCCGACCTCACGCCGGGGGAGTACACGCAGCTCACGGGCCGCGCCGGGCGTCGCGGCATCGACGTCGAGGGCCATGCGATCGTGGTCGCGGGTCCCGGCTTCGACGCCGACGCGGTCGCGTCGCTCGCCTCGCGCCGCACCTACCCGCTGCGCTCGGCGTTCCGCCCCACCTACAACATGGCGGTCAACCTCCTGGACCGCTACGATGCGCGCACCGCGCGCGAGAGCCTCGAGATGTCCTTCGCGCAGTTCCAGGCCGATCGCGCCGTGGTCGGCCTCGCCCGCCGTGCCCGCGAGCTCGACGACACGATCGAGGCCTACGCGGGCGCTCTGCGCTGCGATCGCGGCGACATCCACGAGTACGCCGAGATCCAGGCCGCGATCACCGAGCGCGAGAGGACGCTGGCCCGGGAGCGCGCCGCGGGGGACCGCGAGCGCACCCGCTCGGCCCTGCGCTCGCTGCGGCGCGGCGAGGTCGTCGCCCTGCCAGGCGGGAGGCGCCAGGGCTTCGCGGTCGTGGTCTCGGTGGATCGCGACACCCTGGGCGGCCCCGAGGCTCTCGTGCTGACCACCGAGGGCCGTCTGCGCACGCTCCGCTCCGCCGACGTGCCGAGCCCCCCTGCCGTGATCGACACCCTGCGCATCCCCGCGCCCGACCGGCTGCGCAAGCCCAAGATCCGCAAGGACACGGCGGCCGCGCTGCGCGAGCGCCTCGCCGGGCGCCACGACGACCCGCGCGAGTCGGTGCGCCGTCCCGGTCGCGCCCCGTCGACGGCGGCCCGCGACGAGGAGCTGCGCGCGCTGCGGGAGCGTCTGCGCGAGCACCCGTGCCACGACTGCCCCGACCTCGACGCCCACCTCCGCTGGATCTCGCGCATCCGCTCCGTCGAGAAGGACCGCGCGTCCGTCATGCGACGCGTCGAGGGGCGCACCTCGAGCCTCGCGCGCCAGTTCGACCACGTGTGCGCGCTCCTGACCGAGCTCGGCTATCTCACGGGCGACGACGAGGACCTCCACCCCACCGAGAGCGGGCGCCGCCTGCGCCGCCTGTTCTCCGAGCGCGACCTCCTCGTGGCCCAGTGCCTCGAGGCGGGCGCCTGGTCGACCCTCGACGCGCCCGCCCTCGCGGCGATGGTCTCGACCGTCTGCTACGAGGCGCGACGCGACGGCGTCGACGGCGCCGAGCTGCCCGCGGACCCCGCCTTCGTCCATGCGCTCGAGCAGACCCAGCGGCTGGGCGAGCAGCTCGCCGCCGCGGAGCGCCGCCACGGCCTCGAGGCCACGGCCGCGCCCGACGCGGGCATCGCCGCGATCATGCACCGCTGGGCCCTCGGGGAGCACTACGCGGCCGCCGTCGGCGCCACCGGCCTGCCCGCCGGCGACTTCGTGCGCCAGTGCCGGCAGGTCATCGACCTGCTGGACCAGCTCGTCCCCCTTCCCGCCATCGGGCCCGTCGCCCGCACCGCCATCGACCGCGTCCGCCGCGGCTTCGTCTCCCAGGAGATCGACCTGTGACCACTCAGCTGTACACCGGCATCATCCTCTACTCGGCCCAGGACCCGGAGGCCACCGCCCTCCTGGTCGACGGCGACACGATCGCCTGGATCGGTCCCGAGGACAGCGCCCTGACCCTGTTCGGCGACGCCGAGCGCCACGCGTGGGAGCTGTCGCTCGTGACGCCGTCGTTCGTCGACGTGCTGCCGACGGTCGACGGCTCCGCCCCCGCCGAGGACTGGCTCGAGGCGGCGTACGCGCGTGGCGTGACCGCGGCCGTGCCGGGAGCGGCGGGCATGCGCGACGGGGTGCTCGCGGTCGCCCCCGCCGCCGCACCAGGCACGCCCTATCTCGGGCTGCTCTCCGAGGGCACCCCGCTCGCCTTCGGCTCGGGCGGTCCCGAGCACGCCGAGCCGTGGTCCTGGGTGCGGGCGGCCGCCCACGAGGGGCCCGAGACCCAGCGCATCAGCGATCGTGCCGCCTTCCTCGCGGCCACCCGCGGCGGGCGACGCCTCGCGGGCATCCCTCACCCCGGGTCGCTCGTGCCCGGCGCCCCGGCGACCTTCGTCGTGTGGGAGCCGTGGGACCTGACCGTGCGCGGCCAGGACGAGCGCATCCAGACCTGGTCGACCGACCCCCGCTCGCGCACACCCATGCTGGCCGACCTGACCGAGGGCGCGCCGCGCGCCCTGCGCACGGTGGTCGACGGCCGCATCGTGTTCGACCGCGCCGCGGAGGCCTCGTGACGACGACCGCGCACCGGCGTCGGCGCCGCGGCCGCGACGCCGACGCGGACGTGCAGGGCGCCGCCGACGGCGCGCGCGGGAACCGCGGCACGATCCGCGCCACGCCCTGGCCGGTCGCCCTCGTGCTCGCGGTCGCGGGCGGCCTCGCCGCCTGGCTCGCGTTCCCCCCGTACGACCTCTGGTTCCTGCTGCCGATCGCCCTGGCCGCGCTCGACGCCGCGATCCTCGTGCGTCGCGCCGCGCTCGCGGGTCTGCTGGGCCTGATCTGGGGCTTCGCCTTCTTCCTGCCGCTGAGCCAGTGGGCCAACATCTACGCGGGCCTCGCGCCCTGGGCGGCCCTGGCCGTCGTCGAGGGCCTCTTCTTCGCGCTCTACGCCCTGCTCGCGCGCGCGGTCCTGATCCGGCGCGGGGTCGGGCTCTCGGGCTCGCTCGTCGTCGCGTGCCTGTGGGCGGGCGTCGAGGCCCTGCGCTCGCACGTGCCGTGGGGAGGTCTGCCCTGGGGGGCGTCGGCCTTCGCGCTCCAGCACTCGCCGCTGCTGAACCTGGGCCCCTGGATCGGCACCGCGGGGCTCGCCGCCGTGGTGGCGCTCGTGGCCCAGCTGCTGCTGGCCGGAGCGCTCGCGCTGCTCGGGCGCCGCCCGGGCCGTCGGGCCCTGCGCGGCCTCTGGCCGGTCGGGACCGCGGCGTTCGTGGTGCTCGCGTGCCTCGTGGTGCCGTCGCCGCCCAACCCGCGCGTCGAGGGCGACTCCACGATGCGGATCGCGGGGATCCAGGGCAACACGCCCCGGATCGCGGCCCAGGACCTGACCATGCCCGACGAGATCTTCCCGCACTCCCTCGAGCTGACCTCGCAGGCCGCCGCGGACGCCCGGGCCGACGCCGAGCCCCTGGACCTGGTGGTCTGGCCGGAGGGCTCGGCCGGCTGGGACCTCGAGCACGACCCGGCGGGGGCGGCCGCGGTGACCGCCGCGGCCGCCGACGTGCAGGCGCCCCTGCTCGTCGGCACCCAGACCCCCGGCCCCGACGAGACGCGCTACAACATGTCGCTGCTGTGGACCGCCGAGGGCACCGTCGCCCAGAGCTACGCCAAGCGCCATCCGGTGCCCTTCGGCGAGTACATTCCCGCGCGCGGGCTCATCCGCCACCTGAGCGACAAGGTCGACCTGGTCTCGCGGGACATGCTGCCGGGCGACCGGGTGGGCGTCATGGACGTCGACGGGCGTCGGGTGGGCGTGCTCATCTGCTTCGAGATCGCGTACGAGAACCTCGTCCAGGACACCGTCGACGCGGGTGCCGACGTGATCGTCGTGCAGACCAACACCGCCCTGTTCGGCGACTCCGACGAGGCCGCCCAGCAGCTCGCCGAGGCGCGCGTGTTCGCCGTCGTGAGCGGGCGCAGCGTGGTCCAGGTCGCCACGGTGGGGGAGTCGGCGATCATCACCCCGGACGGCCGCGACCTCGCGCGCACCGGGCACTGGGTGCCCGGCACGGTGACGGCCGACGTCCCCCTCTACGCCGGCATCACCCCGGCCATGGCCGCGGGCCCCTGGATCGCGATCGCCCTCGGCGCGCTCGGCGCGGCCGGTCTGCTGCTGTCCCTTCCCCGTCGCGCGCGCGTGCTCGCCGCGCGACCCGTCCCGTCCCGGAGGACTCGATGACCGACGCCCCCCGCATCCTGGTCGTGATCCCGACCTACGACGAGCGCGAGGCCCTGCCGGGCACCCTCGCCCGGTTGCGCGCCGCCGTGCCCCGCGCTGACGTGCTCGTGGCCGACGACGCCTCGCCGGACGGCACCGGGCGCTGGGCCGACGAGCGCGCCGCCGAGGACCCGGCCGTGCACGTGCTCCACCGCCGGGGCAAGGAGGGCCTCGGCCCCGCCTACCTCGCCGGGTTCCGCTGGGGCCTCGAGCGCGGCTACGAGGTGCTCGTCGAGATGGACGCCGACGCCTCCCATCGTCCCGAGCAGCTGCCCGCCCTGCTCGAGGCCGTCGCCGCCGGCGCCGACCTCGCGATCGGCTCCCGCTGGGTCCGCGGCGGCCGGGTCCACCGGTGGCCGCTGCGACGCCTGCTGCTCTCGCGCGGCGCCAACGTCTACACCCGTCTGGCGATGGGGCTGCCCGTGCACGACGCGACCGCGGGCTTCCGCGCCTTCCGCGCCGACCTCCTCCGGTCGCTCGTCGGGGAGGACATCGCGAGCCACGGCTACTGCTTCCAGGTGGACATGACCCGGCGCAGCGTCGCCCACGGCGCCCGCATCGTCGAGGTCCCGATCGACTTCGACGAACGCGTCGAGGGCGTCTCGAAGATGAGCTCGTCGATCGTCACCGAGGCGCTCGTCAAGGTCACCGTGTGGGGCCTCCAGCACCGCACCCAGCGCCTTCTCGGACGCCTGGGCTACCGTGGGCGGAGCTGACACGTCGATGCGCAGGACCGGGTGACGTCCCCTGCGTCACCCGCCGCACGACATCGCAGGTGAGAGGGAGCCATGAGCAGGAGCGACGACGACACGCGCGAGGCACGCGGCGCGACCCTGGTGCCGCTCGGCATCATCCTGGTCGGGATCGTCGAGCTCGTGGGCCTCGCCCTCCTGGGCTCCTACACGTCGCTGTGGTGGGTCCTCGGGGTCATCCTCGTCGGCTGGATCGTGGGCCTGGCGCTCCTGGTCGCCGCGGGGCAGCAGTCCTTCGTACGGCTCCGCTCGCTGATCCGCGCGGTCCGCGGCCGCGGTGACGTCAAGGACCACATGAGCCGTCCCGCCTTCACCCTGCTCGCGGCGCTGTGCTTCTTCTTCCCGGGCCTGCTGACGGACCTCATCGGCCTCGTCCTGCTGGTCACGCCCGTGCAGAAGCGCGTCGCGCGCACAGTCGGGCTCTCGTCGCCTCCCGGAGCCCGGCGGGTCCTGTACCGCAACTCCCGCGGCGGCGTGATCGACGGCGAGATCGTGGTCGAGGCCGAGCGCACCGACCGGGCACGCCCCGGCAGCTCGCCCGACGAGCCGCCGGTCATCACCCAGGACTGACCGCCGCAGGGCCGGCCCGGCGGCACCGGGCCGCCCGCACGGACGACGACGCCCGGTCCCTCTCGCGAGGGACCGGGCGTCGTGTTCTCCCGGCGTGGCCGGGAAGGCGTCAGAGGGTGCGGCTGGAGTGCAGACGACCCGCGCGCAGCAGCTCGAGGCGCTGGTCGAGGAGGACCTGCAGGTCCTCCTCGCTGCGGCGCTCGAGCAGCATGTCCCAGTGCGTGCGCTGAGGCTTGCCGGGCTTCTCCTCGGGCTTCTCGTGATCCCGCAGCACCGCGGTCGCGCCGCAACGGCACTCCCACGTGGCGGGGACGTCGGCCTCGACGGAGAACGGCAGCACGATCGTGTGGTTGTTGGGGCAGTCGTAGACCGCCTCCTGACGCGGGGCGGCGAGGACTCCCTCGTCGGTCTCCATGCTGAGCGATCCGAGGCGCGTGCCTCGCAGGCTGCGACTGTTCATGCGGCGATCGGCCTTCCTGACGATGTCGATGGTGGTCCGGTATCTGCAACCCCGCGGCGGGGAGGATTGTTCCCCGCGGCCGGGGCGCGTGGCGCGGGCCCTCAGCGGCCGAGCAGGCGCGCGAGGAGATCGGACCGATTGGTCACGATACCATCCACCCCCAGCTCCACCAGCTCGCCCATGGCCTGCTCGTCGTCGATCGTCCACACGTGGACCTCGCACCCGGCGCGGTGGGCGAGCGCGATCGAGCGCGGGCTCACGATCGGGTATCCGCGGTGGCGCCTCGGCACCTGGAGCGCACCGTACGGGCGCAGGAGCGCCGTGACCGACCGCTGGGGCGCGCCCGTGGCGAGCAGTCCCAGGAACGCGGCGATCGTGCCCACGGAGGGGCTGCGCATCGGCGTGACGCCCGTCAGGCGCCGCACCGCGCGGACCGCGGCGGCGGCCGTGCGCCCGTCGAAGCTCGTGACGCACACCCGGTCCGCGCTGCCCGTGCGGGCGATCGCCTCCGCGGCGGGGACGACGGCCGCGCGGGTCTTGACGTCGATGTTGACGGGCACGTCGAAGCCGCCGAGCACGTCCTCGAGGCGGCAGAGGGGCGCCAGGCCGGCCACCCGGAGGCCGGTCGCCTCGGCCGCGCGGAGATCGCCCACGCGCCGCGCATCGCCCGTCAGGCGCCGCAGGTCGGGATCGTGGACCGCGAGCGCGACGGCGTCGGCGGTCGCGTGGGTGTCGGTCTCGAGCATGTCGGCGCCCGCGTCGAGCGCCGCCTGGAAGGCGCGCATCGTGTTCTCGGCGCCGTCGAGCGCGAGGCCCCGGTGCGCGATGATCCGCGGGCGGGGGCCAGGCAGGAAACGGCCCGGGCGGTCAGCGGGTGCGGTCGTCGAGGAGGGCATCCTCGTCCTCCTCGTCCTGGGAGCGTCGGCGCGGCGCCGTGCGCACCGCGGTGGGAACGGGGCGCGCAGCGCGCGACGAGCGCGCGGCGCGGGGCAGGGCCGTGACGACGTCCGCGGACGGTCCGTCCTCGCGGCTGCCGGTCTCGGTCCCGGACTCGTCCTCGCGCGCCTCGAGCACGGCGCGGCGGGCGCGGATCACGAGCGCGACCGGGAAGAACAGCGCGAACAGCCACCACTGCACGGCATAGGACAGGTGCGGGCCGAGCGAGGTGTCGGGCTTCTCGGGGTGGGTGGGCACCGGGGCCGAGGGGTGCTCGCTCACGAGCTCGCCGTAGGCGCCCGTGTAGAGCCCGGTCAGGCCGGGCACCTGCTCCGCGGCCAGCTCGGGCGAGACCGACTGGATCTGCCCGGCGGGGTTCGTGCGGTCGGCGAGCACGGGCTCGGCGGGCCGCATCCTGACCACGATCCGCTCGTCGCCGGTCGGCGCGGGCGGCGGATCGAGGGGCAGGCTCTGCGTCTCCTCGGTCGGCACCCAGCCGCGGACCACGAGCAGGGTCCCCTCGTCGGTCCGGAAGGGCACGAGCTGGAAGAAGCCGGTCTGCCCGTTGTAGGGGCGGTTGCGCACGTACAGCACGCATGCCGGGTCGGTGCAGTACCGGCCCGTGAGCTCCGCGGTGCGCCACTGCTCATCGGCCGGGAGCGCGGAGGAGGGGGAGGCGAGCAGCTGATCCAGGGCGGCGGGCTCGGCGTCGTAGTTCGCGGCGATCAGGTCGGCGCGCGCCGACTTCGTCTCGTAGCGGCCGAACTGCCACAGGCCCAGCAGCACGCACGCGATGATCGCGACGACCACGCCGAGCGCCGCGAGCAGCCACTGCCGGTCCAGGAGGACCCGCCACGGGGCGCGGCTCGCGCTCATCGTCCGTCCTCGTCGGGCCCGGGGTGCTCATCGTCCACGTCGCCCGTCCTACCATCTGCGTCCTCGTCCTGCTCGTCCAGGAAGTGCACGGTGCCGTCCTCGTCGACCACGATCGCCCGTCCCGGGCGGGGCGCCTCGTCGTCGCCGGCGGTCAGCAGCCGGTCGTGGGAGGCCGGCGTGACGGGCTCCTCGGTGCTCGTGGCGATCGTCGCGTCGTTGGCCATGAGCACCGCGATGTAGGGCAGCAGGACGGCTCCGACCAGGGCGACCATCTTCCACCAGCCGGGCAGGAAGGGGATGGACAGGAAGCACACCATGCGGATGGACATCTGGATGGTGTAGACCCGGCGCCGATGCGCCACGTCCTCGCTGCGGGCGAAGGGGACGGGGTCCGAGGACGGCCGCGGGGGGCCGGCGGAGCCGGGACCGAGCTCGGGAATCACGCGGGCGCTGCCGACACCGCCGCGCCCTCCGTGGTGGTGCCGGGCGGACCGGACACGGCCGAGGCGGGCGCGAGCGACTGCGCGGGGAGGTCCTCGTGGGCCAGGTGCACGAGCCGCACGAACAGCAGGGCGGTGGCCACGGCCACCAGCAGACCGAGCACGGTCACCACGATCGTGACGGCCACGCGCAGACGCGGCCGCGCCGGGCGGTCCACGGCGGGCGGGAAGCCGTAGTCCTCGTCCTCGAGCTGGTTGTCCGACCACATGCCGGGGTTCACGACGGTCACGGGGTACTGCTCGATGCGGGGGCGCACGCGCGCCCCGCTTGCGGGGATGTCCTCCGACTCCGCGAGCGGGGCGGCGTCCGCACGGGTCCGGGCCTCGTCGGCCCACAGACGCCACCCCGCCGGAACCGCCCCCCAGGAGCGGTCCGGCGTCCACCCCGCCGGCGGGGCCCATCCCTCACGGGGAGGCTCCGGCCAGTGGGGAGGCGGGTTGAACGTCTTGGTCACGCGGGGACGTCCCAGGTGGCGGGATCGCCGCTGTACGGGGCGTACTGGAACTTCAGACCGCCGTTGCGCTGGATGTCGTAGACCACGCGGATCGAGTACTCCTGGCCCGCCGAGATCGAGTCGGGCGCATCGAAGTCGAGCCCGGCGTCCTTGAGCGAGAACGACGCGGTGGCCGGGTCGATCGAGCCGCCGTACGGCGTCACGACGGTGAACTGGAACGGGTTGAGGTCGATCGTGCCCTCGTCCGCGCGGGCCCAGATCGTCGCGACCAGGTACTGGCCGTTCTGCGGGGCGTCGATCGGGCCGTACTCGCCCTCGAGCTGGTCGGCGCCCTGCCACGCCAGGGACACCTTCATCGCGCCCTTGCCGTCGTCCGAGGTGATCGCCATCTCGGGGGCGGACGGGTCGACGCTCGGTAGCACGGACGGGGTCACGACGGCGTCGGCCGAGTCCGTGGTGGCGTCGTCGGTCGTCGTCTCGGTGGCCGTCTCCGTCGGCGTGTCGCTCGTCGGGGCCTCGGTCGTGGCCGTCGCGCTCGTGGTGGTCGGGTCGTCGCCGCCGCTGTTGATCGCGTGGATCGCGAGGAAGCCGATCAGGCCGATGATGAGGGCCAGCACGAGCAGGATGATGCAGCCGATCCACCAGAAGCGGGCGAGGAAGCTCTTGCCGGGCTTCTCGGGGCCGCCGGGGCCGCTCGGGGAGCCCTGCCACTGCGGCGCGGAGTCCGAGGCCGAGGCGGCCGTGTCGGGGCCGGACGCGGCGTAGCCGGGGGCCGGCGAGGACGGGCCGTAGCCGCCCGGCTCGGGCGAGGACTGACCGTACGGGGCGCCCTGTCCATAGGCGGGCGCGGGGGACGGCTGGCCGTAGGCGGGGGCCGGGGACGGCTGCCCGTACGCGGGTGCGGGAGCGGGGGACCCGTAGGCCAGGGCCGGGGAGCCGTAGGCGGGGGCCTGCGAGCCGTCGCCGCCCGCACCGGGCGCGGACGCCGCGTCGCCGCTCGCCGGTGGCTCGGGGGCGGCCGCCGCGGGGAAGGGGTCGGTCGCGGCGGACTGCCGCGTGGCGTCGGGATCGAAGGCGTCGGCGTGAGCGGGCTGCTCGGCGGCGGGAGCGGCCGGCTCGGCGTCGAGGTCGGCGGCCGGCTCCTGCGGGGCGGGCGCAAGGGCCTCCTCCTCGGTCACGGGTCGCTCGACCTGGTCGGTCGAGTCCTCGGCGAGGGGCGCCGGGGCGCTCTGCTCGGTGCCGGCCGGCTGCTCGGGCGCGGGGGCGCCCTCGGGAGCCGTCGCCGGGGCGTCGGCCTCGGAGACCCAGAAGTTCCAGCCGTCCGGGGCCGGGCCCCAGGAGGGGTCCGGCTGCCAGCCGGGCGGGGGCGTCCAGCCGGGTTCGTTGACGGGCCAGTTGGGGGGCGGGTTGAAGCGGTAGGCCATGTGTTCGATCTTCCCTGGTGTCGTGTCGATCTTCGTCCCGACCCGTGCTCGGGCACCTGCACCCGTGGTCGTGAGCCGTCGGCGCCGACCGGCGCAGCGCGACGGAGGGACGCCTGGGCGGCGAAGAGTGTCCCGGGCCGTATCGTAGAACACACCGCGCGCGCGTGACCGATCGCTTCCACGGCGGCAACGCGCCCGACCTGCACACACGTCGCACACACGTCTAGGAGCACCCGCATGAACGTCCCCTCCTCCGAGCCGCGCAGCGTGCTCATCACCGGCGGCAACCGCGGCATCGGCCGCGCCATCGCCGAGGAGTTCGTCGCGCGCGGCGACAAGGTCGCCGTCACCAGCCGCTCGGGCTCGGGCGGTCCCGAGGGCGCCCTCACGGTCGCGGCCGACATCACGGACCCCGCCTCCCTCGACGCCGCCTTCGCCGAGGTCGAGAAGGAGCACGGGCCTGTCGAGGTGCTCGTGGCCAACGCGGGGGTCACCGACGACCAGCTGCTGCTGCGCATGAGCGACGAGTCCTTCGAGACCGTCGTGGACACCAACCTCACCGGCTCGTTCCGCACCATCCGGCGCGCCATCAAGGGCATGATGCGCAAGAAGAAGGGCCGCATCGTGCTCATCAGCTCGGTCGTGGGCCTGTACGGCTCGCCCGGGCAGGTCAACTACGCCGCCTCGAAGTCGGGCCTCGTCGGCATCGCCCGCTCGGTCACGCGCGAGCTCGGCAGCCGCGGGATCACGGCCAACGTGGTCGCTCCCGGCTACATCGACACGGACATGACGGCGGCCCTGCCCGAGGATCTGCAGAAGCAGTACCGCAGCGCGATCCCGGCGGGCCGGTTCGCCGACCCGTCGGAGGTGGCGCGCGTCGTGGCGTTCCTCGCGAGCGACGATGCGGCGTACATCTCGGGGGCCGTGATCCCCGTGGACGGCGGCCTGGGCATGGGACACTGACCCCATGACTTCATCCGACCCCGACAGTCGCATCCTGCTCCTCATGCGCCACGGCAAGGCCGAGAGCGCGGGCGAGCAGGACTTCGACAGGGATCTGACCGCACGCGGCCACCAGCAGGCACGACTCATTGGCGACTACCTCGAGTCCCAGGGGGTGCGCCCGTCCCGCGTGTTCGTCTCCTCGGCTGCCCGCACCCGGGAGACGTGGCAGAGCGTCGCCGCCGCGATGCCGGGCTTCGACGGCGAGGTGACGTTCGCCGACGAGCTCTACCATGGCGGGCCGCCCGAGGTGGTCGACCTGCTGCGCGGCGTCGACGACGACCGGGTGGTGATGGTCGTCGGCCACGAGCCGACCATGTCCGTGCTCGGGCATCTGCTCGCCGACGGCGACTCCGACCCGGGCGCCGCCGCACAGGCGCGCATCGGCCTGCCCACGGGCTCGATGTGCGTCCTGTCCGGGCCGCTCGACTCGTGGAGCGCGTTGGGCGAGGACGCCCTCGCGCTGCTGACGGTCGTCCGCGGCTGAGCACACCAACGCGCCCGGGCGGCGGAGCCGTCCGCTCCGCCGCCCGGGCGCGCAGGTGCATGCCCCGCGTCATCGGCACCGCTCAGGCGGCGGCCGCACGCTCCATCCAGGGCCACGCCTCGAGCAGGCTCGGCCCCTCGAGCTGCACGTCGGCCACCGCGCGCAACGCCGGCTTGGCCCTGAACGCGATGCCCGTCCCGGCGAGGGTGAGCAGGTCGATGTCGTTGGCGCCGTCCCCGAGCGCGACGGTGCGCTCGAACGGGACCTCGTAGCGCTCGGCGAGCTCCCGCAGGGTGCGGGCCTTGGCGGCGCGGTCCACGATGGGGCCGGCGACGCGTCCGGTGAGCGCCCCGTCGCGCACCTCGAAACGGTTGGCGAGCACGTGGTGCACGCCCGTCTCGGCGGCGAGCGGATCGATGATCTCGTGGAAGCCGCCCGAGACGAGCGCCGTGACCCAGCCCTCGGCACGGGCGCGCGCGAACAGGTCGAGCGCGCCCGGCGTGGGCACGAGGGCCTCGCGGACCGCGGCCAGGACGCCCTCGGGCAGCCCCGCGAGCGTCGCGACCCGCTCGCGGAGCGAGGCCGCGAAGTCGAGCTCGCCGCGCATGGCACGCGCGGTGACCTGCTCGACCTGCTCACGGGTGCCCGCGTGCTCCGCGACGAGCTCGATCACCTCTTGGGTCAAGAAGGTCGAGTCGACGTCGGAGACGAGGATCCCGGCGGGACGACGATCGGCCGCGCTCACGCGGGGTCGATGACGGTGCCCTTGCCGACCACCGTGATGCCGGACTCGGTGACCGTGAAGCCCCGGGCGCGATCCTGCTCGGCGTCGAGGCCGATCTGGGTGCGCGGCGGGACCACGACGCCCTTGTCGATGATGGCCCGGTGGATCTGGCAGTGGCGTCCGACCTCGACGCCGTCCATGAGCACGGAGTCGGACACCGAGGCCCACGAGTGCAGGTTCACGCCCGGCGACAGCACCGAGTTGGAGACCTGCGCCCCCGAGACCACGACCCCCGGCGAGACGATCGAGTCGACGGCCGTGCCGACGCGCCCCGGCCCCGCATGCACGAACTTGGCCGGCGGCACGTTGCGCGTGCCCGCGAACACCGGCCACTGGTCGTTGTACAGGTTGAAGACGGGATGGATCGAGATGAGGTCCATGTGCGCGTCGTAGAACGAGTCGAGCGTGCCGACGTCCCGCCAGTAGTCGCGGTCGCGGTCGGTCGAGCCCGGCACGTCGTTGCGGATGAAGTCGTACACGCCCGCGCTGCCCTGGCCGACGAAGTAGGGCACGATGTCCCCGCCCATGTCGTGGGCCGAGTCGGGGTTGTCGGCGTCGGCGGTGACGGCGTCGACGAGGGCGTCGGCGGTGAAGACGTAGTTGCCCATCGAGGCGAGGATCTGGTCGGGGGCGTCCGGCAGTCCGGGCGTGTCGGTGGGCTTCTCGACGAAGGCCTTGAGGCGGGTGGGGTCCTCGGGGGTGGTCTCGATGACGCCGAACTGGTCGGACTGGTCGATCGGCTGGCGGATCGCGGCGACGGTGCACGCGTTCCCCGAGGCGATGTGGTCGTCGAGCATCTGGGAGAAGTCCATGCGGTAGACGTGATCGGCACCGACCACGACGACGTAGTCGGGCTTCTCCTCGCCGACCAGGTTGAGGGACTGGTAGATCGCGTCGGCGCTCCCGAGGTACCAGTGCTTGCCCATGCGCTGCTGGGCCGGCACGGGCGCGACGTAGTTGCCGAGCAGGGAGCTCATGCGCCAGGTCTGGGCGATGTGCTTGTCCAGCGAGTGGGACTTGTACTGGGTGAGGACGACGATGCGGAGATATCCCGAGTTCACGATGTTGGACAGCGCGAAGTCGATGAGACGGTAGATGCCGCCGAACGGGACCGCGGGCTTGGCGCGATCATGCGTGAGCGGCATCAGCCGCTTTCCTTCACCGCCGGCGAGGACGATGGCGAGAACCTTCTTGGTGGGCATACCCAGGAGGATAATGGTTCCGTAAGGCAGATCACATCACTGTCCGTCCGTGGGGACGGAACCCGACCGGAAGGACACCCATGCGCGTCGACCTGCTCACCAAGGAGTACCCGCCCGCGGTCTACGGAGGCGCCGGCGTGCACGTCGCCGAGCTGACCCGCGTGCTGCGCGAGCACATCGAGGTGCAGGTGCGCTGCTTCGGCGACCCGCGCGACGAGGCCGACGTCACCGCGTACGCGACGCCCGCCGAGCTCGGCGAGGCCAACGCCGCGCTGCAGAACCTGGGCACCGACCTCGAGATCGCCGCGGACTGCGGGGGAGCGGACCTGCTGCACTCCCACACCTGGTACGCGAACTTCGCGGGGCACACGGCCTCGCTCCTGCACGGCGTCCCGCACGTGCTCTCGGCGCATTCGCTCGAGCCGCTGCGGCCGTGGAAGGCCGAGCAGCTCGGCGGCGGCTACCGCCTCAGCTCCTTCGCCGAGAAGACGGCGTACGAGGGCGCCGCCGGCATCATCGCGGTGTCCGCCGGCATGCGCGACGACATTCTGCGCGCCTACCCGGCCGTGGACCCGGAGAAGGTCCACGTGGTCCACAACGGCATCGACGTGAGCGCGTGGCAGCCCAACGAGGCGACCGACACCCTCGAGCGCTTCGGCATCGACCCGGACGCCCCGACCATCGTCTTCGTCGGCCGCATCACCCGGCAGAAGGGCCTGCCGTACTTCCTGCGCGCCGTGCGCCGCCTGCCCGAGGACGTCCAGGTGGTGCTGTGCGCGGGCGCCCCCGACACACCCGAGATCGCAGCCGAGGTCGACGGCCTCGTCGCCGAGCTCCAGCAGACCCGCGAGGGCGTGCACCTGATCTCCGAGATGCTGCCGCGCGACCAGCTCACCCAGATCCTCACCCATGCGACGACCTTCGTGTGCCCGAGCATCTACGAGCCCCTGGGCATCGTGAACCTCGAGGCGATGGCGTGCGGGATCCCCGTCGTCGCCTCCGCGACGGGCGGCATCCCCGAGGTCGTGGTCGACGGCGAGACCGGCTACCTGATCCGCTTCGACCAGCTGACCGACGGCACGGGCACGCCCACGGACCCCGAGCGCTTCATCGCGGACATGGCCGACGCGCTGACCCGCATGGTGTCCGACCGCGAGCGCGCCGCCGAGATCGGGCGCGCCTCGCGCGAGCGGGCCGCCGAGCACTTCTCGTGGGAGTCGATCGCCGAGCGCACCCTCGAGGTGTACGCGACCGTGATCCGCCAGTGGGAGCAGCGCGAGGGCGCCTGACGCCTCCTGGCCCGGGAGCGCGGGGCCGGCACGCCGTGGGAGCGACGTGCCGGCCCCGCGCCGTGTCCAGGGGGCCGGGACGTGCGGTCAGATCGCGCTCGCGGCCTCGGCGACCTCGACCACGGCCTCGCGGGAGGCATCGCAGAGCTGGCGCAGCAGGGCGATGCGGGCCGTCTCCTCCTGGAGCCCGACGGCGCCCGTCCGCGTCCCGGCGAGAGGGCCGGTGAGCGCGCCGAGCTCGGCACGCGTGAGCAGCAGCGTGCGTGCCGCGAGACGCAGCAGGTGCGCCTGGGCGTCCTCGAGGTGCGGCGGCGCGGTCGTGACCGTCCAGTCGTCGGGCAGGTAGGCCGTCGCGATCGGCTCGTCGGGCACGAGGTCCAGATGCACGGTCGAGTCGGCGGCCCGGCGCAGCGCCGCGAGGAAGGCGGGCCGGGCGCCGGCGGCGCCGCCGGCCGGGGGCACACCCCGGTGCGGCGCCTCGAACTCGGTCCAGCGCACGACGATGCCCTCGGCGCCGGCGGAGCCGATGACCTCCGTGACCGGCACGAGCGTGTGCTCGGAGAACCCGGCGGCGGTCACGACGAGCGCCTGCCCGGCCTCGAGGGCCGCGGTGTTGGCGGCAGGAGGGCCGACGAGCCCGGCGATCCGCCCCGGCGCCGGCAGCAGCGGGCGCAAGGACACGATGGGCAGGGAGCGGATGCGCGTCATCCAGTCGAACAGGTCCACGCCCAGCTGCTCGACGTGGCGATGGCCGAGACCGCGGGCATGGTCCCGGGCGTCGTCGGGCGCCGCGTCCCCGCGGGCGTAGGCGGCGCTCCACAGGGCCAGGGCGACGGTGCGCGGGAGGGGCAGCAGGTCGCGGGCGGGGCTGCCCGTCACGACGCGTCCGCCGTCTCGTCCGCGGTACGACCCGCTGCGGGGGCGCCCGTCGCCGAGAACCGGGTGGTGCGGGCGTCGATGTCGACGCCGTCGAGCCGGACGTGCACGACGGCGCCCACCTCGCCGGAGATCTCCGCGAGCCGCGACACGGGGGGCTCGTCGAACTGCAGCAGCGAGGTGGCGGGGCGGTCCTCGGTGGCCTCGCGCGTCTCGAGCACCGTGCCCGTGAGCTCGCGGCCCACGAGGGGCGCCAGGGCGAGCACCTCGACCAGGTCGAGGGCCTCGCGCTCGAGCGTGCCGGCGCGGCCGGACGTCTCCTTCATGGCCTCGGGGATCAGGGGCAGCGCCGCGCGCAGGCCGGCGGGAAGCGCGGTGCCGGCCAGCAGGTGATGGCAGGTGAGCAGCACGAAGCGGTCGACGAGGCGGCGCAGGGGCGCGGTCGTGTGCGCGTAGGGGGCGCCGATCGCGGCCTGGGCGCGGTCGGTCTCGTCGGCCGGCAGCTCCTCCGGGCCGGTGAACGCGAGGTAGCCGGCGCCGCGGAAGAGCGAGGCGGCCTGGTTGAGCAGGGCCAGGTGGCGGGGCACGGACGGGTCGAGGGTGCGCAGGAAGGTCCCGTAGGGGACGTCGTCGCCCCACGGCTGGCCGAGGGCGCGGGCGGCGGCGCGCAGCCGGCGCACCGAGGCGTCGTCGGCGGGCGGCATGGTGCGCAGGATGCCGGCGCCGCCGTCGATCATGACCTGGGCCGCCGCCATGCCCGTCATGAGGGACAGCTGGGCGTTGGCGTCCTCGATCGGCAGCGGAGCACGCCACTGCAGTCGGATCGAGCCGCCGTCGGCGATCACCTCCTGCTCGGGCAGGTTCAGGCTCGCCCCGCCCCGCTCGGCCTCGAGGGCGCGGCGTCGGTCCCCGATCTCCATCAGGAGCGTCATCATCGGGTGAGCGCGCCCGGCGTCGAGGTCGCTCTGGACGGCGTCGTAGGCGAGCTGGGCGCGGGACCGCACGACGGCGCGCTCGAGAGCGGTCGAGGTGACGACGCCCTGCGCATCGAGCGTGAAGCGCCAGACGAAGGCGGGGGCCTCCTGGTCGGGCAGGAGCGAGGCCGCGCCCTCCGAGAGCGCCTCGGGGTGCAGAGAGATGCGCCGGTCGGGCAGGTAGACCGTCTGTCCGCGGCGTCGGGCCTCGGCGTCGATCGGACCGTCGAGGGCGACGAACGCCGGGACGTCCGCGATCGCGTACAGCACCGTGTACCCGCCGCGCCCGTCGCCGCCGCGCTCGAGGTGCATCGCCTGGTCGAGGTCGGTCGAGGAGGCGGGATCGAGGGTCACGAACTCCACGTCGGTGCGATCGACGCGCTCGATGCCGTCCTCGCGCCAGGAGGCGGCGGCCCGGTCGGCGGCCTCGAGCACCTCCGGGCCGAAGGCGACGGGCACGTCCGCCCGCTCGACGAGGGCGTCGAGGTGCCCCCGCAGGAGCTCGAGCGACACGGCGCCGTCGACCGGATGCAGGGACACGGGAGGCAGGGCCACGGTTTCCTCCGGAGGGCGGACGGCGACGGACGGGGCCAGTGTAGGAGCCGCGCCCGACAGCCGAGGCGGCTGTGACATCCAGGACGCGGTGGCCGGGTGGGCGAGGCGAGGCCGGCGGGCGATAGGGTCGGGTCCATGCCCGACGCAGCCGCTCTTCATGATGTCGTCGTCCGCCGCAGCGGACGCAACCTGCTGGACCACGTGGACTTCTCCGTCGCGGAGGGGGACCGGTGGGTGGTCCTCGGCCCCAACGGCGCCGGCAAGTCCACGATGCTGCGGCTGCTGTCGGCCCGGCTGCACCCCACCTCGGGCACCGTCGACATCCTCGGGGAGCGGCTGGGCCGCACCGACATCTTCGAGCTGCGGCCGCTGATCGGCCTCGCCAGCCAGGAGCTCGCCGACTCGATCCCGGTCGAGGAGACCGCGCTCGACGTCGTGGTCACGGCGGGGTACGGCATCACCGGGCGCTGGCGCGAGCACTACGACGAGCTGGACCTCGACCGCGCGCGCACCCTGCTCGCGGCCTTCGGCGTCGAGAAGCTGTCCGACCGCATGTTCGGCACCCTGTCGACGGGGGAGCGCAAGCGCGTGCTGTCGGCGCGCGCCCTCATGACCGACCCCGAGCTGCTGCTGCTCGACGAGCCCGCCTCCGGGCTCGACCTGGGCGGCCGCGAGGAGCTCGTGCGATCCCTGTCGCAGCTCGCCAAGGACCCCGCGACGCCCGTGACCGTGCTGGTCACCCACCACGTCGAGGAGATCCCGCCGGGCTACACGCACGCCCTACTGCTGCGCAGCGGCACGGTGGTCGCGGCGGGCCCGATCGAGGAGACCCTCACCTCGCGCAACCTCACGCGCACCTTCGGGCTTCCGCTCGTGGTCGAGCAGCGCGGAGAGCGCTTCACCGCGCGCGCCGTCTCCCTGGCCTGAGCAGGCGCTCCGCGTGATCGAACGCCTCACGTCCGTCGCCGATCCGCGTCTGGACGACTACCTCCGCATGACCGACGTGCGTCTGCGGTCCGTGCTGGAGCCCGAGCGCGGCCTGTTCATGGCCGAGAGCTACAACGTCATCGAGCGGGCCGTCGAGGCGGGCTGCGCACCGCGGTCCTTCCTCATGTCCGACAAGTGGCTCGAGAAGTTCGCGCCGCTGTTCGAGCGCTTCGAGGACGTGCCCGTGTTCGTGGGCCCCGAGGAGCTGCTCGAGGAGCTCACCGGCTTTCACCTGCACCGCGGGGCGCTCGCGGCGATGCAGCGTCCGGCGCTGCTGTCCGTCGCCGACGTGCTCGCGGCCGCGCAGGCTCCGAGCGCCGACGGCACCACGGGGCGTGCGCGCGTCGCGGTGCTCGAGGACCTGGTCGACCACACGAACGTGGGCGCCGCGTTCCGCAGCGCGGCGGCGCTCGGGGTGGACGCGGTGCTCGTGACGCCGCGCTGCGCCGACCCGCTGTACCGCCGGTCGATCCGAGTGTCGATGGGCACCGTGTTCCAGGTGCCGTGGACCCGCGTCGAGGCGTGGCCCGCGGGCGTCGAGCAGCTCCAGGAGGCCGGCTTCGTGGTCGCGGGCATGACGCTCGGGGAGGGGGCGATCACCCTGGACGAGCTGGTCGCCGAGGACCATCCGCGCCTCGCGCTGGTCTTCGGCACGGAGGGGCACGGCATGACGCCGGGCGCCGACCGCCTCCTCGACCGGCGCGTGACCATCCCGATGATGCACGGCGTGGACTCCCTCAACGTCGCGGCGTCGTCGGCGGTGGCGTTCTACGCGACGCGGTAGACGAGGGTGCCGCGTCGGCCGTCCAGGCGGTATGACGCCACCTGATCCTGCTGTCACCCCGACGTGGGCGCCGAGCCCGACGCCTGGGCGCCGGAGGCCGCGAACTCGAGGCGTTCGGGCCGGAGCCCGAGCCCGATGAAGCGGCCGACCAGCCGGGTGGCCGGCGGGAACCGGTCGAGGATGCGCACCGGCAGCGGCAGGGGCCGGCCCGGATCGGTGTCGAGCAGCATCCCCTGGAGCGCCTGCTGGACACGCTGGGTGAGGGCGGTCGGCCGCGCGCGACGGCGCTGGACACGACGCAGGTCGCTGAGCGTCGGCGCACCGTCGAGCAGGACCGGTCCCAGGATGTTCGCCGTCGCGACCGCGTCCTGGATCGCGAGGTTGATGCCGATGCTGCCGGCCGGCGACATGGCGTGCGCGGCGTCGCCGATGCACAGGAGCCCCGGGGCGGCCCAGTCGCGGAGGCGCTCGAGGCGCACCCGGAGCAGCTTGACGTCCTCGTAGGCCAGCACGTCGACACGATCGGAGAACGCGGGCTCGATCGCGACCACCCGCTCCGTCATCGCCCGGAGGCTCTCCTGTGCGCCGGGGCCGCGTTCGGGATCCCAGCTCCCCGCAGGGATGACATGGGCGACCTGGTAGTAGTCGCCCCGGTCGATCGCCACGAGCATGCCGGCGCCGGCCTCCAGGAGGGGACGACGTTCGTCCGGTGCCTTGGGGATCCGGAACCAGAGCACATCCATGGCGGTGGCCAGACGCCGGGGGAGCAGCCCTGCCGCCGCTCGCACGTCCGAGTCGCGGCCGTCGGCCGCCACGACCGTCGCCGCGCGCAGCTCGACCGGCCCCGACGGACCGACCGCGTGCGCGCCCACGACGCGCCCGCCGTCGCGGATCAGCCCGTCGACGGCGGTCTCGCGCAGGAGCTCGAAGGTGGGCAGCGCCTCCGCGGCGCGGGCGAGGAGGTCGAGGAAGTCCCCTTGGGGCATGAAGGTGACGGCTCGGCGTGCGGTGGGCAGGTGGGAGAGGTCGGCGAGCGTGACCTCCCGGACGCCGCGCCAGCCGAAGGAGACGCGGTCCAGATCGGTGTGGGGGAGCTCGAGGAACTCCTCGAGCAGGCCGAGCTGGAGGAGGAGCTCCTGCGTGGAGGGATGGATCGTGTCGCCGCGGAAGTCCCGGAGGAAGTCGGCGTGCTTCTCGGCGACGACGACGCGCACGCCGCCTCGTGCCAGCAGGTAGCCGAGCAGGAGGCCGGCCGGGCCGCCGCCGACGACGAGGCAGTCCGCCGTCGCGTGGGAGGTCGTCCGCTCGTCCGTTCCGGTGCTTCGCATGCTGCGATCCTGGTGCGCGCCGTGACAGGATGCCAGCGTGGTCAAGAAAAGGGCCGGTCGCCCTGCGGGCGGCTCGGAGGCGCGCGAGCGCCTTCTCGAGGCCGCGGAGCTGCAGCTTCTGTCGGATGATCCGAGCGCCCTGACCAGTCGCGCGATCGCGCTGCGGGCCGGCGTGAGCCACTCCTTGGTCAATTATCACTTCGGGTCGGTCGACGCTCTGGTGGCCGAGGCGCTCGCGCTCACCGTCACGCCGAAGCGGGTGATGCAGTGGGCGACGGGTGAGGGCGGCTCGATCGACGTCGATCGACTCGCGCAGGGGCTGGTCCGGATGTGGGAGGACCCCGTCGTCGGCCGGCGCCTCGTGGCGCTCGCCCGCACGCTCGTCGCCGGAACGGGCCCGGCCCCTCTGCTCGGGACCTATCTCGAACGAGCGGTCTTCGAGCCGCTCGTCCAGCACCTCGGGCCCGAACGCGCCCGTCGCGCCGCCGTCGCGATCGTCGGCACGATCTTCAGCCGTTACGTGCTCACTCTCGGGCCGACGGCCACTGCCGACCCCGGCCAGGTGGCCGCCGAGCTCGCGCGCATGATGCGGGGCTGAGCGCTCGCGGCGCCGAGTCGGCAGCGGCTTCGGGCGGACTAGCCGAGCAGGGGCGCCAGATAGCCGCCGTCGGCGTCGAGCAGGTCGAGGAGCAGGCGCGAGGGCCGCCAGTTTTCGACACGTTCCTCGGCGCTGTCATGGGAGAGCCAGATGCCGAGGTCGCGCAGCTGGTCGAGCACCGCCGCCCCGTGGATCAGCGCAGGACCGTGCAGACGATCCATCTCGCGAGCAGCGATCTGGACGGCCGCGGCGCCGGCCTCGGAGTCGACGCGCCGACCATCCTCCGTGACGCGGGCCTCGCAGACCAGGCGGCACAGGTCGATCTCGACCGGGCCGAGCACGGCGTACTCGACGTCCAGCAGGGCGACGACCTCGCCGTCTCACAGGGCGTTCATGAGCGCGAGATCGCCGTGGTCGACGGTCTGCTCGACCAGGGGAGCGGCCTGGAAATAGCCCGCGATGACGCTTCGGAGCCGCGACCGCTGGTCGGCGGGCAGTCCGAGCGCGGCCTCGGCGCGCCCGGCCGCCGCCATGGCATCGTCGGTGGTAGCCGGGATGAAACCGCCGTGCGACGGGACGTGCGTGCGAAGAGACGGGGTCGCGTCGTGCATGACCTGTGCCCGGGCCCACAGCTCGCAGACCGCCTGTCGTCGCTGCGCCGCGGTGAGCGTCGGCCATGCCTCGCCCAGGTTCCGGCCGTGGACCTCTCTGGTCACGATCCATCCGTGGCCCTCGGTCGTGCCCTCCCCGAGGATCTCCGGATGCCCGACCTCTCGCGGCAGGGCACGCACGAGCGCGGCCTCGCGGGCCATGCCGACGAGCGTCTGCGCGATCCGCACGGCGAGGCCGTCACCGACCCACGTGGCGTTCGAGTACCCGTTCGCTCGACGCATCCGGGTGAGGTCGCCGCCGTGGCGGGCCGCCACCTCAGCGGCCACGGCTCGGACGAAGGCCGCCTCGGACGGGTCACGGTGCTGGTCGAGCGGATGGACCTCGGCCCCGGTTCCCTGCGTCATGCACGCATCGTCGCACAGCCGTGTCGGGGCCGATCCGACGATGTGGGCACGACGTGTGGGGCGCCCTCACTGAGGACAACCGGTTCGCACGAGGCCGCGGAGAGAGCGATGATCTCCTCCATGCCTGCCTCTCTCAGCGATCCGCTGGCCCGTGCGCTCGAGCACTGGGGATGCGAGCCCGACGGCGAGCTGCTGCACGGCGGCATGTCAGAGGTCCTTCCCGTCCGCCGCGGGGACCAGGAGCTCATGCTCAAGGTGCTTCCCCGATCCGCGGGGGCTCTCGAGGCCCTCGCGCTGCGGGCCTTCCCGGCGTCGGCATCGGTGCGCTGTCTCGATCATGACGACGGCCTCGGCGCCCTGCTGCTGGAACGGCTGACGCCCGTCTCCCTGGCCGGTGCCCCGCCGGATCGATCCATCACGGTCCAAGCGGAGCTGGCGCGGTCTCTCGCGGTGCCCGATCCCTCGCGGATGAGCGACGGAGTGTCGATCGAACGCCTCGGGTCCGACGGCTGGCTCGCGCATCTCGACGTCCTGCTGCACCGCGGTCCATCCCTGCTCTCGGGCCGCTCGATCGAGAGGGCGCGAGAGGCGATCGCCGACCTCGCCGAGGACCCGACCGGCACCATGACCCACGGCGACCTGCACTCGCGCAATGTCCACCGGGACCGCGACGGACGATGGCGCGTCCTCGACCCGGCGCCGCGCGTCGGCACCATCGCCTACGAGAGCCACACCGTGGTCGTGGAGCGGGATCGGCTGGGCGAGCTGATCGCCGCCGGACCGCGTGAGCTCCTGCGTCGGCTCGAGCTCTTCGCCGACGTCGCCGACGTCTCCCCGGCGCTCACGGCAGGGCTCTGCCAGGCCCGCGCGGTCACCTCCGCGGTGCACGAGGCGATCGAGGGCCATGCCCTCCTCTCGACCCAGCTGGCCTGGATGGCCGAGTCGCTGTCGCGATAGAGGGTGCCGGCTCGACGGCCGCTCGGTCATCGCCGCTCCGCCGTCCCGTCCGAGGCGGGATTCTCCGTGAGCCATCGCAGCACCTGCTGAGCATGGGTGTTCGGCGGGAAGATCGGGTAGAAGACATGCTCGATCCGCCCGTCCCGGACGATCAGCGTCAGACGGGCGTACAGCCGGTCATGGCCGGGGGCGGCGATCATCGGCAGGTGCAGCGCGTCGCCCAGCTCGAACCCCTCGTCGGAGATCATGGGGAACGGCAGACGGAGCCGGTCGACGACCTCCGCTTGATACGTCGTGCTCTGGCTCGAGAGTCCGAAGACACGCGAAGCGCCGGCTCGGCGCAGATCCTCGACATGATCCCGGAAGTCGCAGGCTTCGGTCGAGCAGCCGCGCGCACCCGGGATCGCGTCCCACCCCTCGGGCAGATCGGCCCCGGGGCGACCCGTCAGCGGGTACAGGTAGAGCACCGTCCGTGCCGTTCCCAGGCTCCCCAGATCGATGTGGCCGCCGTCGGTTCCGGGCAGCATCAGAGCAGGAAGCTCCGAGCCCGGGAGATGGTCGGCCGCCCCGTCGTCCTCGGGAACGGGGAGGCCGTCGGGCAAGATCGCGGTGTCGGTCATCGCTGTCTCCGTGAAGGTTCGTGAGGCGCTGTCCAGCAGACGTGCGGAGAGAGAGGCGCGCCGAGCGGTGAGGGAGTCGATGGTGCGGTCCAGCGCGGCGATCGCGTCGCGGTATGCGGCCAGCGAGCTGACGCAGTCGTCGCCGTGCTCGTGCCCCGCGCCGAGGCACTCCACGAACGGGCGGGCGTACTGAGGTGAGATGCCCATCCCGGCCAGGTCGCGGATCTCGGACACCGCGCGCAGATCGTGCTCGCCGTAGACGCGATATCCGTTGCTCCCCCGTGAGGGCGCGAGCAGACCGAGCTGCTCGCAGTACCGAACGGCCTTCACCGTGACGCCCGCGCGACCCGCCAGTTCTCCGATCCGCATCGTCGACCTCCGGCCACACGCTAGACCTTGACCTAGGGGGCAAGGTCAAGGCGCGATCCGCCCGACTCGATCAAGGACGACGTGCCCGACGGCCTCAGGCGGCCGAACGCAGGACGTCGCCAGGGCGGAGGCCACCGAGGGATGGGCCATCACGAGCGCGGGCAGGTCGTCGGCCGCGAACCATCGCAGCTCGTCGTGCTCGTCCGGGGCGGCGTTGACCGGCTCTCCCGACCAGGCGGTGACCAGGAACGAGGTCATCACGAGGCTCGGGTCCGGGCACGGCATCGCGAGGGGCGCGAGTGCTCGCACGCGGATGCCGAGCTCCTCGACGCATTCGCGGACGAGAGCCTCTCGCGCCGTCTCGTCCGGTTCGGGACGACCATGCCCTGACGGTGTCCCGGGTCGTCGTGCCCCGCTGCGGACCCTGATGGCGAGGCGACGGTCCGCAGGCGGGCGCACGACCGGGAGGGGACGGCCGCTCCGGCGTCGCCCCCTCCTCCGCACGGTGCCCACACCCCCGTCTGTCACACCCCTCTTCCACACTGTCGGACAGGTGTTCGAGAGCGTGACCTGCACGGCTTGACGATCCCTCCCGCTCCCGGCGTATTGTTCGAACACGCGTTCGAACACGCGTTCGAACAAGCGATCGGTCGGGAGGCCGTCGCCAGCGGTCGGGACGGAGGTGGATCCATGAGCGTCGTGCAGGCGCAGGCGCCCACGGGCGAGAGGGAGGAGCGTCTGGCGCGGGCGCGCGCGGCTCTCGGTGCGGCCGAGCGCAGCGCGTCCCGCTGGGGCGGCCGGATCGATCGCACCGCCCTGCGCGCCGGCACGGGGCGGGGCGGCCCCGTGGGCCTCGTCCCTCCTCCCGCCGCGCCGGCACCGACGCCCCCTGACCCCGATGCGCCGACCATCGCCCCCGCCGCTCCCGCTGAGCCGCCCGTCGCCCCCGACGAGGCCCACACGCGTCTGCCCGTCCCCGACGCCCTGGCACCGCTCATCCCCTACGGCTCCCTGCGTGCCGGCAGCTCGCTCGCGGTGACCGGGGCGGCGAGCACCTCGCTGCTGCTGGCCCTCGCGGCCACGGCCGCAGGGGAGGACGCCTGGTGCGCGATCGCGGGACTGCCCGACCTCGGCCTGCGGGCCGCGCTCGACGCCGGGCTCGACCCCCGGCGCCTCGCGATCATGCCCGCGGCCGCCGAGCAGACCGCCTCCGTGCTCTCCGCCCTCGTCGACGGCGTGGGGGTGGTGGTCCTGGGCCCTCATCTCCCGCTCACGCCCGCCCTGTGGCGCGCGCTGACCGGCCGTGCCCGCACCCGGGACACCCTCGTGCTCGCCGCCCGTCCACCGGGCCGCGCCGACGTGCAGCTCGAGGCGACCGCCCTCGGCTGGGACGGCCTCGGATCGGGCTCGGGCCGCCTGCGCCGCCGACGACTCCTGGTGGCCTCCGCCGGTCGCGGCATCGCCGGCGACCGCGAGACGACGGTCCTCCTGCCGGAGGTGCGCGGCATGATCGCGGCGCTTCCCGCAGTCGGCCAGCAGCCGGCAGCGACGACGGCCGACTCGCCCTCGGCTCCCGTCGCCCTGCATGCGGTGAGGAGGGCCGGCTGATGTCCGTCCTGCTCCCCGACCTCCTCTCTCCGCAGACGCCGCAGACCGAGGGCGTCTCCACGCGGACCGCTGCCGTGATCGTGCCGGACTGGCCGCTCGTGGCAGCTCGCGACCGTCATGAACGCGCCCGCGAGGAGGCCGAACGGGCCGCCGTGGAGAGGGCACGAGCCGCAGAGGGCTCCCGTGGTCCGGACCCGCTGCCCGTCGACGCCCCCGCACCGGCGCCTGCGGCGGCCCCGGGGCCGCTGATCCTGCTGGACCGCCATCGCGTGGTGCACGCCGACCCCGCGGCCCGCGAGCGCGGCGTCGCGATCGGCATGCGCCGCCGCGCCGCGCAGTCCGCCTGCCCCGACGCGACCGTGCTCGAGGCCGACCGGGAGAACGAGGCCTCCCTGTTCGAGCTGGTGGCGGCCGCCGTCGACACCGTCGCCGCCGGGGTGGACGTGCTGCGGCCGGGGATCCTGCTGATGAGCGCCCGGGGCCCGGCCCGCCACGCCGGGGGAGAGGAGCGCCTCGCCGAGCGGATCGTCGACGCCGTCGCCGACCTCACCGGCTGGGACTGCTCCGTGGGCATCGCCGACGGCCCCTTCGCGGCCCTCCTGGCCGCTCGCGCCGGACGCGTCGTGCGCACCGGGCGCAGCGCCGACTACCTCGCCCCGCACCCGATCGCCGCCCTGCGCCATGCCCCCGTCGGCCCCGGCTGGGGCCACCGCGACCAGGCCGCCCCCGCCGTCGGCGAGAAGCGCCTCGATCTCGCCGAGGTCGTCGACCTGCTGCAGCGTCTCGGCATCGCGACCCTGGGGGACCTCGCGGCCCTTCCTGCCTCCTCGGTGGCCGACCGTTTCGGCCCCGACGTCGCCCTCCTGCACCTGCTCAGCCGCGGCCTCGAGCCGTCGCCCCCGGCGGCGCACCGGCCCGAGCAGCCGATCGAGGCGATCACGGTCCTCGAGACCCCGCTCGTGCGCACCGACCAGGCGGCGTTCGTCGCCCGGCCCCTGGCCGAGCACCTGCACGCGCTGCTCGTCGAGCGCGGCCTGATCTGCACCCGTCTGCGGATCGTCGCCCGCACCGAGAACGGCGAGGAGATGGAGCGCACGTGGCGCCACGACGGGGCGCTCACGGTGGCCGATGTGGTCGACCGCATCCGCTGGCAGTGCGACGGATGGGTCACGAGCGCCCGGCTCGGCAGGGCCCGCACCGGCGCGATCATCCGTCTCGGCCTGCACCCCGTGCAGCTCATGCCCGCCGGGGAGGGCGCCCCGGCCCTGTGGGGCAGCGCGGGGGAGGCCTCCCAGCGCGCGGCGCGCGCCTTCGCCCGTGCCCAGGGACTCGCGGGCGAGCGGGCGGTGCTCGTCCCCGCGGCCGCGGGCGGGCGCCTGCTGGCCGAGGAGGTCGCCCTCATCCCGTGGCGCAGCGAACGGCCCGCCCCGCGACGGGGGCCGTGGCCCGGCTCCCTGCCGCGCCCCGTCCCCGCCACGGTGTTCCGGGAGCGGCCCACCGTGACGCTGCTCGACGCGGGCGGCTCGCCCGTCCTCGTCACCGCCCGCGGTCTGCTGAGCGCCCCGCCGTCCCGCCTGTCGGTCCCCGCCGGGAGCAGGGCTCTGGCCGGGACCGCGCTGGCCCCGGGCGGCTCGCTCGACGTCCTCTCCCACGGCGCGCCCACCGTCATAGACGAACGCTGGTGGGGTCCGAGCGGACGCCGCTCCGCCCGCCTGCAGCTCGTCGTCGGGGCCGAGCGCGGCGACGGCACGAGCGGGGGCGAGCAGACCGCCCTGCTCGTCCTCTCCTGCGACGGCGCCTGGAGCGTGGAGGGCATCTATGACTGACCCGAGCCAGGAGGTGCCCCGATGAGCCGCTGGTTCCTCGGCCCGCCCTCGTGGAAGGACCTCGAGGCCGTCCTGTCGGACCGCCCCGCGCACGTGACCGCCCCGCCGCCCATCGAGGTGATCCACACCGGCGTGCGGCAGCGCGACGCCTACACCCCGGCCGCGGACGTCCCCTACGCCGAGCTGCACGCCCACTCCCACTTCAGCTTCCTCGACGGCTCCTCGAGCCCTGAGAACATGGTGGCCGAGGCCGCCCGGCTCGGGCTGCGCGCGATCGCCCTCACCGACCACGACGGCTTCCCCGGCGTGGTCCGCTTCGCCCAGGCCGCCCGGGAGCACGACATGGCCACCATCTTCGGCTCCGAGCTCACGCTCGGCACAGAGCCGGGGGCCGACGTCGCCTCCTCCACGCCCGTGCGCTCTGCCCCGCGCACGGGCGTGCCCGATCCGCTCGGCGAGCACCTGCTCGTGCTCGCCCGCGACGCGAGGGGCTATCGGCAGCTGTCGGCGCTCATCGCCCGCGCCCATCTCGACGGCGGGGAGAAGGGCGCCCCCCGCTATCGGCTCGACCGTCTGACCGAGGCCGCGCGCGAGGGGCACTGGCTGATCCTCACCGGCTGCCGCAAGGGGGCCGTCGCCGCGGCCGTGCGCCCCCCTCTGCTCGAGGGCGACCTCGAGGGCGCGGCGTGCGCCGCCGCCGCGGCGATCGACCGTCTCGTCGAGCTGTTCGGCGCCGGCAACGTGGTCGTCGAGCTCACCCGCACGGGCGACGTGCTCGACGACGAGCTGCACGACGCGCTCGCCCAGGGCGCCCGCCTGGTGCGTGAGGAGCGAGGACTGGACGCCGCGACGCTCCCGCTCGTGGCCACCACCAACGCCCATTACGCCCACACGGGCCACAAGCGTCTCGCGGACGCCCATGCCGCCCTGCGTGCCGGCGGCAGCCTCGAGAGCGCCGACCCGTACCTGTCGAGCCGCCTGGCCCACCTGCGCAGCGGCGAGGAGATGCTGGCCCTCACCTCCCGCTATCCGCAGGCCGTGGCGAACGCCGCCCGGATCGGCGAGGACTGCTCCTTGGATCTCAAGCTGCTGGCTCCCGACCTGCCACCGTTCCCCGTCCCGGCGGGCCATGACGAGGCGAGCTGGCTCGTCGAGCTGGTCGAGAAGCAGGGCAAGGAACGCTACGGGCCGCGTCCGACCCCCGATCGCCCCGAACGGGTGCCGGGGGCCTGGAAGCAGATCGACCGCGAGCTGAAGATCATCACCGAGCTGAAGTTCCCGGGCTACTTCCTCATCGTCCACGAGATCGTCGACTTCTGCCGGGAGAACGCGATCCTGTGTCAGGGACGCGGCTCGGCCGCCAACTCCGCCGTCTGCTACGCCCTCGGCATCACCGGCGTCGAGCCCGTCGGCCATCAGCTGCTGTTCGAGCGCTTCCTCGCGCCCGAGCGCGACGGGCCGCCCGACATCGACCTCGACATCGACTCGGCCCGCCGGGAGGACGTGATCCAGCACGTCTACGACCTCTACGGCCGGGAGAACGCCGCCCAGGTCGCCAACGTGATCACCTACCGGGCCAAGCTCGCCGTGCGCGACGCCGCCCGCGCCCTAGGCTACGACGTCGGACGCCAGGACGCCTGGGCCCGCCAGATCGAGCGCTCCTTCTCCTCACTGCAGGAGACCGACATCCCCGCCGATGTGATCGACCTGGCCCATCAGCTGCGCGACGCCCCTCGTCACCTGGGCATTCATTCCGGTGGCATGGTCCTGGCCGACCGGCCCGTGATCGAGGTGTGCCCCGTCGAGCACGCCCGGATGAAGGACCGGACCGTGCTGCAGTGGGACAAGGACGACTGCGCCGACGCGGGGCTCGTGAAGTTCGACCTGCTGGGGCTGGGGATGCTCACCGCCCTGGACCACGCGCTGCGCCTCGTCGGCGAGTACCACGGGCAGGACTTCGACCTCGCGTCCCTGCCCCAGGAGGACCCGGCGCTCTACGACATGCTGTGCGCGGGCGACAGCGTCGGCGTGTTCCAGGTGGAGTCCCGCGCCCAGATCGCAACGCTGCCGCGGCTCAAGCCGAAGGAGTTCTACGACCTCGTCATCGAGGTCGCGCTGATCCGGCCCGGTCCCATCCAGGGCGGTTCGGTGCACCCGTTCATCCGCCGCAAGAACGGCGAGGAGGAGGTCACCTTCCTCCACCCGCTCCTGAAGAAGTCCCTCGGCCGCACCAAGGGGGTCCCGTTGTTCCAGGAGCAGCTCATGCAGATGGTCGTGGACGTCGCCGACTTCTCACCCGCGATGGCCGATCAGCTGCGACGCGCCATGGGCTCCAAGCGCTCGACCGAGAGGATGCTGGCGCTGTCGGATCAGCTGTTCGCCGGCATGGCCCGCCACGGCATCGTGGGGGAGGACGCCGAGGCGATCCACCGCAAGCTGCTCGCGTTCGCCAACTACGGCTTCCCGGAGTCCCATGCCTACTCGTTCGCCTATCTCGTCTATGCGAGCGCCTATCTCAAGGCCCACTACCCGGCGGCGTTCACGGCGGCCCTGCTGCGCTCCCAGCCGATGGGCTTCTACTCGCCGCAGTCCCTCGTGGCCGACGCCCGACGCCACGGCGTCCGCACCCGCGGCGTGGACGTGGCCGTCTCCGACGTCCAGACCACCCTCGAGCTGGACGAGGAGCACACCGCCTACCGGGTGCCGAGCGACGACGAGGTCTTCGAGGCCGCCGGCCGCAGCCCCGAGGGGCAGTGGCATGGCTCCGACGGCTGGTCCGAGGACGACAAGGACGTGCTGCGCGCCGCGCGCCCCCAGGTCCAGGGGGCCGCCGCGACGGCGGGGCCCGCGATCCGGCTGGGCCTCGAGCAGGTGCGCGGGATCAGCGACAAGACCGCCGAGCGCATCGTCTCCCGCCGCGAGGAGGGCCCCTTCGCCTCCATCCCCGACCTCGCCCGGCGCGTGGGCCTGAGCGCCCGGCAGCTCGAGGCGCTCGCGACCGCGGGGGCGCTGGACTCGCTCGCCTCCTCCCGGCGCCAGGCGCTGTGGGCGGCCGGGGCCGCCGCCCAGGAGTCCCCCGACACCCTGCCGCACCTGGCCGTCGGCGCCGACGCCCCCATGCTGCCGGGCATGAGCGACGCCGAGCTCGCGGCCGCGGACGCGTGGGCCACCGGCATCACGCCCGGTGAGCACCCGATGGCGCTCGTCCGCGAGAGTCTGACCGCGCGCGACGTCCTGCCGATCACCTCCCTGCGCGACGTGCCCGACGGCACCCGCCGGCACACGGCGGGGGTGATCACGCACCGGCAGCGCCCGGCCACGGCCAGCGGCGTCACCTTCCTGAGCCTCGAGGACGAGACGGGGATCCTCAACGTCGTGTGCTCGGTCGGGCTCTGGCGCCGCCATCGGGCGGTCCTGCGCACCTCCCGCGGGGTGGTGCTGCGCGGGGTCGTCGAGAACGCGAGCGGCGTCGTGAACCTCGTGGCCGACGCCGTGAGCGCTCTCCACGTGCCCGCCGCGGGACGATCACGGGACTTCCAATGAGACCGCGCCTCCCTGGCGCCGGCAGGGCTCACCTCCCTGCCGTCGGCAGGGCCCACCCGGTGCGGATCCCGGCCGCTCGCACCGTGCCCGGTCGCCCCTGGGGACCAGCTCAGGCGGGGAGGGCGTCGTTCTCCGAGACGAGCCGGGCGACGGCGAGCGAACGCGCCGAGCGCGAAGCCACGAGGGTCACGATGATCGAGGCGGCCGTCCAGCCCGCGAGGGCCAGCAGGGTCGACGACGTCGAGACCAGGGTGCCGCCGAGCGCGGCATGGATCAGCCCCGTGGACACGATCGAGATCGGCATGAACGCGCTGATCGACTGCAGCAGCTCCGGAGCGGTCTGCAGGGGCAGGATCCCTGCGAGCACCACCACCTGGAGCACCATCACGACGATCGACGCGATGCGCCCCACCCGGTTGCCCAGCAGCGCCAGGAGCGCCTGGTGGAGCGCAGCGAAGGCGACCGCCCCGGCGAGCGAGATCACCCCCACGCCGAGCGCCGACACCGGCTTGACGCCGATCGCGGTGATCACGCCGAGCACGGCGACGGTCTGCACGACCCCCAGGGCGAGGGCGGGCAGGAGCGAGCGCAGCGCGACCATCCACATCGGCATCGCGGCGTCGAGGAAGCGCCGCGACAGGGCCGGCAGCAGCAGGAAGGAACCGAAGGCGCCGAGCCACAGGGCGAGCGCGACCACGAAGGGGAAGGTCGCGGTGGACGCGCCGTGGGCCTGGTTCTCGCGGGAGGACAGGCTCGTGACGGGCTGGGCCCCCATGTCGCTCATGGCCGTGCGCTCGGACTCGGTGTAGCTGGGCATCTGGTCGGCGCCGTCGCGCAGCCCCTCGGCGAACTGGCCGGAGCCGTCGGCGAGCTGGGTCGAGCCGTCGTGCAGCTGGCTCGTGCCGTCCGCGAGGCCCTGGGTGCCCGTCGCCAGCTCGTCCGCGCCGTCGGCGAGCTCGGACGTGCCCGAGGCGAGCTGGGAGGAGCCCGTCGCGAGCTGGTCCGTGCCGTCGGCCAGCTGGCTCGCACCGGTCGCGGCGCCTTCGGCGCCG
The DNA here is from genome assembly GCF_025725725.1 of Brachybacterium huguangmaarense. Lineage (NCBI taxonomy): Bacteria > Bacillati > Actinomycetota > Actinomycetes > Micrococcales > Dermabacteraceae > Brachybacterium > Brachybacterium huguangmaarense. The sequence goes on from NZ_CP107020.1 coordinate 2,639,873, forward strand.
GTCGAGAGCTGCTCGGCGCCGTCGGCGAGCTGGTCAGCGCCGTCGGCGCTCTGGCGGGTGCCGCTCGCGAGCTGGTCGGCGCCGGTGGCGAGACCCGAGGCGCCGTCACCGAGCTGGTGGACGCCGTCGGACAGCTGCTGCACGCCGTCCACGAGAGTCGGCGCCTGGGCGGCGAACTGCTGGGCGCCGGTCGCGAGCTGCTCAGAGCCGCCCACGAGGCCGGGGTTCGCGGAGGTCCCGTCGCCGTGGGCGGCGGTGTCGACGCCCTCGGCGAGGGTCCGGGCGCCGTCGGATGAGTCGTCCAAGCCTTGCGAGGCTTGAGCCAATCCATCCGCATAGCCCTGGAGTTGAGCGCAGAACGTGGTGTCGGTGGACTTCTCGGCACATTCCGCGGCGAGAGCGCTCAGGCCGGGTTTGGTCGGATCCGACGCGTCACCGGCGGAGATCGCGCTCACACCCGTCGAGGCCTTTTCGAGACCGTTCGCGAGGTGCTTCGATCCGTCGACGAGCCCCGGGTTCTTCTCCGTCCCGTCGCCGTCGAAGGCGAGCTCAAGGCCGTCGGCGCTCGCCTGCGCACCGTCCGCGAGCTGCTGGGCGCCTGCCGCGAGACCGGGGTTCTGCGCGGTCCCGTCGCCCGTCACCCCGGCATCGAGCTGGTCCACGCCGGCGATGAGGCCGGGCTGCTGGTCGGTGCCGTTGATGCCGTCGGAGAGCTGCTGGGCGCCGTCGGAGAGCTGGTCGGCGCCGTCGGCGAGATCGCCGAGGCCGTCGGCGAGGTCGCGGCTGCCCTGGGCCACCCCGTCGACGCCGGTCGAGAGGTCGCCGAGGCCGTCGGCGAGGCTCCGGGTGCCCGTCGCGGTCTGCTGGATGCCGCTGTCGAGACCGTTCATGCCGTCGGACAGGTCCTGCGCGCCGCCGGCGAGCCCCGAGGAGCCGTCGGCGAGCTGGCGCGCGCCCTCGGAGGTCTGGCCGAGCCCGTCGTCCAGACCGGTCACGCCGTCGTCGATGCCCTCGGCGCCGTCGGCGGCCTGGGTGAAGGAGTCCTTCATCGTGTTGAAGCCGACGTAGAGCTGCGAGAGGTACTGCCGGGTCATCTCGGTGCCCGTCGAGGCGGCGGCCGCCTGGGAGATCGCGATGCCGATCGCGCTGTCGAGGGCGCCCGAGGCGTCGTTCGTCGTGACCTGGATGTCGGCCTGCTCGGCGTCGGTCGTGCCGAGGGTCGCGAGCTTGGTGCTGAAGTCCTTCGGGATCACGATGACGGCGGCGTACTCGCCGTTCTTCAGCCCCTCCTGGGCGTCCTTCTCGTCGGTGAGCCGCCAGTCGAAGCCGACCGTCGTGCTCGCGTCGCCCTGCTGGGTGGTCCCGGGCTGGGTGAGGGCGCCGGCGAGCTGGCGCCCGAAGGGCACGAGCTGCTCCTTGCCGTCGACGGTCATGGTCGCCCCCTCGTCGAGGTTCACGACCGCGGCGGGCACGTCGTCGAGACGGTCCACGCGGTCCTTGAGGGCCCACATGCCCACACCGGCGATCAGCAGGGGCAGCAGCACCACGACGATCAGGGCCTTGGGGTAGCGGAAGAGCCTCACGATCGATCTCCTTGGTCGGCGGCTGCGGGGGTCGGAGCGGCGAGCTCGAGGGTGACGAGGCGTTCGGGGGCCTCGAGCAGGCGGTCGATGCGGTCGCCCGCACGGTCGTCGTCGGCGCCGATGTCGCCGACCACGGCGGTCGCGCCGCGGCGCAGCATCGACTCGAGCAGGGACACGGTCTCGGCCCCTGCGGCCTCGAGGTCCACGGCCCGCTCGATCACGATCGTGCGGTCGGCGACGGCGCGCTCGGGGATGCCGCGCAGCCGGGCGGCGACGTCGCACCCGGACAGGAGCAGGTGGGTGCGCGACTGCACGGAGCCGATCTCGTCGGGGATCAGACGGTCGTGCACGGCGATCATGCCGTCGCCCGGGCGCAGCCGCCCCGAGACGAGCGCCAGGACGGTGTCGACGCGAGCCCGGTCCCCGCGGACGACGAGCAGGGTGCCCGGCACGGCGGATCCGGTGAGCGGGCCGAGCTCGCCGTCGGCCCCCACGAGGCGGGCCGTGACGTCGCGGAAGCGGATCGCCGCGCGGCCGTGCTCCTCGGTCCAGCGCCGGTGCTCGAGGACCTGCACGAGCCCCTCGCCCTCGACGTCCATGTGGGGCAGGAGGCGGTCGAGCCAGCGCGGCAGGTACCAGGCGTGGCGTCCGAGCAGGGCGAGGATCGCGGGCACGAGGGTCATGCGCACGACGAAGGCGTCGACCAGGATGCCGACGGCGAGCGCCACGGCGATCGGCTGGATCATGTAGGTGCCCTCGGGGATGAACGAGGCGAACACCGAGAACATGATGAGGGCCGCCGCGACCACGACGGGCGCGCTCGCGGAGAACCCGCGCTCGATCGACCCCTGGGCGTCGCCGCTGTGCACGAACTCCTCGCGCATCCGGGAGACCAGGAACACCTCGTAGTCCATCGCGAGGCCGAACAGGATGCCCATCACCATGATCGGCATGAACGAGATCACCGGGCCGGTCACGTGGATGTTCAGGGCGTCGTTGAGCCAGCCGTACTGGAACACCATGCCGACCGCGCCGAACGCGGCGCCGATCGACAGCAGGTAGCCGACCGAGGCCTTGATCGGCACCCAGATCGAGCGGAACACGATCGCGAGCAGGATGAGCGAGAGGCCCACGACGAAGACGCCGAAGGGGATGAGGGCGTCGGAGAGGCGATCGGTGATGTCGATCGCGACGGCGGTCTGACCGGTCACGGTCACGTCGGAGATGCCGAGGTCATTCTCCCAGCCGGCGGCGTCGCCGCGCAGGGTGCGCACGAGCTCGGAGGTCGACTCGTCGGTCTGGCCGCCGGCGGGGATGACGACCACGACGCCCATGTCGGCGCCCTCGTTGGGCGTGGACAGCTGCACGGTCTCGACGTCGGGCAGCTTCTCGATGTTCGTCTTGAGGTCGTCCATGACCCCGAGCGGGTCGGTCGTGTTGATGATGTCGGCGGTCACGAGCAGGGGCCCGTTGTAGCCGGCGCCGAACTTCTCCGACACCAGGTCGTAGGTCTGACGGGCCTGGGTGTCGGGCCGCTCAGTGCCCAGGTCCGGGAGCCCGAGGTGCATGTCCTTGGCAGGGATCGCGAGGGCGCCGACGCCGACCACGACGATCAGGATCGTCAGCAGCGGCACCCGGGTCACGAGCCGCACCCAGGAGGTGCCGAGGCCGCGACGGGGGCGCGCGTCGTCGGGCCGGGGCGGGAGCACGCCGCCGGCGGCGGCCATGGCGCGCCGCACGGAGCGCGGGCGCAGGCGCTCGCCGAGCAGGCCGAGGATCGCCGGCAGCAGCGTGAGCGCGATGATCACGGCGATCGCGACGGTCGCGGCCGAGGCCACGCCCATCAGGGTCAGGAACGGGATCCGGGTGACGAACAGGCCGACGAGGGCGATGATCACGGTCAGGCCGGCGAAGATGACGGCGCTGCCCGAGGTCGCGATCGCCTCGCCGATCGACTCCTCGACCTCCATCCCGGCCGTGAGCTGGTTGCGGTGCCGCGAGACGATGAACAGGGCGTAGTCGATGCCGACGGCGAGGCCGAGCATGATCGCGAGCGTCGGGGTGACCGAGGGGATGTCGACGCCGGAGGCGAGGGCGAGCAGGGCGGTCATGGAGACGGCGATGCCGACGAGCGCCGTCGTGATAGGGATCGCGGCGGGCAGGATCGCGCGGAAGGTGACGGCCAGGACCACGAGGGCCGCGATCACGCCGATGATCTCGCTGATGCCGACGGGCAGGCCCGTCTCCTGGAGGATCTGGCCGCCCAGGTGCGCCTCGAGCCCGCCGGCGTCGGCGTCGCGGGTGATGCCCTGCAGGCTCTCGAGGGCCCCGGCCGGGAAGCTGCCGGGCTGACCGGTCATCTGGACGGTGCCGATGATCGCGGTGTCGTCGTCCGAGCGGGTGCCGGGAGAGACGTCGGAGAAGGGGTCGGGGGCGGCCTCGACGCCGTCGACCGCGGCGGCCTTGTCCATCGTCGCGGCGATCTCGTCGCGATGGTCGTCGACCGTCGAGCCGTCGGTCGTCACGAAGACGATCTGGCCGGAGGTGCCGCTCAGCTGCGGGAAGCGGGTGGCCAGCTCGTCGAGGCCCTGCTGGGCCTGCGTGCCCGGGATCTCGAACTGGGAGGAGAGCTGGCCGCCGAGGCCCACCGCGAGGGCGCCGAACAGGACGACGAGCACGGCCCACGCGCCGACGACGCGCCACCGGGCGCGTGCCATGGTCCGGCCGAGGCGGTACAGAGCTGAGGACACGCGCGGATCTCCTGGGGTCGGGCTCGTGGACAGCGCGGGCACGGCCCCTCCGGCCCGGTGCGCCCCGGGGGCGGGACGGGAGCGGCGGAGTGCGGTGCGGCTTCGCGTCGGAGGTTCGTCACCGTGGCGCCCGTACTCGATACACAGATGTATCCAGAGCGATACTATAGGCGCCGTCCCCGTACGGACCAGGGCCCCGCGTCGTCGACGATGAGAGGCCCGGCACACTCCCGGAAGACCTGCCATGACCGATCTGTTCGACCCGCTGCCCGAGGCGCCCGCCACGCGCCGCCGGGAGAACACCCGTATGCGCCTGGTCCGCGCCTCTCTCGACGTGTTCGTCGACAAGGGCATCGACGGCGCGACGATCGACGACCTCGGGGCCGCGGCGGGCTTCACCCGCGGTGCCTTCTACTCGAGCTTCTCCAAGAAGGAGGAGGTCTTCTACGCCCTCTTCGAGTCGGTGACCGACGAGGTGATCGCCATGGTCAAGACCTCGGTCGCGGGGGCCCTCGAGCATGCGACGAGCGCCGTCGACCCCACCGAGGACGCGACCGTGATGGTCGCCGTCTTCGACGCCATCCGCCCCTACGGGCGCCAGTGGTACCTGCTGTACTCCGAGGCGGTCGCCCATGCGCTGCGCTCCGAGGAGGCGCTCGTCCAGCTCAACGCCCAGCGTCATCGGCTGCGCGACGAGATCGCCCACGCCCTCGACCACGGCATCCGGCTCAAGCAGGAGACGTGCGCGATCGGCGTGGACCACCTCGCCCAGCTCCTGATCGGCGTGTTCGTGGACCTCATGGTCCAGGAGAACCTCGACGGCGACGACATCACCGCGCTCGCGGGCGAGACGATCCTGCGGGTCATGCGCGCCTTCGTCGGCCCCTGCCGTCCGCAGGCCTGAGCGCCGGGGCGGTCCCGCCGGTCCGGCGAGGGCCCGCTAGAGTGCCCGGGTGAACACCGCACCCCTCACCTCAGACACCACGTCCACCCCACCGTCTGGAAGCCCGGCCGGCGCCGTCTACGCCGACCGGGGATCCTCGCACTTCGACATCCTGCTCGCCCTCATGTGCGTGGTCGTGATCCTCTCGGGGATCGGCGCCTCCAAGGGCGTGCTCTTCGGCACGGTCCCCGGGACCGGCTTCAGCATCATCACCGACGGCGGGTTCTTCCTGTTCCCCCTCGCCTACATCCTCGGCGACGTCATCACCGAGCTGTACGGCGTGCGCGCCGCCCGCCGCGCGATCCTCCTCTCCTTCCTCGCCAACATCCTCGCCGTGGTCTGCTACGAGATCATCATCGTGCTGCCCGGCTTCACCGACGACTACGGCACCGCCAAGCAGTCCGCCCTCGAGCTCGCGCTCGGGCCCGTGTGGATCGTGGTCCTCGCCGGCATCTGCGGCTTCGTCGCCGGTCAGAGCCTCAACTCCTTCGTCATGAGCCGCATGAAGGCGCGCCGCGGCGAGCGGGGTCTGATCGGCCGGCTGTTCTCCTCGAGCGGGCTGGGCGAGCTCGTGGACACCATCATCTTCTGCACGATCGCCTCGGCCGCGATCGGCATCACCACCGTCGGACAGTGGGCCGAGTACACCGTGCTCGGCTTCGTCTACAAGGTCGCGGTCCAGTACCTCGCGATCCCCGTGACGGCCGCGGTGATCCGGTATCTCAAGCGCACCGACCCGACCTATCAGGCGCGGCTGCGCGCCCAGGCGCCCGCCGAGAGCTGACAGCGCGGAGCCCTCGGCCCGTGCCGGACGCGCTCAGGCCCCGATCAGGGCGACCCAGCCGGCGAGCGCGGCGAGCGTGACCACGAGCACGGGCGCCGTCAGCACGAGGCCCGTGCGCAGATACTGCGCCCACGTGATCCGGATGCCCTTGCCGGCCAGGACGTGCAGCCACAGCAGGGTCGCGAGCGAGCCGATCGGCGTGAACTTCGGGCCGAGGTCCGCGCCGATCACGCCCGCATGCATCATCACGTCGCGCACGGCCCCCGACGTCCCCGCCGCGTCGATCGCGAGCACGGCCAGGAGGGTGGCGGGCAGGTTGTTGATGACCGAGGCGAGCAGCGCCACGATCAGGCCGACCCCGAGGGCGGTCACGAGCAGGCCGTAGCCGCCGAGCGCCGCGAAGACGCCGCCCAGGGCGTCGGCCGCGCCCTGGTTCCGCAGGGCGTAGACGATCACGTACATGCCCACCGAGAAGGCGATGATGTGCCACGGCGCCGAGCGCACGGTGGACCAAACGGGCGTGCGACGCCCGATGCCCGCGATCACGAGCAGCGCGAGCGCGCCGAGGCTCGCGATCGCGCCGAGCGGGATGCCGAGGGGGTCGGCCGCGACGTAGCCGACGAGCAGGAGCGCGAGCACGCCGAAACCGGCCTTGAAGGTCAGCGGGTCGGCGATCGCCTCGGCGGGGGAGCGCAGGTCGGCGACGTCGTAGGAGGCGGGGATGGAGCGGCGGTAGAAGAGCGCGAGCACGCCGAGGGAGGCCGCGATCGCGACCAGCCCGACCGGCCCCATCACGGCGGCATAGCGCGTGAAGGACACGTCGAAGAAGTCCGCCGTGATGATGTTGACGAGGTTGGAGATCACGAGCGGCAGGCTCGCGGTGTCGGCGATGAACCCGCATGCCATGACGTAGGCGAGGGTCGCGGCGGGGGAGAGCTCGAGCTCGGCGACGATCCCCACCACGATCGGGGTCAGGATGAGCGCCGCGCCGTCGTTGGCGAACAGCACCGAGGTCGCCGCGCCCAGCAGGATCACGAGCACGAAGAGCCGCCACGGGCTGCCACGGCCCCAGCGTGCGACATGCAGCGCGGCCCACGAGAACAGGCCCGCGCGGTCGAGCACGAGGGAGATCAGCACGATCGCGATGAACGCGATCGTCGCGTCGCCGACGACCGAGAGCGCCTCGCGCACGTCCGCCAGGTGCACGAGCCCCACGATCAGGCACAGGAGGGCACCGCCGACGGCCGGCCAGCCGACGCCGATCCCTCGAGGGCGCCACACCACGACGACGAGGGTGGCCGCGAGGATCGCGACGGCCGAGAGGGTCTGCAGCACCTGCGGATTGTGTCACGTCGAGGCGCACCTCACGCCCGGGGACGCGGGCGCATCGTCCAGGACGTGGAAGACTTGTGGGCTGCCGCGGCGCCGCCGGCTCCTCGCGGGCCGGAGCTCCCTCCCCAGCCTCCTCGAAAGGACTCCCGTGCCCTCGCGCCCCTCGCCGGACCCCACTGACCACGAGACGCGGGAGGACGTCCTCGATCTGAGGGACAACGTCTCGACCATCACCGGGTCGCTGCGCACGATCACGGGCGCGATCCCGGTGCTCGAGGACGAGGCGGACCGCGCGGAGGCGCGTCTTCCCACGCGCGAGGAGCTGCGCGAGACCCGCGGGCGCGTCACGGCCCTCGTGATCGCGGTGCTGACCACGCTGAGCGCGATCGGACCGCTCGCGACCGACATGTACATCCCGGCGTTCCCCGAGGTCAAGGCCGATCTCGGCACGTCCGACCCGCACCTCCAGCTCACGCTCACCGCGTTCTTCCTGGGCACGGCGAGCGGTCAGGTGGTCGCCGGGCCGCTCTCGGACCGGGTGGGACGCCGCTGGCCGCTGCTCGCGGGCATCATCCTGTGCCTGCTGGGCTCGATCGGCTGCGCGCTCGCCCCGAACGTCGGCGTCCTGCTCGCCTTCCGCGTGCTGCAGGGCATCGGCGGCGGCTTCGGCATGGTGCTCGGCCGCGCCGTGCTGATCGACCTGACCGACGGCCCCGAGCTGTTCCGCACGATGAACCTCATGCAGGGCATCGGCGGCATCTCCCCGATCGTCGCGCCGCTGCTGGGCGGGCTCATCCTGCTCGTGGGCCAGTGGCACGAGGTGTTCTGGCTGATCGCCCTCATGTCCCTCATCTCGCTGGTCGGCGCGCTGTTCCTGATCCCCGAGTCGCTGCCGCCGTCGCGGCGCCACGCGGGAGGCTTCCGCACCTTCGCGCGCAACTGCCGCACGCTGCTGTCCCGGCCGATCTTCGTCGCCTACCTGCTGGTCAACGCCTTCTCGGCGTTCGCCCTCATGGCATACGTGTCCGCGTCGTCGTTCGTGGTCCAGGAGCTGCTGGACTACTCCTCGACCACCTACTCGATCCTGTTCGCGATCAACTCGCTCGGCATGATGGGCGCCTCGCTGACCTCGGCGCGGCTCACGGGCACGGTGCATCCGCGCACGCTGATCCGGATCGGGCTGTCCTTCGTCTCGGCCGCGGCGCTCGTGCTCCTGATCGGCGCCCTGTTCCTGGGCACGCCCGCCTGGCTCGTGATCCCGGCGTTCTTCTTCATCGTCGCGCCCCAGGGCCTCGTCTTCGGCAACGGCGCAGGCCTCGCCTCGGCCCAGGCGAGCGAGTTCGCGGGCACCGGCTCGGCGATGCTCGGCCTCGGCTTCTCGTTCGCCGCCTCGCTCGCGGCACCCCTGGTCGGTCTGGGCGGCTCGCACTCGGCGGTGCCGATGGCCATCGTCATGGTCGGCGGCGTGCTCGTCTCCTGGCTCGCCTTCCTGCTGGCGCGGCGGGGGAGCGCCGAGTTCGCCTGACCTCGCCCGGCACGTGCCGGACCGGCCGGTCCGACACGCCGCCGCGAGGTGCGGGCGGTCGCCGTTCGTGGTGGACTGACCTCCGATCATCCCTCGGAGGTGCGCCATGACCCGTCACCCGGCGATCCTGCACACGGTCCTCGACACGACCGACGTGCGCGAGCTCGCGGAGTTCTACCGCCAGCTGCTGGACCTGCGCTATCGCGCCGGCGACGAGCCTCCCGCCTCCGGCCCCGACACCCTCGAGTGGCTTGTGCTGGTGGACGCGGACGACCGCCGCTGTCTCGCGTTCCAGCAGGTCGAGGCGCTCGCGCCGTCGACCTGGCCGTCCCACGACGTGCCCCAGCAGCTCCACCTCGACACGACGGTCGAGGACCGCGAGGCGCTCGAGCAGGCCAAGGCCCTCGCCCTCTCCCTCGGCGGACGGCTCGTGCTCGACCGCACCGACGACGAGGAGGAGCCGCTGTACGTGATCGCGGACCCCTCGGGGCATCCGCTGTGCATCTTCGTCGGCGGCGAGGAGTAGGCGCCCCGGCTCCCGGCGAGGCGCCGTAGCGGGCCCGCGGGCTCAGTGTCCGGCGGGGGCTCCCGGCGCCGTCCCGTCGACCTCCTCGGGCTTGCGGATCAGGAACGAGAGCGCGAACGCGACGATCGCGATGCAGGCCGCGATGAGGAACGCGGCGCGAGCGCCCGGCGCCCCTGCGGCCGGCGTCGACAGGCCCGAGGCCTCGCCCGCGTGCAGGATGTTGGAGTAGGTGACGGTCAGGACGGCCACTCCGGCCGCGCCCGCCACCTGCTGCAGCATGTTCAGCACCGCGGAGCCGTGGGAGTAGAGGCGCCGCACGAGGGAGCCGAGCGAGGCCGAGAACAACGGCGTGAAGGACATCGCGAGACCCACGGACATGGCCGTCTGGACCACCATGAGCAGCTCCCACGGCGTGGACTGCGAGACCGTCGAGTAGAAGAACAGCGACGCCACGACGAGCGCCGTGCCCGGCACGAGCAGGGTCCTGGGGCCGCGCGCGTCGTAGATGCGGCCCATGACCGGGCCGAGCACGCCCATCAGCACCGAGCCGGGCAGGAGGATGAGGCCCGACATCAGCGCGTCGAGCTGCACCACGTTCTGGAGGTACTGGGGGAGCAGGGTCAGGGTGCCGAACATCGCGAGCGCCACGACCGACATGATGAGGATCGACAGCGTGAAGTTCGCAGAGCGGAACACGCGCAGGTCCAGCAGCGCACGGTCCGTGCGCTGGAGCGAGAGCTGACGCACGACGAACAGCGCCAGGAACACGAGGCCGAGCGCGATCACGATGCCGCCGAGCGCGGCGGAAGAGAGGCCGCCCGGACCGGCATGGCCGGCGCCGAACTGGCTCAGCCCGAAGACGATGCCGCCGAAGGCGAGGGCGGACAGCACGACCGAGAGCACGTCGAGGGGCACAGGCCGGGTCTCGCCGATGTTGGTCATCCATCGCGAGCCGATCGCGAGGGCGATGATCGCGATGGGCAGGACGATGCCGAACAGCCAGCGCCACGAGAGGGCGTCGAGCACGGCGCCCGCCAGCGTCGGGCCGATGGCGGGCGCGAGCGAGATCACGAGGCCGACGCGACCCATCATGCGGCCGCGCGAGTGGGCGGGGACGACGTCCATGATGGTCGTCATCAGCAGCGGCATCATGATGCCCGTCCCGGAGGCCTGGACGACGCGGCCCAGGAGCAGGAACGAGAAGCCGGGAGCCACGAGGCACAGCAGGGTGCCGAGGCTGAACGCGCTCATCGCGATGATGAAGATGCGTCGTGTGGTCAGGCGCTGCAGGAGGAAGCCCGTGGTCGGGATGACGACCGCCATGGTCAGCATGAAGGCGCTGGTCAGCCACTGGCCGAGCTCGGGCGGGAGCCCGAGGTCCCGATTCAGGTGGGGGATCGCGATGCCCATCGTGGTCTCGTTGAGGATCGCGACGAAGGCGGCGATGAGCAGCAGCCAGATCACCCGCATGTCGGACGGGGCGACGAGGGGTTCGCGGGGCGCGGCGGGCGCCGGCTCGGACAGGGTGCGGGGCGTGGCCATGGGGCTCCTCGGGGAACGGGGAAGGGGACCGCGCGCTCACCGGGTCGGAGAGCGGTCGCGCGAAGCGGGGCGGGTGGGTCGTGCTGCGGAGGATCCGAGCCGCACGACGCCTGAGCCTCTCACTCCAACCTCGGAGGGCGCCAAGGCATTCCCGTGCGGCGCGTCTTCTCACATCTGGCGTGGAACATGCGTGCACCACAGGGCGCTGCGGCCGGGCTTGCGGCCATGCGGTCGCACAAATGTGACGCTGAGAGCCGCAGCCCTCCGATTCTCGAGGGGTGCGGCTCTCAGCGTCACATCTGTGCACGACCCCGCCGGTCGGGCGGCCTCAATTTCCTGCACGGGATGCCATCCGGGCGACCTTTTGTACAGGCGACAAACAGTAGGGTGGGGGCATGGACACGGGGGAGCGGCCAGGGAGGCAGCAGACTCCTGCCCGGTCGGCGCTCGTGAGGGAGCTGTCCCATCGGGTGCCGGGCCTCGACCCGACCGTTCTCGACGCCTTCTCGCGCGTGGATCGGGCCGACTTCGTGCCGCCGGGATTCGACCCCTACGACGTGAGCGCTCCGGTGCCGCTCGCGGAGGTCGACGGCCGCGCGGTCAGCACGATCTCGGCGCCCGACATGGTCGCCCTCATGCTGCAGCAGGCCGAGATCCTCCCGGGCGATCGCGTGCTCGAGGTCGGCGCCGGCTCCGGCTACAGCGCAGCCCTGATGGCCGCCCACGGCGCCCGGGTCACGAGCATCGAGATCATTGCCGAGCTGGTCGAATCGGCCCGAGCCACGCTGCGTGCGTGCGGCAGCCCAGCGCGCGTGATGGTCGGCGACGGCATGGCTGGACGCCCCGAGGACGCGCCGTACGACCGCGTCGTGTTCACGTGTGCGGCGCACCGCCTCCCGCCGTGGGTCTGGACGCAGACCACCGATCGAGCCCGCGTCGTGATCCCGCTGCGACGAGACTCGACGTACTGCCTGGCGCTCGTGCGCGATGCCGACGTCTTCACGTGCGTCGACGCGATCCCATGCGGGTTCGTGCCGCTCATCGGCGACGTGGAGGACGCGAGCGGGCCGGACGCGGCATGGTCTCCGTGGCCACCTCGCACCCTCTCTCGCCACCCCTCCACGTGACGCCGATAATGCACGTTATGTAAAGTGGAAGACGGAGGGTGCCCACCCAGTGAGAGGGCGCCCACCGCAGATGGTCAGCGACGCTCCGACGGCTCCCCTTCCGCCACGGGATCTGCCGTGGGTGCCGGGCTCGCGCAGTCCGGCGTCGCCGACGGCTCACCGCTCGGCTCCGCCGTGGGCGTCGCGGTCGGCACTGCCGTGGGATCGGGACACGCGGGTGCCGAGGTCGTCGGCGCCGGTGTGCTCGGTGAGGTGGTCGGCGGTGCCGTGCCGGGCGTCGCCGTCGGAGGCTCCGTCGGTGGTGCCGTGGTCGCCGGCACGGTGCTCGGCGTCCCGACGGGTGGTGCGGTCGTTCTCGGCGGCTCCACCGGCGTCGTGGTGCTCGGCGATGCCGCTGGGCTCGTCGTGCTCGGGGGCGCCGCGGGCATCGTGGCCGCCGACGTCGAACCGGACGCGGCCGGGCCGGTGGGTCGCTGCGTGTGCGCCGGCTCGGTCGGCGTCTCCGGTGCGGGCGCGGCCGGCGCAGGTGCGGACGGCGTCTCGACCGGTGCCGCCGGGCTCGCGCCCTCGGGGTCCCCGTCGCGTTCGGCGTCCTTCTTGTACTGCTCGTCCTCGGCAGGCAGCGGCTCGGACCACGTCTGCTGCGGCTCCCCCGCGGGCGCCTGGGTCCCGTACACGGGTTCGCCGTTGCCGATCACCGACATGGGGTCCACGTACCGGCCGTCGATCATCACCTCCCAGTGGAGGTGGCAGCCGGTCGAGCGCCCGGTGGTGCCCGAGGTTCCGATGAATTGGCCCTGCACGACGTGATCGCCGGCGCGCACCCCGAAGGCGCTCAGGTGGAAGTAGTGGGTCGCGACGCTGCTGCCCGCTCCCCCGCCGTCGAGGTCGCCGTGGTCGATCTCGACCGCGTTGCCCGAGGCGCCGTGGTACTGCGCGAGCGTGACGACCCCGGCGGCGGACGCATAGACGGGCGTGCCGCAGGCGACCGGGAAGTCGGTGCCGTTGTGCATCTTCCACACGTGCAGCACCGGGTGGTACCGCATGCCGAAGCCCGATCCCTCGACGGCGCCCCGGACGGGCTTGATGAGACTCAGCGCGCCGTCGACCGCGAGATCCTGCCCGCCCACGAGCGGAGCGCCGTCCACGGCGGGCGCCGTGCCCGTCGCGCTCTGCGTGCCGGACGCGCCGGACCCTGAGGGCGCGGCGGGTGCTCCCAGCGCACCGAGCAGCTGGGACGCCGGACCGGCCAGCAGCGTCCTGTCACGGGCGTCCATCGCCAGCAGCGCCTTCTCGTCCTGTGCTCCGACGCTCGCCCCCTGCTCGGCGACGGGATCCGCGAACGGCGACGTGCCGGTGGTGCTCGCGCCCACGAGCACGAGGCAGAGCGCGCCGACAGCGGCCGTGCGCACGATCGCGGGACGCGGCACGCCGGGCTTCGGCATGGCCATGACCACGGCCCGGCAGCGGGCGTGCACGAGGGCGCTGAGAGCGCTGCGACGTGCGGTGAGGCGCGACGGTCGCCGGTCGGCACGCCGTCGGCCGTGTCGGCCAGGGACGACGGGCGGCTCGAGGTCCGGCTCCGCGGCCACGGGCACGAGGACGTCGGACGGCTCGGCGTCGGCGTACAGCTCGTCGGGCTCGTCGATGAGGCCGTTCCACGGCGCTGCCAGCGGAAGCGTCGAGGGATCCACCAGGTCCGACGGTCTCGACGATGCGCTCTCGTCCACGGCGCCCCCACGCTCCCCCGGCTCGTTCTCCGGTGAGCCGCACCGTTGCCTCGGGCACGCGTCGCGCCCCCGCGACCGGCCCTGCGCCCAGGGTAGGGCATGACGCCTATATCGGACAGGGGCGGGCATCGGCCGCGCGGCGTGGCGTGACGTGGGGACGGCGACTCCCGGGCCGGCCTCAGCCCTCGGAGCGCGGGAAGCGACCGGCGGCGACGGCCTCGGAGAAGGCCTGCCAGTCCTGCTCGACGATGCGCGCGTAGTCAGCGCACCAGCGGCCGATCGCGGCGGGGAACGTGGGCGAGGAGCCGAGGTAGCCGACGACGGCGAAGGCGTCGGGGCTCTGCGCGTGGGCGCGCGCGAGCTGCCGTGCGCACAGGGCGGCGTAGGCACGGATCTCCCCCGGCGCGGCGCGCGACAGGTCGATGCTGCCCTTCATGTCGCGGAACTGGCGCCAGAAGTAGTTGCGGCCGTCGGGGTCGACGGTGCGCCCGAGGAACGGATCCGAGGTGGACTGCAGGATGCGCTGGGAGCCGGTCACCCGCCGGGCGTGCCGGTCGGCCGCCTCGCCGGCGCGGGGTTCGACGTCGGTGAGCGCGCCGTAGGTCTCGAGCACGGACGGCAGCGCCTCCTTGACCTGCAGCAGCAGGTTCTCGCCGCTCGGGCCCTGGAGCAGCACGATCGAGCAGTGGGTGCCGACGCTGCTCACGCCGACCACCCGCCGCGCGACGTCGACGAGCCGGTACTGGCTCAGCAGCAGCGCCCGGTCGGTGTGGAGCGTGCCGAGGTACTCGTGCAGACGGTGGGTCATGCGTTCGAGCCGTTCGGCCGGGTAGGGCACGAGCAGCGGGGGCTGGACGTCGAGGAACGCGCGCCCGTGGTCGTCGATCCGGGCGACCTTGCCCAGCGCCTGCTCGCTCGTGCGGGTGCGGGCCTTGGCGACGCCACGGTCGAAGGACGGGTAGCCGGTGCCGAGCAGCTCGGCGGCCGCGTCGACCGAGGCGAAGAAGCGGTCGGTCGCGGCGAGGTCGGTGAGCCGTCGCAGCTCGGTCCGGTAGGCGTCGATCATGCCCGTGACCTCGTGGCGGGCCGTGTCCTCGGCGGCGCCCTGCGAGGCGAGCTCGAGCGCGAGGGAGACGCCCAGGCGTCGCAGGTCCCACTCCCACGGGCCGACGCCCGCCTCGTCGAAGTCGTTGAGGTCGAAGACGAGGCGTCGTTCGGGACTCGCATAGAGCCCGAAGTTGCCCAGGTGCGCGTCCGCGTCGATCACCAGGTGGATGCCCGTGACCGGTCCGGCGGCGAGGTCACGGGTCATGACGTCGACCGTGCCGCGGTAGTAGGCGTGCGCCGACTGCAGCATGCGGTTGACGCGCACGCCGATCAGCTCGGGGATGCGCCCGCCGTGCGTGCGCTCGATGACGCCGAGCGCGTCGCGACCCTCGGGCAGGACCACCTCGGCGTGCTCGGCACGCGGCGTCGAGGCCCGCAGGGCGCGCCCTGCCTCGCGGGCGGACGCGGCATCGCCGCCGGGCGGCAGGTAGCGGCGGAATCCGCGGCGTCCCGCGTCGTCGAGCGGGAGCCGGGGCGATGCCGCCCTCGCGGCGTGCGGAGCGCTCACGGCTTCTCGAGCCGGGACCGCAGGCGCTCGTACTCGTCGGTGTCGATCTCGCCGGCGGCGAGACGCCGATCCAGGATCTCGCGCGGCGTCGGCTCGCGGGGCGGCACGGGCCCGGCAGGCTGCGGGGTCGTGGCGAGCGGCTGGGCTCGACGGGCGGCGGCCGTCGCGATCACGACGATCACGACGACGACCGCGATGATGACGAGCAGGAGCAGCAGCAGGACCAGCATGTGCCAGGGCTTGACGGCACCCATGGGACCTCCTTGTCCGGCCCCGGTACGGGGCGTGTCGATGCGGGCATGCTACCGCCGGCGGCGGCGAGGGCGGCTCACTCCCCCCGGTGCGGGAACGTGCGGTGGGCGCGCTCGGCCTCGCGCCGGGCCACCTGGGGCAGCGGGGCGAAGCCGGTCAGCTCGAGGGTGCGGCGGCCTGGCCGTCCCCCGCGCCTCCAGGTCCCGACGATGCGTCCGCGACGCAGGATCGCGCGCTGGAAGACGCCGTTGCTGCCCGGCATCAGGGCGTCGTGGTGCTCGGCGGCCACGAGCGCGAGCCGGTCGGGGTAGCCGAGCACGATCTCGTCGAAGCCGGGCAGCAGGTGGAGCGCATCGACGGCCGCACCGGCCGCCGCGACCTCCTCGTCCAGGCCGGGGCGCCACCACAGCTCCTCGCCCGTCGAGCCGGGGGCGTGCTCGAGGTGCCCGGCGATCAGCGGGAGCGCGCGCCGGAGGGCGCCGAGCGGCAGCTTGGTCCACCAGGCCGCATCCCGCAGGGTCGCCGGGCCGTGGCCGCGCACGTAGCGCAGCAGCAGCTCGGCGGTCGCCGCGTCCTGGTCGCCGGCGAAGCGCTCGGCGATGGACGTGCCCTCGGGCAGCCAGGTCGCCGCGAGCACGACGTCGTTCTCGGTGCCGTTCCAGGGCCCGTAGGCGGCGACGCCGGTCGCGATGAGGTGGGACAGCACGTGGTAGCCGCGCCCGCCGGCGGGGGCGAGCCCCGCTCGCTCCCACACGCCGAACAGGGCGCTGCGGGAGATGCCGCGAGCCGCCCCGCCGGCCGCCTCCTCGAGCAGTGCGCGGCAGCGGGCGATCTGCTCCTCGTCGAGGCCGAGCTGGCCGCGACGCCGGATCTGGGCGCGGGCCGGTCCGCCCGCGCACAGCTCGGTCATCCACCGCAGGTCCTCGGCCGCGACCGCGAACACGGTCCCGCGCATCGGGTAGCCGCGCACCACGGTGCCGTCGTCGAAGCCGGCGACGACCCGGTCGATGCCCTCCCGGGCTGCGGCGGCGGGGTCCGCTGCGCCAAGACGCAGGGCGATCGACGCCATGACGCCGGCGAGATCCTGGCCCTGCATCGCGCCGAGGGCGGCGACGGCGTCGTGCGGCGTGGCGAAGGGGCGGGTGACGAGCCCCTGGGCCACGAGGCGGCGGCGCACGAGCGCGGGATCGACCATGCGGCCACCGTAGCCGCAGGGTCCGTCACTCGGCGGGGGATCCCCGATCGGCGATCGTGCAGATGCACACGCGGTTGCCCTGGGCGTCGGCGAGCACCGTGAACGAGGGCGCCTCGCCGTCGTCGTCCACCACTCCCCCGGCGGCTAGGGCCGCCTCGATGCGCGCCGCGGCCTGGTCGGCTCCCACCCACACGTCGAGGTGGAAGCGCTGGCGCGGCGGGTCGTGGGGGTCGGTGTCCTGGAACCAGAGCAGCGGGACCCGGCCGGTCGGGTCGATCACGTCGTGGCCCTCGACGTTGTCCTCCTCGCACGTCAGGACGGCCGACCAGAAGGGCGCGATCTCGTCGGGGTCGGCGGTGTCGAGGGCGAGCTCGAGCGTCACCGGGGCGGCGAGGTCGGCCCTCACGTCGAGGCTGCGCGCGATCACGGAGATGCGCCGGGCGAGCTCCATGTCGCGGTCGGTCACGCCGCCGGCGTCGTGGCTCACGAGGTGCACGTCGACGTACGCGAAGGCCAGCGTGACCTCCGGATGGTGGTTGCGCTCCTCGGCCGCGGCGCCGATGGCCTCGACCAGGTGCAGGCCCGTGGTGAAGGTGCCGCTCAGGAACCGGGCGCGGATCCCGTCGGGGAAGCCCTGCCAGTCCCCCAGGCCCGCCTCGCCGAGCGCCGTGAGCAGTGCCTGTCCTCGCAATGTCGCCATGATGGTGCTCCTCTCGCGTCCTGTGAACCGTCCCGCACCGTGCGGGGCTCCGGCCACCCCTCGGGGCGGAATAGCCGCCGCTCGCGCGCGGTTGTAGCGGGTATCAGACGTGTGCGGCACCGACCGCCCTGCATGCCCCGGAGGTCTCATGCTCGATCCGACCACCCTCTTCAGCTACGACAAGTCCGTGGACTCGCGGACGCTGAACGGGACCACTCTTCTCGTGACGCTCGAGGCGTTCACCGACGCCGGGCATGCGCAGGAGCTCATCGACGACCATCTGCTCGAGACGCTCCCCCACCGCGTGATCGGTCGTCTCGACCTCGACGAGGTCTTCGACTACGGCTCGCAGCGTCCGGAGATCACGCTCGAACGCGACCGCTTCCTCGACTACGAGCGACCCGAGATCGTGCTGTACGAGGTCACGGCACCCGGCGGCGAGCCGTTCTACCTGCTCACCGGGCCCGAGCCCACCCTCGAGTGGGAGCGCGTGGCCTCCGCGCTGCGCATCGTCATCGAGCAGCTCGGCATCCGGCGCACCGTGCTGGCCCAGAGCTTCCCCGCCCCGGTCCCGCACACGCGGCCGATGGCGATCACGACGTTCGCCGACGACCCCGCGCACATCCGCGAGAAGCGGCCGCTCCCGGCGACCTTCCGCATGCGCTCGACCTTCACCTACCTGCTAACGATGCGGCTCGGGCAGGCGGGCCATGAGATCGTCGGCCTGGTCGCGCACGTCCCCCAGTACCTCCACGAGATGCCGTACCCGGACGCGGCGATCGCGCTGCTGCGCGCCGTCGAGCAGGAGAGCGGCCTGACCCTCCCGGTCGGCGCCCTCGGCCCGGCCGCGCAGAGCACGCGGGAGGCCGTGACCGAGCAGATCGTGGGAGCCGAGCAGCTCCAGGAGCTGATCCGCAACCTCGAGCAGGGTTATGACCGCACGCTCCTGACCGCTCAGCCGAGCGGCTCGGGCGCGGAGCCGTCCGACGCGGCGATGCCGTCGGACGAGGAGATCTCCGCGGAGATCGAGAAGTTCCTGCGCGATCTCGACGGCGGCGACGACACCGGGGACGAGCCCGGCGAGGGCCCCGCCGCCGGCTGATCCCGGCCTCAGCCCGGGTCGACCACGCGCAGGCCGAGGTGGGCGGCCAGGGCCGGCGCCCACTGCTCCACGAGCAGCCGGTCCGCGACCGCTCCGCGGGCGCCGCCGAGGCCCTCGACGCGGTCGATCGTGCTCGTCCGCAGGTCGAGGTCCCGGCAGGTGGCCTCATGCAGGTGCAGCGTGCCGATGCGGCAGCCTCGCACGACCACCCGGTCGGTCCGGGCCGCCCCGAGGTCGAGGTCCTCGATCTCGGCGTCCTCGAGCACGCAGTCCTCCAGGACGGCGCCCCGCAGATTGAGGTAGCCCCAGCGCCCGCCGCGCAGGCGCACCGACCGCCAGGACGCGTCGGGCATCTCGGCGGCACCGACGCGGAGGGCCTGCAGCTCACACTCCTCCGCGCGCAGACCGGCGGCCGACCATCCGGCCGCGAAGGCGCTCTCGATGCGCACGTCGGCGAGCTCGGCCCCGTCCAGCGCGGGCAGCTCGGTGCCACCGACGACGCGCACCCGAGCGATCCGGCCGAACGCGTCGGGCGGGACGTCGGCGAGGCGTTCGGCGGGAATCGTCGGCTCCTCGTCGCTCAGGTCCGGGGGCTGCACGCGCGGCGCGCGGACCGCGCCCGGGGAGGGCCGGGGCCCGGTTCGTCGGGATGGGGTCGCGGGCATCAAGTCCTCCAGGGCTCGTCTCGGCTCGGGGCGTGCCGGGACGGATCGTCCCGCACCTCGGCGTTCATCTCCCTAGGATGTGGCACATGGCCGACATCCGAGCACAGTCCCTGGTCACGTCCGAGCGCGCCGCCCTCGCGGACGACTTCATCTCCTTCGGACCCGACGCCCCCACGATCCTGGACTGGGACGCCCAGGGCCTCCTGGAGCACCTGATCCTGCGCGAGCGCAAGCCTCATCTGCTCCTGGGCTCCAACGTCCCGGTCTCCGCGATCTCGGACTGGTCCGACCAGGAGCGCGCGAAGCTGCGCGACGAGGACTGGGCGGACCAGGTCGAGCGCTTCCGGGCGGGGCCGAGCCGCTTCTCCCCCGTGCGCGGTCTCGACACGCTCATGAACACCGGCGAGTACTTCGTGCACCACGAGGACCTGCGGCGCGCCCGCCCCGGCTGGGAGCCGCGCGATCTCGGCGAGCCCGCGGAGCGGGAGCTGTGGAGCGTGCTCAAGCGGATGGCGCGCCTGCTCGTGCGCGCCAAGGTCGACGTCACCCTGGTGTCGCCGCAGGGCGGTCTGCGGGTCCCTGCCAAGGGCTCCGAGGGCAGCGTGCGCGTGCACGGTCGCGCCTCCGAGCTGCTGCTGTGGGCGTTCGGCCGCGACCGCGTCGCACGCGTGGACGTCGAGGGGGATCCCGCGGCGATCACCGTGCTGAACCGCGGGGAGCGCGGCGCCTGAGCTGCCCCCTGCGGTCGCTCAGCGCAGGTCGAAGCGGAACAGGCGCGGGTGGTGCCCCTTCTGGAAGAAGCGGTGCTCGTCGCGCAGCTCCCATCGGCTCTGCGGGTCCCGGGCCACGGCGTGCATGCGCGTGATCTCGTGCGTCAGGATGCCCAGGCGCGCGCCGGGCGCCGCGAGCTGCGCGGCCCGCTCGAGCAGGGCGGCCAGCAGCTCCTGATTGGTGGCGTGCTCCCCGTGCAGCTCGCCCCATGGGGGGTTGGCGAGCAGCCGCGTGAAGCCGCCCTCGAGCTCGGTCGTGAGCACGTCCCCGGTGACCCAGTCGATCCGTCCCTTGCGGCGCGCGGCGCGCTGATGGGCCTGGGCGGCCGCGATCGCCGCCTCGGAGAGGTCCACCCCGACCGCCCGGTCGGGCGCCGTCAGGAACGACTGCTCGACGAGGAAGGTCCCGGATCCGCAGGTCATGTCGAGCACGGCGTCTTGGGTGCCGATCTCCATGAGGTCCAGGACGCTCGCGGCGATCGTCGCGTTGACGGCGCCGGGGTA
The DNA here is from genome assembly GCF_025725725.1 of Brachybacterium huguangmaarense. NCBI lineage: Bacteria > Bacillati > Actinomycetota > Actinomycetes > Micrococcales > Dermabacteraceae > Brachybacterium > Brachybacterium huguangmaarense. The sequence continues at coordinate 2,660,518 of NZ_CP107020.1, forward strand.
GTCGACCGCCCGCCAGGCGCGCGTGGACAGCGGCCGGGGCGTCATCCGGATCAGCACCTCCCAGCGGCCCGACTCCTGTGCCGTGGCCGCGCGCCGAACCCGCACGAGCAGGTCGCCCTCGTCCTCGTCGACGGGCAGTCCGGCCCGCTCGGCGATCTCCTCGGCCAGCCGCCGCATGTCGGGGGTGTCGGCCCCGGCGGCCGCGAGGCGCACCGCGGTGAACGGGCCGGTGCGCGGCTTCAGATGCCGGAGCTGGTCGATGCGATCGCCCAGGCGCCGCATGAACGACGTCTCGAGCAGCTCGCGGGGCCGGCGCGCCGGCACGCTCTCGCTCACGTAGGCGGAGACCACGCGGCGCAGCTGACGCACCTCGGACAGGCGGCTCGTGCGCAGGCGCAGCTCCGTGGGGCCGACCAGGTCGACGTCGCCGAGGCGTGAGGCCTCCGCCTGCGCGAAGGGGGCGCAGCCGTCGAGCACCTCGAGGACCACCTCGTCGATGGCGCTCTCGCGTGCGGTCATGTGCCCTCCGTCGGTCTCGGCGTGCCCGGTGCGGGCCGACTCACCCTAACGCCGTGCAGGCGGGAATCGCCCGGTCGAGCCGGTAGGATCGCAGGCGTGTTCACGGTGAGTATCTGTTCCCTCAAGGGTGGCGTCGGCAAGACGTCCGTCACGCTCGGACTGGCCTCGGCGGCCCTGCATCAGGGCGTGAACGTGCTCGTGATCGACCTGGACCCGCAGGGCGACGCGACCCTGGGCCTGCTGGGCGAGCCGGGCGCCACGCCGGATGTCGCCGAGGTGATCTCGTCGGTGCGCACCGAGACGATCGATCGCGCGGTCCGTCCGACCCCGTGGTCCGAGGGGGCCTCGTCCCACCTCGACATCATCCCGGGCTCCCATCGCTCGTCGGTGGTCGACTCCCCCGCCCCGGCTCCCCGCGACGTGCGCCGTCTGCGGGAGGCCCTGGACAAGCGCACCCATCGGTACGACCTCGTGCTGATCGACTGCCCGCCCTCGCTCAACGGCCTGACCCAGATGGCGCTCGCCGCCTCGGACCGGGCCCTCGTCGTGTGCGAGCCCGGCTTCTTCGCGGTGACCGCCGCCGATCGCGCCCTCAAGCTCACCGCTGAGATGCGGGAGGACGGGCTGGCGCCGCGGCTGCGGCCGCTCGGGCTCGCCGTCAACCGCTACCGGCCGCGTTCGGTCGAGCACCAGTACCGTCTGGCCGAGCTGCGTGACCTGTTCGGCGATCTCGTGCTCGAGCCCGTGATCGAGGAGCGCGTGGGCCTCCAGCAGGCCCAGGGCGGCGCCGTGCCGCTGCACCGCTACGAGGGTGCGAGCGGCAAGCGTCTCACCGAGGACTTCGACGCCCTCCTGAAGACCGTCCTGGACTCGCGCGAGCGCAGCTGACGCGACCCCGGCACGACGAAGGGGGCGAGCACCGTATCGGTGCTCGCCCCCTTCGTCGTGGAGGAGGTCGGCGGGTCAGCCGGCGTGGCGGGCCTTGCGGCGCGCGGCGAGCTCGTCGTGGAGGGCGAGCTCGGCGTCGTCGGCGGGGTTGACGCTCGGCAGGACCAGGAGGTCGTTCTCGACCTCGCGCCAGACGCGGCCGACGGCAATGCCGAACACGCCCTGGCCGCCCTGGACGAGGTCGATGACGTCGGCGGCGGAGGTGCACTCGTAGACGGAGGCGCCGTCGCTCATGAGGGTGATCTGGGCGAGGTCGTCGACGCCGCGCTCGCGGAGGGCGGCGACGGCCACGCGGATCTGCTGGAGGGAGACACCGGTGTCGAGGAGACGCTTGACGACCTTGAGCACGAGGATGTCGCGGAAGCCGTAGAGGCGCTGGCTGCCGGAGCCCGACGCGGCGCGCACGCTCGGCTCGACGAGACCGGTGCGGGCCCAGTAGTCGAGCTGGCGGTACGTGATGCCGGCGGCCTTGCAGGCCGCGGGACCGCGGTAGCCGAGCTCACCGGGCGTGTCGACGACCTCGTCGAACAGAACGCCCTGAGCCGGCTCGGCGGGGACCGTGGTCTGGAATGACCGGTCCGAGGGGGTGTCGGTGTTCACTAGAACCTCCAGGTGGACAGCTCCACGCCGGGGAAGAGCGCGAGCACCGGTCCAGACTATCCGGTGGATGCACGTGAGGGACAGCGACGCGCCGTGACGCTGTCACGGCGCGCGGTGGTCGGGCACGGAAGTCAGGGGCGCAGGGAGGTCCTCAGCAGGGCGTTGTGCAGCGCGTTCATCGATTCGCCGAGGTCGCGGGCCAGATCCTCGGCGCCGCCGCGGGCCGCCGAGTCGGTCGGACGGCTGTGGGGCCGGGCGACCGAGCGGATCATGTGGGCCTCGCGCTGGGCGGAGGTGCGGAGCATCACGAGGTGGCGCGGACGCAGCCCTTCGTCGGCCAGCGCGCGCGCCGAGCGCACGATCTCGAGCTCCGCGGAGCCGTAGAACAGGATGCCCTCGGGGAGCATCTGGAACTCCTCGAGCTCGACGAGGAAGTCGTCGTCCACGTGGGCCTCGCGGCACAGGCCGCTGCGGTCGAGCCGGACCGGCTGCAGCTGGGCGCTCGGACCGGGACGCGAGGCGATCGAGGTGACGCCCGCGCCGTCGTCGACGCCGTGCTCCTGCAGGTGCTCCTTGATGACCTTGAGCGGCCAGAAGCGGTCGCGCTGGGCGCGCAGGACGAACACGAGCCGATCGACGTCGTCGCGCGTGTACTTGCGGTAGCCGCTCGGGGTGCGCTCCGGGGAGATCAGCTCCTCGGCCTCGAGGTAGTGGAGCTTGGAGTGCGAGAGGTCCGGGAACTCCTCCTGGAGCATCTCGAGCACCTGGCCGATGCTGAGACGTGCGCCGGATGCCGGGGCCCCCTTGCGGGATGCGGATGCCGGCACGCCGTCAGCTCCTCCCGGGCTTGAGGTGGTAGGTCAGACGGTACTTGCCGATCTGGACCTCCTGGCCCGACTGCAGGTGCGCCTCGTCGACGCGCTCCTTGCCCACGTAGGTGCCGTTGAGCGAGCCCAGGTCCCGCACGAGGAAGCCGTCGCCGTCGCGCACGAAGGCGGCGTGCTTGCGGGAGACGGTGACGTCGTCGAGGAAGATCTCGCTGTTGGGGTGACGGCCCGCGATGGTCTTCTCGGCGTCCAGCAGGAAGCGGGCGCCGAGGTTCGGGCCCTTGCGCACGATCAGCAGGGCGGATCCGTCCGGAAGCGCCTCGATGGCCGAGCGGTCGAGGGACGTGAGCCCGTGCTCGGGCTCCTCCATCGAGTCGGGGATCGAGATCGCGCTCAGCGTCGAGGTCTGGTCGAGCCCCTCGTTCGTCTGCTTCGGATCGGTGTCGTCGCTCACCGTGGATCCCCTTCCTCCCGCTGCCCTTGTCGCTGTGCGCCGCCTGTGCGGCTGACCGGGCCTGTGCTTGACGATTCTCGCACGAGCCGACGGCCCTCCGGCACCGGGAAAGCCCCCATGGGCAGGGATTTGGTGAGGATTTGACCAGGCAGGACGCGTGGACGTCAGACCTGGGGCACGTCCGGGGTCTCGCCGAGCAGCTTCGAGAAGTCCGTGACGGGAGGTGTGCGGGCCTCGGGGGTGCGTGCGAGGAGCCAGAAGCGGGACATGCCGACCTCGAAGGGGCCGTCGTCGATGCGCTGCGCGATCGCCTCGAGGACATCTCGGTGGCGGTCGACGTCGAGGTCGGCGGGAGCGATCCAGGGGACGCGTCGGAGGAAGCGGAGGAAGGAGATCATGTCGGTGAAGACCGCGCGGCCGCGGAAGGCGTCGCTACGCTCCACCCGGAAGCCGGCGCTCGTGATCTCCCGCTCGATGTTCTGCAGCGTGACGTCCGGGTAGGGAGGCTCGAGACCGAAGGCCTCGAGCACCTCGACCAGGTCGTCGGCGCCGACCTGCTGGGTCGCGAAGGTGCCGCCGGGCGAGAGCACGCGGAAGACGTCGGCGGCGTCGAACGCCTCGTGGCGCGCGAGCACGAGGTCGAAGCGGCCGGGCGCGAACGGGAGGGACGCGCCCGGCGCCTCCGGGTTGTACTCGACGACCTCGATGCCGAGCGGCTCGAGGCGCTGCGTCGCGACGGGCACGTTGGGTGCCCAGCCCTCGGTCGCCACGGTGTCGTCGGGCGTGACGTCGGCCAGGGCGGAGAGGAACTCCCCTCCCCCGGTGCCGAGGTCGAGCAGGTGGTGGGACACCTGCGCGAGGTTGCGGGCCACCGTGTCGAAGCGCCACGGGGTGTCCTCCTCGGCGTACCCGCGCAGCTCGGAGAAGTCCCAGCCTAGCGGATCCTCCGCGAGCGCCGTGCGCCAGGAGTGGAGAGTGGCGTCGTCGACGGTCATGGAGCACTCCTTCGGGTCGGGTCCCCGTCCAGCATGGGGCTGCGGACAGGGTACCGAGGACCAGCTGAACAGTCGTGCCGCAGGTCACGTCCGCGTCGATTCGCTCCCCGGGGCCGCCCCGGGGTAGAGTTCTGGACGGTCCGAGGCACACGCCGAGGGCAGCGGGCTGTGGCGCAGCTTGGTAGCGCACTTGACTGGGGGTCAAGGGGTCGCAGGTTCAAATCCTGTCAGCCCGACCGCGAGAGGCCGCTGACCAGTGACAACACTGGTCGGCGGCCTTCGTCATGTCCGCTCACAGGGGCACCGGTGGCCATGTGGTGGGCATGGCTCTCCTGGTGGTCGCTGGGGGTGGTCTTGGTGGCCCCGCGCGCGAGCTCGCGGGCGATGTCCATGGCGTCGGCGACTTCGTCGATACTGTCGGGCACGAGGTCGCTGTACACCGCGAGGGTCACCGACGCGTCGCGGTGCCCGAGCATGGCGCGGACCACCTGGACGTCGGCCTCCCGGCGGCGATCACCGATGAAGCGGCGGTGTGGCGGAGCTTGTGCAGCGTGAGGCCGCGGCGGTCGTGATCATACGGTGCTGGTCGGGCGCTCCACTCGTAGCACACGGCAGGGCATACTCCGGGCATGGATCTGCTCCTTGCCCTGTTCGTGGTCGCGTGCATCGTTGTGCTGATCCTGGCGGGATTGGTGTGGCTCAGGCTCGGCTCGGAGAGGTCGGACGCTGGCGCGGACTCGTCACGGTCAGATCCTGCGCCGGGTGTGGATCGCGCCGTTACCCGGCGTGCCGGCCCACCGCCGCCGTCCAAGTCGCGGAAGTACCTCAGCGAGGAGGAGGCGGCGTACTACCTCGTTAGGGACAGCGACGGGCGGCTGCCGGTGCGGGTCTCGAGCGGGTTCTTCGTGCATGACGGGACACGGAAGCAGGTGCCGCCGGGGAACCGCGCGCTGACCCGGGCGGGGGTCCGTAGCTTCACGGTTCGCGGCTCGTCGTACTACCCAGACGACAGCCTGGCCGCGGACACCTCGCCCAGGAAGCGTGCGAGGTTCAAGCGGGAGCCGGAGAACGAGCACGACCCGGGCGCCGTCGCGGTTCTCTCACTCGACGCGGACGGCAAGGCGCGGCGGGTCGGCTACGTGAACAAGGGCTACGCGCGGGCGCTCACGAAGCGGCTCGAGGCGGGCGAGTCCGTCAACGCGCGGTTCATGCGCGGCGCGCCCGCGGGTGTCGACGACCAGGGGATCGCTGTTGTCGAGGCGACGGCGGAGGACATGCGGCGGCTGTTCCGTCGGTAGGCGTGGCGACGCCCCGGGGACCATGGTCCGCGGGCGTCCGGCGGTGGGTGCTCACTCGTCGCCGGGGAGGCTGAGCACCTGGGACTCGCGGCCGTCGATCTTGTCGGCGGCCTCGAGGAGGGCGGCGGCGGTCTCGCGGGCCTGGCGGGCGGTCATGGGCTCGTCGTCGACGACCACGATGATGTGGCGCTCGTAGTTGTGGCCGTCGTGCATCGTCTGGATGTGGAGCACGGCACGCCCAGTGCGGGCGTGGTCAGTGTGGGTGACGACGGTGTGGCCGTCAGTGCTGATTCCTCCCCCATCGACCTCAGAAGTCTATGGTCACGAGGAGCGACACCAGGAGCGCGATGACGACCGTGTTGAAGGCGAAGGACACCACCGCGTGGATGGTGACCTCGCGCCGCATGCGGGTCGTACGGACCTCGACATCGGCGGAGTTGAAGCCGGTCGCCACCTGAACGGCGACGTACAGGAAGTCGTGGAGCCGGGGCGGGTCCTCCCCCGCGCTGCCGGGGAAGGACAGGCCACCGTCGCGGGCGGTCTCACGGGCATAGTGCACGGCGTAGACCGTGACGAGCAGCATCCAGGTCGCGGCGACCACGCCGATCGCCAGCGTGAGCGTGAGGGCGCTCCCTCGCAGGCTGGGCAGAACAGCGACGAGGACCACGGCTGCCAGAGCGATGATGCACATCGTGATCGCACCGGACGGGCCGCCTGTCGCATAGAGCGACTCCGACCGCTGACGGGACCGGCGTTGGCCTTCGCTCTCGTGGAGCCACTCGGCCAGGGTGCGCCCGCCGGCCGGGGACAGCACCTGCCAGGTGAGGATCGTGTAGGTGACGCAGAAGAGGATCCACACGACGAAGTACCCACGGGCCTGGGCTCGCTCATCCCCGAGGGCATCGCCCAGAGCCTCACGGGTCATGCCTTCACCTGCCCCGACATGGTGGGCGGCGGCGACATCGCGGCGATCGGCCCCGACTCGCCGATCGACGCCGAGCAGTTCGTGCGCTACGCCCAGTGCGCGGCGCTGTTCCCGATGATGCAGTTCTCCCTCAACCCGGCCCGCGTGCTCGGCGCCGAGGCGCTCGCCGCCGTGCAGGCGGCGGTCGCCCTGCGCCAGTCCCTCGTCCCCGAGATCGGCGCGCTCGTCGAGGCCGCCGCGCGGAGCGGGGAGCCCGTGCTGCGACCGCTCGCCTCCCACCATGCCGGGACCGAGGACGTGACCGACCAGTTCCTGCTGGGAGAGGACGTGCTCGTCGCGCCCGTGCTGACACCGGGAGCGACCACCCGCCGCGTCTTCCTCCCCCGCGGCCGGTGGACGCCGATCGGCACCGCGCTGGGCGGCACCGCGGAGGTCATCGTCGGCGACGATCCCGCTGTCCTCGACCTCCCCGTGCAGCTCGGGACCCTGCGCATGTGGCGGCGCGCCGCCTAGGGATGGGCGGTGGGGCGGTATCGCGTCTCCTGGATGCGGCCGTCGAGGACCCGGCTCTCGAGGAGCTCGAGGTCGTAGTCCCCCGCCCCGCCGAACACCGGGTCGCAGCCGGTGCGGCCGGTGATGACGGGGAACACCGTCAGCTGGATCTCGTCCACGAGTCCCGCCGCCAGGAGCGCCCAGTTCATCGAGAGGCTGCCGTGCGACCGCAAGGGCACGTCGGACTCCTCCTTGAGCCGGGCGACGACGTCGACCGCGTCTCCCGACGCGATCTCGGCATGCGGCCAGTGGAGGGGCTCGGTGAGCGTCGAGGAGACCACCGTCGTCGGAAGGCGTCGCATGGCGGCGACCCATGCGTCGGGCAGATCGGCCTCCGCGACGTCGGGCCCCAGCAGGGCGATGAACTCCCGGTAGGTGTTCGCGCCGAACACCATGCGCTGAGGCGCGCCGAACGGCGCGGTCCGATGGGCCAGGAACTCCGGGCCGGCCGTGCCCCAGTGGCCGCCCCAGTCGCCCTCGGCGGTGTAGGAGCCGTAGCCGTCCAGGCTGGCGAAGACGTCGAACGTATAGGTGGCGGTCATGGCAGACCTTTCCCCCGTGGGTGCACGCCGCCGAGCACGCCTGCCCGGCCGATCCGTGTCATCGACGACGGTAGTCCGCGGCTCGCGCCCACCGACAGGGCCACCGGTCAGGGGCCGAAAACCCGAGGACAGCGACGGCGGCGCCCGCTACGGTCGTGCGCATGACTGCGGCCATCACGCTTCGACCCCTGACCGACGCCGACATCGAGGCGCACAACGCGGGTGAGGACGACGAGGTGATCCGGTGGCTCTCCGGCCGTGCGTCGACGGTCGAGTCCACCCGCCGTCACATCGCGACGCTCGCGGCCAACGCCGAGGCGATCCACCGCAAGCGGGGCTGGGGCATCTGGTGGGACGAGCGCCTCGCCGGCTACATCGACGCCGACCCCGAGTCCACGGAGGTGCCCGCCCCCGGGGACGTCAACATCGCCTACTCCGTGCACCCCTGGGCGCGGAGACAAGGCGTCGCGAGCGCGGCCGTGCAGGCCGTGTGCCGGCGCCTCGAGGACGAGCACGTCGGCCGTCGGACGATCATCCGCGCCGACCGTCGCAACGCCGCCTCGATCGCCGTCGCGCTCCACTGCTCCTTCGCCCCGGTCGGGGAGGCGCCCTCGCCCGAGGAGCGCGACGAGAACGGCCGGCCTGTCGTCTACCGGGTCTTCGCCCGCGATCTCAACGGGTAGACGGAGTCGAGTCCTCCGTCAGGATAGGTTAACCTTACTTTCGAGCCCGCTCGGTGCTCCAGCGCCGCCGGCCTCCTCACCTATCGCAGACACGCTGAAGGACACTCCCTCTCATGACGACGCTCTCCCGCCGCCATTTCGGATTCGCCGCGACCGCAGGAGCTCTGGGCCTCATGGCCGCGGCCTGCTCGAGCGACAACTCGACGGGAGGGGATGCCGGCGCCTCGGATGCGGGCGGCACCGCGAGCACGGTGACCGTCGAGGACAACAACGGCCAGCACACCGTGGCCACCCCGCCGACGTCGGTCGTCGCGACGGACAACAACAGCTTCCAGACCCTCTCGGACTGGGGCGTCTCCCTGACGGCCGCCTCCCGCGCCCTGATGCCCACCACGATCCCCTACAAGGACGACGAGTCGATCGTGGACCTCGGCAACCATCGTGAGCCGAACCTCGAGGCCGTGGTCGCGGTCGAGCCCGACCTCATCATCACCGGCTCCCGCTTCTCCCAGTACCAGGACGACTTCACCTCGCTCGCGCCGGACGCCGTCGTGCTCGACCTCGACGCCCGCGACGACCAGCCCTTCGAGGCCGAGCTCAAGCGCCGCGTCGACGTGCTCGGCACCATCTTCGGCAAGGAGAAGGAGGCGACCGCCCTTGGCGAGGACCTCGACGCCTCCATCGCCCGCGTCAAGGCCGCGTACGACCCGGCCCAGAAGGTCATGTCGGTGATCGTCTCGGGCGGCGAGATCGGCTACTCCGCGCCGCACGTCGGGCGCACCTTCGGCCCCATGTACGACGTCCTGGGCCTCACCCCGGCGCTCGAGGTGCAGGGCGCCGACGACGACCACCAGGGCGACGACATCTCCGTCGAGGCGATCGCCGACTCCAACCCCGACTGGATCCTGGTGATGGACCGCGACGCGGCGGTCGCGAGCGAGGACTCCCAGCCGGCGGCCGAGGTGATCGAGGGATCCGAGGCGCTCAAGAACGTCACGGCGGTGACTGCCGGGCACGTGGTCTACATGCCCGACGACACCTACACCAACGAGGGCATCGAGACCTACACCGAGTTCTTCGGCAGCTTCGCGGACGCCCTCGAGGCGACGAGCTGATCCTCCGCTGACGGTCGGGCCCGGGCGCACGCCCGGGCCCTCCGCCATGCCCTCGCCCGGCCGCGCCGCGAGGCCGCCGCGCCGGGCCCCTCCGACCTCTGGTGACCCATGACCCGCTCCCCCACCGACGCCCTGGCCCCACCCCGGCGGGGCCGGGGCCGCCTGCTCGACCCCCGGCTCCTGATCGGCGTGCTCGTCGTCGCCGCCCTGCTCGTGCTGTCCCTGCTCACGGGCCAGTACGACGTGTTCGGCGCCGAGGACGGCGCCGACATGTTCGCCATCACCCGCATCCCGCGCACCATCGCGCTCGTCCTCGCGGGCGCCGCCATGTCCATGTGCGGCCTCGTGATGCAGCTGCTCACCCAGAACCGCTTCGTCGAGCCCACCACGACGGGCACGACCGAATGGGCCGGGCTGGGGCTGATCGCCGCGATGATCCTCATCCCGGGAGCCAGCATCGGCACCCGCATGGTGTTCGCGATCGTTGCGGCATTCGTGGGCACCATGGTGTTCTTCCTCTTCCTGCGCCGCGTGACCCTGCGCTCCTCGCTCATCGTGCCGATCATCGGCATCATGCTCGGCGCCGTCGTCGGCTCGGTCTCCACGTTCATCGCCCTGCAGTTCGACATGCTGCAGAACCTGGGAGTGTGGTTCGCGGGCTCCTTCACCTCGGTCCTGCGCGGGCAGTACGAGTACCTGTGGATCGTGGTGCTCGTGGTCGCCGCGGTGTTCGTCGCCGCGGACCGCTTCACGGTCGCGGGGCTGGGCGAGGACGTCGCCACCAACGTCGGCGTCAACTACAACCTCGTGGTGCTCGTGGGCACGACCCTCGTCGCGATCGCCACCGGCGTCGTCACGGTCGTCGTCGGCAACCTCCCCTTCCTCGGGCTCATCGTGCCCAACATCGTCTCGATGGTGCGCGGGGACGACCTGCGCAGCAACCTGCCCTGGGTGTGCCTGCTGGGCATCGCGATCGTGACCGTGTGCGACCTCGTGGGCCGGACCGTCATCGCGCCGTTCGAGGTGCCCGTCTCGCTCATCCTCGGCGTCGTCGGCGCCGCCGTGTTCATCCTGCTCCTGCTCAGGCAGCGCCGGCATGGCTGAGCGCGCCGCCTCGGGCCCCTTCCCCACCCGCCGCGCGCGCACCCGGTACGCGGTGATCGTGGCGGTGCTGGCCCTCGCCGCCCTCGGCTTCGGCTTCGCGCTGCTCGCGCTCGACAACCCCATGGCGCCCGGCACGCGCGGCTTCTGGCTGATCGCCAAGCTCCGCGCGACCTCGCTCGTGGTGATGGTGATCGTCGCGGTGTGCCAGGCGATCGCGACCGTCTCGTTCCAGACCGTGACCGGCAACCGGATCATCACCCCGTCGATCATGGGCTTCGAGTCGCTGTACATCGCGATCCAGACCTCGGCGATCTATCTGTTCGGCGTGGCCGGCCTGCTGCGCCTGCAGGGCACCCCGCAGTTCGTCCTGCAGCTCGTCGCGATGGTCGCGCTCTCGGCCGTTCTCTACGGGTGGCTGCTCTCGGGCCGCTATGCGAACCTGCAGGTCACGCTGCTGATCGGGATCGTGCTCGGCGGAGGGCTGGGAGCGATCGCGACCTTCATGCAGCGTCTGCTCACCCCGAGCGAGTTCGACGTGCTGAGCGCGCGCCTGTTCGGCTCGGTCACCAACGCCGACGCCGACTACCTGCCCATCGCGATCCCGCTCGTCGTGCTCGCCGCCGCGGCCCTGTGGCTCAACGCGCGACGGCTCAACGTGCTCGCGCTCGGCCATGACACCGCGACCAACATCGGCGTCGACCACCGTCGCCACACGATCCTCACCCTTGTGCTGGTGTCGATCCTGATGGCGGTCTCGACCGCCCTCATCGGACCGATGACCTTCTTCGGCTTCCTCGTCGCAACGCTGTCCTACCAGGTCGTCGGCACCTACGATCACCGCCGGATCTTCCCGGTGGCGGCGCTGCTGGGCTTCGTCGTCCTGTGCGGCGCCTACGTCATCATGAACCACGTCTTCTACGCCCAGGGGGTGGTCTCGATCATCATCGAGCTCGTGGGCGGCACGGTCTTCCTGACCGTCATCATGCGGAAGGGACGCCTGTGATCGAGATCCACAACGTCGTCAAGGAGTACGCGAGCGACGTGCGCATCGGCCCCATCGACCTCGAGATCCCCGCCGGCGGGATCACGGCCCTGGTGGGGCCCAACGGGGCGGGCAAGTCGACGCTGCTGACCATGGTGGGACGTCTGCTGCGGATGGACTCCGGCACGATCCGCGTCTCGGGCCTCGACGTCGCGACCGCGAAGTCCCGCGACCTCGCGCGCGTGCTGTCGGTGCTGCGCCAGGAGAACCACTTCGTCACCCGGCTCACGGTGCGCCAGCTCGTCGGCTTCGGCCGCTTCCCCTACTCCCAGGGGCGCCTGACCCGCGCCGACGAGGACAAGATCAGCGAGGCGATCGACTTCCTCGACCTCTCCGGGCTCGAGAGCCGCTACCTCGACCAGCTCTCGGGCGGCCAGCGCCAGCGCGCCTACGTCGCGATGGTGCTGGCCCAGGACACCGACTACGTGCTGCTCGACGAGCCGCTCAACAACCTCGACATGCAGCACGGGGTGCAGATGATGAAGCAGCTGCGCAGCGCGGCCCGGGAGCTCGAGCGGACCATCGTCGTCGTGCTGCACGACATCAACTTCGCGGCCCACTACGCCGACCGCATCTGCGCCATGAAGGACGGGCGCGTCGTCGAGTACGGGCCCACCGCCGAGATCATGACGTCGCGCACCCTGACCGAGGTCTTCAACACCGAGGTCGACGTGATCGCGGGTCCCCACGGGCCGCTCGCGGTGTACTACTGAGCCTCCTGCGCGAGGCACACGCCTGTGGAGGTTCACCATCGTCCGACGGTGACCCCGCTCCTCATGGGACGGGCGACTCGAGCGTCGCGGACTGGTCGACGTACTGGTCGAAGTAGACCCGCGCGACGAGCTCGCGCCGGCTCGCGACCCCGGCCTTGTCGAAGATCGACTTGAGGTGGTCCTGCACGGTGTAGGGAGACAGGTGCAGGACGGCCGCGATCCCGCGGGTGTCCACACCGCGCAGGACCATCGAGACCACCTGCTGCTCCCGGGCGGTGAGCCCGAAGGCGGCGGCCACCAGATCGGTGACGTCCTGCGGGCGGGCCTCCTCGATGGTCACGACGACGTCCCCGGCGCGCTCCCCCAGACCCGACAGCGGCGCCGCGTGCAGCAGCATCCACGCCCCGTCGGCCGTACGGGCCCGCACCCGCGGGACCGTCGCCACGTCGCCCGCCGCGAGTCGGCGGGCAGCACTGATGAGCACCTGCACCGACGTCATCGGATCGGCGGCGCCCGGCACGGCCGCGAGGCGCCGCAGGAGGGTCTCGCTCGCGGGGCTGGCCTGCACGATCCGGTCGTGGGCGTCCACGATCACGACCGCGGGCCCCTCCGTGGCGGCCCGGGCCAGAGCCGCGGTCCGCGCCAGCAGACCGGTGCGGATGCCGCGGGTCAGGGCCGGGGCGAGCGAGGCGAGGATCGCGACCTCCTCCCGGGCGAACGGTGCGTCGTCGACGCCGCGGAACACCGAGAGCGCTCCCCAGGCGCCGGCGCGGTCGCAGCACACCACCCGGGCCTCGTCGTGGAAGTCGAACTCGGGCAGCAGCAGCTGGGCCATGCGCGGCGACCGCTCGATCTCGCCGCGCGTCTCGAGGTCCATGCCCACCGAGACACGGCCGGTCGAGACCAGGCGCCGCATCGCGGTGGGGTCGTCGCCTCCGTACTCGATCCGGGCCCAGGCGACGTCGGCGTCGTTGCGGCCGGCCAGAGCGTCGAGCTTGACGGTCCCGGCGACCATCGCGGTCGCGGGGTCCAGTGTCGAGAAGCAGCCCGCCACGAAGGGCACGACCGTGCTGAGCGCGGCCGCCGCCTCCTCCATGAACAGGTGCAGGGGCAGCCCGGCGCGGGAGCTGACGTCCACGTCGCTGCGTGCACGCCCCAGTGCCCTCGCCGAGTCCATCACCCCAGTGTGCGCCGCGGACGGCAGGCGCACCATCCCACCTTTCTGGGGGCCGCGGATTCCCCGCCCCGCTGGGATGGTGCGCCGCCCTTCCCGCTCCGCAGACTCGTGCCACCGACGACCGCCTCGACGATGGAGCCGACATGACCGTGCTGGACCCGCCCCTCGACTCACGCACCGCGCAGCTGCGCGCCGATCTCGGCGAGCGCGTCATGCTCCCCGGCGAACCCGGCTACGACCGCGCCTGCATGCCCTGGAACCTCGCCGCACAGCTGCGCCCGGCCGCTGTGGCCTGCCCGAAAAGCGCCGAGGAGGTGGTCGAGCTGGTGCGGGCCGCGACGGCGGCCGGGCTGCGCGTGGCGGCCCTGTCGACGGGACATGCGGCCGATGCGCTCTCGCGCGGCGACCTGTGCGACGTGCTGCTCGTGAACCTGTGCTCCCTGCGCGGGGTCAGCGTCGATCCGCTCGCCCGCACCGCCCGCGTGCTCGGGGGCGCCACCTGGAACGACGTGCTCGCCGCGACCGCTCCCCACGGCCTGACGGCCCTGCACGGCAGCGCCGGCACCGTGTCGGTCGCGGGCTACATCCTGGCGGGCGGCGTGTCCATGTACTCCCGGGCTCACGGACTGGCCGTCGGCTCGGTGCGCGAGGTGCAGGTCGTGGTCTCCGACGGCTCCCTGCTGCGCGCGAGCGCCGAGGAGAACGCCGAGCTGTTCTGGGCGCTGCGCGGCGGCTCGGGGAACTTCGGGATCGTGGTGTCCCTCGAGATCGAGCTGCTGGAGCTCACGGACGTGGTCGCCGGCTTCCTGCTGTGGGACGCGGCGCGGGCGGCCGAGGTGACCCATGCCTGGGCACGATGGTGCGAGGGCTCGCCGGAGAGCGTGACGAGCACCCTGCGGGTGCTGCATCTGCCGCCTCTGCCGTCACTGCCGCCGTTCCTGCAGGGGCGGTCGGTCGTGGTGGTCGACGGGGCGATCCTCGAGGACGACGCGCGGGCCGCGACGCTGCTCGAGCCGCTGCGGGCGCTCGCACCCGAGGTCGACACGTTCGCGCGGATACCTGTGGCCGCCGTGCTGGCCGTGCACATGGACCCGCCCGAGCCGTCCCCCGCGCTCAGCGCGCATGCCGTGCTCGAGGGGCTGCCGACGGACGCGGTCGACGCGTACCTCGCCATGGCGGCCGACCCGGCCCTGTTCGTGAGCGAGCTGCGTCAGCTCGGCGGTGCGATGGGCCGGGCCCCGGAGGGGTCCGGGGCGGTCGGCTCGCTCGACGGGCCGTTCCTCGTGCACACGATCGCGATGGCGCCCGTGCCCGAGGCGGTCGAGGCGGCGCGGTGCGCGGCGACCGCGGGGGTCGCGGCGCTCGCACCGTGGCATGCACCGGTGGGGGCTCTTACCTTCGTCGACGGCGCGGAGGATCCAGCGCCCTCGTACGGCGCCGCGCTGGGGCGTCTGCGCGAGCTGCGTCGTCGGCTCGATCCGGCCGGGGTGTTCGTCGCGGCCCGGCCTCTGTGACGTGCGGATCCTCGCGGCGCCCCTGCTCCGGGGGGGGGGTGAGCAGGGCGCCGTGGGGCCGTACCGGGGGATGTGGTGGTGCCGGGCCAGGGGGCGACCGGCACCACCACGCATCTGTGTCGACGGCATGAGGTCAGTCGGTCAGCGCCGCGACGAGGGCCGCGCGCACGGCCCGCTCGTCGAGCGTGGCGATGCGCCGGATCCCGGCCCCGCCCGGTGCGCACACGTCCGCGCGCAGCACCGCGGCGTCCTCGTCGCTCTGCTCGAGCCAGGCGGCGGTGCCCGCCATCACCTGCTGGACGATCCGGCGGCCGAGGTCGCGCGGGATGCCGCGCACGGCTGCGGCCTCGATCATCGCGTCGGCGACGTAGAGGAGATGGGCGGGGCCGCCGCTGCTGAGCGGTCCGAGCACCGCGTGCTGCTCCTCCTCGACGCGCAGCACCTCGCCGGAGCGAGCGAACAGGGAGGTGACCGCGTCGATCTGCGCGGTCGTGCACGAGGCGCCCGGAGTGAGCAGGGTGAGGCCGTGGCCGGCCTGGGCGGTGATGCTCGGCAGGGCCCGCGCGGCGCCGACGTGCGCGGGCAGGCGGCCCTCGAGGTCGGCGAGCGCGATCCCGTCGGCGATCGAGACGACCACCGCTCCCTCCCGCAGATGCCCGGAGATCTCGGCGACGATGTCGAGGACCTGCGCGGGGCCCGCGGCGAGGACCACCAGGTCGGCCTGCTCGGCGGCGCGCGCGTTGTCCGTCGTGCCGTGCACGCCGTGGACGTCGACGATCCGTTCGACGTGCTCGGGTCGTCGTGCGCTGACCCAGACGTCCTCGGGGGCGAGGCCGCCGGCGAGCGAGCCGGCGAGCAGGGCCTGGCCCATCGTGCCGGCCCCGAGCAGGGCGATCGTGGTGCGGGTCGTCGTCATCGGGCGGCTCCTGGTCGAGGCGGGCGGGAGGGTCAGAGGCTCTGGCGGCCCTGCGCGGCGAGGGCGAGGGCGCGCCCGGTGAGCGAGGCCTCGTCGCGGACGAGGGCGGCGGGGGTCCCCGTGAAGACGACGCAGCCGCCGTCGACCCCGGCACCCGGGCCGATGTCGATGACGTGGTCGGCGCGGGCCACGACCCGCAGATTGTGCTCGATCACGACGAGCGTGGCGCCCGCGTCGAGCAGGTCGGCGAACAGGGTCGTGATGCGGTCGACGTCGCTCGGGTGCAGGCCGGTCGTGGGCTCGTCGAGCACGATGCGCTACCCCGCGAGGTCCTCGACGCCGCGCAGGTGCCGGGCCAGCAGCAGGCGCTGCTTCTCGCCGCCGGAGAGGGTGTCGAGGGACTGCCCCACCGCCGTGTAGCCGAGACCCACCCGTTCGAGCCACGACATCGCCTCGGCGATCTCGGGGCTGTGCTCGAACAGGTGCGCGACCTCCCGGGCCTCCATCGCCAGCACGTCCGCGATCGTGCTGCCGCGGATCGTGGCGGACAGGGCGGTCTCGTTGAAACGACGGCCGTGGCACTCGTCGCACGGCGTGGACACGTCGTCGAGGAAGGCCAGCTCGGTGGTGATGTGCCCCTTGCCGCGGCACACGGGGCACGCGCCCTTGGAGTTGAAGCTGAACCAGGCGGGGGCGAGGCCCGAGACCTCCGAGAAGGCCCGGCGCACGGTGTCGGCGATGCCGAGCACGCTGAGCGAGGTCGAGCGGACCCCGCCGCGCAGCGGGTCCTGCCCGACGACCGCGAAGGCGGGATGCTGGGCGGGCAGGTCCTGGGTGGCGAGCGAGCTCTTGCCCGATCCGGCGACGCCGGTCACGGCGGTGAGCCCCCCCCCCAGCGGGATGTCGACGTCGACACCGGTGAGGTTGTGGGCGCGTGCGTCGCGCACGGGCACCGTGCCCTGCCAGGGGCGCGCGCTCGACGACACCTCGAGCGGACGGTCGAGCAGGCGCCCCGTCACGGTGCCGCTGCGGCGCAGGTCCGCGGGGGTGCCGACGAACTGGATGAGACCGCCGCGTGCACCCGCTCCGGGCCCGACGTCGATCACGTGGTCGGCGACGGCGATCACCTGCGGGTGGTGCTCGACCACGAGCACCGTGTTGCCGGCGTCGCGCAGGCGCGCCAGCAGCTGGGTGAGCTGGTGCACGTCGGCGGGGTGCAGCCCGATCCCGAGACGCCCGTGACGACGGTGAGGGCCTTCTTGGGCACGTCCACCGAGACGTCGCGCAGGTTGTTCGTCGCCGCGCCGACGACGCGGATCACCCCGGCGGGCGCCGGGGTGATCCGCTGCGAGCCGCTCACGCCGTGAGTCGGTTCCGGGCCGGGCTCAGTCCGCGGAGCCGCGCAGGACGAGCGCCGCGGCGATGGCCGCGAGCCACAGGTCCTTGGCGACCGCGGTGCCCTCGTGGCTCGGGCGGATGCCGTCGGCCTGCGTC
The DNA here is from genome assembly GCF_025725725.1 of Brachybacterium huguangmaarense. NCBI lineage: Bacteria > Bacillati > Actinomycetota > Actinomycetes > Micrococcales > Dermabacteraceae > Brachybacterium > Brachybacterium huguangmaarense. The sequence goes on from NZ_CP107020.1 coordinate 2,677,936, forward strand.
ATCGAGGGGATCCGGAAGTAGGAGGACACGAAGCCCGCGGCGAGCGTGCCGAGGGCGGCACCGGCCACGCGGGTGGGCACGAACGGCAGCAGCAGCGCGGAGCCGACCGCGATCTCGCCGTAGCTCATGAGCTTGCCGAACTGGTCGGGCGTCAGCTTCGCGACCGCGGGCACTCCCTGGGCCGCCATCTGCTGCAGGCCCGCGGCGGCCTCGCCCTTCAGATCGAGCTTGCCGATCCCGGAGTTCAGGATGAACGCGCCGGGGACGGCGCGCAGGACGGCGTTGGACACCTTGGCAAGCATGAATGCTTCCTTTCCTCGAACGGGGTTGTCGGCATCAGTGTGCCAGCCCCGACGGCCCGGGCGCGCCATCATGCGAACCGGCGGGCATCGCTCGGCGCCCGCTTCTACACTGCCCCTCATGTCTGCCGCGGATCGTGCCCCCATCTCGTCGTCCCTCACCTCGGCTACAACAGCCGGATCAGACGATATGCACCGATACACCGTGACGGTGGCGTGCGCCGACGGTCCGGGCATCGTGCACGCGATCACCGGCGCCGTGCTGGAGATCGACGGCAACATCACCGAGAGTCAGCAGTTCGAGAGCCCCACCTCGGGGCGTTTCCTGATGCGCCTCCAGGTGCGCTCGTCGGCGTCGATCGACGCCCTGCGCGGGGCCCTCGCGCCCGTCGCCGAGCGTTTCGCGATGGAGACCTCGGTGGACGTGTCCGACCGGCCGTGCCGCACCCTCGTGCTCGCCTCGACCGCGACCCACTGCGTCTCGGACCTGCTCACCCGGATGCGCGGCGGTCAGCTGAACATCGACGTCCCGCTCGTGCTCGCCAACCACCCCACGGCCGCGCCGCTCGCGGAGTTCCACCACGTCCCCTTCGAGCACCGGCCCATCGCAGGGCCCGACGACAAGGCCGCCTTCGAGCAGCGGGTGCTCGCCGCCGTCGACGAGCTCGACATCGAGCTCGTGGTGCTGGCCCGGTACATGCAGATCCTCTCCCCCGAGCTGTGCGAGGCCCTCGCGGGCCGCTGCATCAACATCCACCACTCGTTCCTGCCCGGCTTCAAGGGCGCCAACCCCTACCGGCAGGCGTACCAGCGCGGCGTCAAGCTCATCGGCGCGACCGCCCACTTCGTTACGAGCGACCTCGACGAGGGGCCCATCATCGAGCAGAACGTCACCCGGGTCGACCACACGCGGTCCGTGGCCGAGCTGACCGCGATCGGCCAGGACACCGAGATGCGCACCCTGCGCCAGGCGGTCTCCTGGTTCGCGCAGTCGCGCGTCCTGCTCGACGGGGTCCGCACCGTCGTCTTCCCCTGACCGGGCGCCGGGATCAGAAGACCGGGCGGCCTCCCGTGACCCCGAGCACCGTGCCCGAGACGTAGGAGGCCTCGCCGGGGCTCGCGAGGAACACGTAGGCTCCCGCGCACTCCGACGGCTGGCCCGCCCGGCCGAGCGGCGTGTTGCCGCCGAAGGAGGTGTAGTCGTCGGGCACACGGGTCGCGACGTTGAGCGGTGTCCAGATCGGGCCCGGCGCGACGGCGTTGACGCGGATGCCCCGGGGCCCCAGGTCGGCGGCGAGGTTCACGGTCAGGTTGTTGATCGCCGACTTCGTCGCGGCGTAGTCCATGAGCGGCACCGACGGGTCGAAGGACTGGATGGAGGTCGTGTTGATGACCGCGGAGCCCGGGCGCAGGTGCGCGACGGCCTCCTGGGTGATCCAGAACATGGACTCGAGATTGGTGGTCAGCGTGCGGTGCAGGCGCGCGGAGTCGATGCCCTCGATGCCCGCGGGCTCGGCGCGGCCCCATTGGAAGGCGGCGTTGTTGACGAGCACGTCGAGGTGGCCCAGCTCCTCGACCGTCGAGGTCACGAGCGACCGCGCGTGCCGCTCGTCGCGGATGTCACCGGGCAGCAGCAGCGCGCGCCGGCCCGCCTTCTCGACCCACGTGCGCGTCTGCTCGGCGTCGTCCTGCTCCGCCTCGAGGTAGGAGATCGCCACATCGGCGCCCTCGCGCGCGTAGGCGATCGCGACGGCGCGTCCGATGCCGGAGTCTCCGCCCGTGATGAGGGCGACGAGTCCCTCGAGCCGCCCGTGCCCCACGTACGTCTGCTCCCCGTGGTCGGGGACTGGCTCCATCGGCGCGGTCAGCCCGGGCGGCTCCTGGTCCTGGGGCGGGAACGACGGCTGATCCTGGTCCGTGCCGAGCTCGTGGGCGCGATCGGCCGCCTCGCTGCGTCGTGCGTCGTCGGTCATCGACGTGCTCCTTCCGGGGGCGTGAGAGGTGCTTCCACGCTAGGTCGTGCCGCGCACACGGGCCAGGGGCCCGGACCGTGCGGTCGGCGTGTCCGCCCGCGCGGTCCGGGCCCCACCGTGTGGAGCCTTCGTGAAGCACGGCGCCGCACCCTCGTCACACCTATCGACAAACGATAGGCTCGTGTCATCCGACGACCACTCCCCCGTCCTCAGGAGCTTCGATGAACCCCCTCGGCGTCCGCGCTCTGCAGACCGTCATCTGGATCGCGCTGGCAGGATCCCTCGTGGTCCAGGTCGTGCTCGTGATCCTGCTCGCGCACGACCTGGGCGGGCCGGGCGCGGTGCCCCACCTCGCGGTGGGGATCGTGTTCCTGGGCGTGGTGTGCCTCCAGGTGGTGGGGGTCAGCATCCTGCGGCTGCTCACGCTCGTCCGTCACGGGCAGGTGTTCTCGGCGCGCGCGTTCGGATTCGTCGACGCGATCATCGGCGCGGTCGCCGCCGGTGCCGTGCTCGTGGCGGCCCTCGCGGGCATCGCCGTCTACCTCAACCGCACCCAGCCGGGAGACGCGCTCGCCCCGGGCGCGGTCGCGCTCGTGTGCGGGGCGGCGCTCGTGACGGCCGGGGTCGCGCTCGTCATCTACGTCCAGCGCCAGCTGCTCGTCCAGGCCACGAGCACCGACGCCCGGGCGGCCCGCCTGCAGGCCGAGCTCGACGGGGTGATCTGATGCCGATCGTGGTCGACATCGACGTGATGCTCTCCCGGCGCGGGATGGCGGTGGGCGTGCTCGCCGAGCGGGTCGGCATCACCCCGGCCAACCTGGCCGTGCTCAAGAACGGCCGGGCGCGCGCGGTCCGCTTCACGACCCTCGCGGCGCTGTGCGAGGCGCTCGACTGCCAGGTCGGCGACCTCCTGCGCTGGGAGCCCGAGGGGGTCCCCGCCGATCAGGCGCCGGCCGACAGCCGCTCGAGCTCCACGCCCTGAGCCCGCGCGGCCTCGGCGTAGCGCATGCCCGTGGGCACCTGGGCCATCTCGAACCACCAGCGGGCGCGAGGCACGAGCCGCACGTCCTGCCACGGCACCTCGAGGGCGGAATCCTGCCACAGGGTCAGCCCGATGTCGGCCCGGCGGTCGAGGGCGACCAGCACGAGACGGCGCAGCTCGGACAGGCTGTGCACCCCGGGACGGCAGGCCGCCGGGATCGCGACCGAGTCGTCGAAGGGCAGCGGCCACACGGTCTCGCCCCACGCGAGCACGCTGCCCGAGCCCTCGCCGAGCACGTAGGCGGGCATGCGCAGGTCGGTGGGGCGCACGCGCTCACGTCCCATGCCGGTCGCACGGTCGAGGCCGTGCCGGGTCACCCATGCCCCGGGCAGCACGGCACGGCCGCCCACGGACACGTCCACGAGCACGCCGTCGCGCACGGGCTCGAGCGGCCACGGCCGGTCGGCGGCGGCGTGGGGCGCGAGATCGCGCTCGGCGTCGGCGAGCACCCGCAGGGTCGCGGCGTCCCCCGTGCGGTCCGTCAGGCGGAGCGCGAACAGCGTGCCGGGCAGGGGCGCGCTCATGAGCGGAAGGTCGCCGCGGGCTCGCCCGAGAGCGCGTGGGCGAGCTGTTCGCGGAACCGCGCGTTGAGCGGCGGGAGGTCGTCGAGGGGTGCCCACCGGGCCTCGGTGTTCTCCCCGTCGGCGGGGTACGGCTCCCCCGCCACGTGCTCGTAGAGGAAGCACAGGTCGAGGTACTGGGCGGTGTCGCCGTTGGCGTACGTCATCGGGCCGAGGGCGCGCACGTCCACGAGGCGCACGGGGCGCACCTGCAGCGCCGCCTCCTCGAGGACCTCCCGGGTGCCCGCCACGGCGGGCTCCTCCCCGGGGTCGATGATGCCGGTCACGGGGGTCCAGGCGCCGTTGTCGCGGCGACGCACCACGAGCAGGTGCCGACGCTCGGCGTCGAGCACGATCGCCGTGACGCCCGAGAGCCACAGCGGGTCGTTCCCGATCTTCTCGCGCAGGGCGAGCACGAACGCCGGGGTGGCCATGCTCAGCGGCCCCGCCGGCGCTTCTCGCGGATGCGCACGCCGATCTCGATCGGCGATCCCGTGAAGGCGAAGTCCTCGCGCAGGCGGCGCTCGATGAAGCGGCGGTAGCCGTGCTCGAGGAAGCCGGTCGCGAAGATCACGAAGCGCGGCGGCCGGGTGCGGGCCTGGGTCGCGAAGAGGATGCGGGACTGCTTGCCGCCGCGCAGCGGATGGGGGTGGGCGGCCACGAGGGTGCCCAGGAAGGCGTTCAGGCGGGCGGTCGGGATGCGCGCGTCCCACGACTCGAGGGCGGTCTCGAGGGCGGGGACGAGCTTGTCGGTGTGGCGTCCGGTCTGGGCGGAGATGTTGACCCGCGGCGCCCACGCCACGTGCGCGAGGTCCTTCTCGATCTCCCACTCGAGCTGCTTGCGCCGCTCCTCGTCGATCAGGTCCCACTTGTTGAAGGCGAGCACGAGCGCCCTCCCGGACTCGAGCACCATGTCGATGATCTTGAGGTCCTGGGTCGAGACGGTCTCGGAGGCCTCGAGCAGGACGACGGCGACCTCGGCGCGCTCGAGCGCGCTGCGGGTGCGCAGCGAGGCGTAGAAGTCGGCACCCTGGGACTGGAGCACGCGGCGTCGGATGCCGGCGGTGTCGACGAAGGTCCACTCCTTGCCGCCCAGCTCGATGCGCTCGTCGACGGGGTCGCGCGTGGTGCCGGCGACGTCGTCGACGACCACGCGGTTCTCCCCGGCGAGCTTGTTGAGCAGCGAGGACTTACCCACGTTGGGGCGGCCGACGAGGGCCACGCGGCGCGGGCCGCCGTCCGGGGCCAGGCCGCGCCCCTCGGCGGGGAGCACGGCGAGGGCCGCGTCGAGCAGGTCGCCCGAGCCCCGCCCGTGGAGGGCGGAGACGACGTGCGGCTCGCCGAGCCCGAGGTTCCACAGCGCGGCCGCCTCGAGCTCGGCGCGCGCGTCGTCGACCTTGTTGGCCACGAGCACGAGAGGCCGCTTCGAGCGCCGCAGCACCTTGAGCAGCTGCTCGTCGGTCGCGGTGATGCCCACGGTCGCGTCGACGACGAACATGACGGCGTCGGCGAGCTCGACGGCGACCTCGGCCTGCTCGGCCACACGGTAGGCGATGCCCTGCACACGGTCCTCCCAGCCGCCCGTGTCGACCAGCAGGAAGTCGCGGCCCGCCCATTCGGCCTGGTAGAAGACGCGGTCGCGGGTCACGCCGGGGGTGTCCTCGACGACGGCCTCGCGGCGGCCGAGGATGCGGTTGACGAGCGTGGACTTGCCGACGTTGGGGCGGCCCACGACGGCGAGCACGGGCAGGCGGCGCACGGGGCCGGCCCCGAGCTGCTCCTCGTCCTCCCCGGAGAGGATGCGCAGGTCCTCGTCGTCGAGGTCGTAGTCGTCGAGCCCGGCCCGCCACGCGGAGGCGACGTCCTCGTCGGAGACGGCGGGCAGCTCGCCCGTGACGGCCGGGGCGAGCTCGTCGGCGTCGTCCTCCTCGCGCGCGCTGCGGACGAGGGCGATCACGGCCTCGACGACCTCGTCGACGGTCAGGTCGGTCGTGTCGATGCGCTCGACGCCCTCGGTCGCGGTGAGGAACTCCGAGACCGTCGAGTCGTCGCGGTCGCGGCGCAGCACCTGGTCCCGCATCGCGGCGCGGTTGGCCTCGTTCTCCTCGAGCCCGAGCTCGAGGGCGCGCCGGTGCATGCGCGACTCCTCGCTCGCGGCGAGCAGCACGCGGACGTCGGCGTCGGGCGCCACGACCGTCGTGATGTCGCGGCCCTCGGCGACGCACGAGCCGCGTTCCTGGGCGGTCGCCGTCAGGATCTCGCGCTGGCGGGCCTGCAGGACGGGACGCACGAGGGTGTTGGTCGCGACCGTGCTCACGAGCGCGCTGATGCGCTGGGTGCGGATGTCCTCGGTGATGTCCCGGTCGCGCACGTGCACGGTCGCGCCGGCGGGGTCGGTGCCGAGCTCGAGGTCGAGCGTCGCGGCGACGTCGGCGACGGCCTCGCGGTCGGCGAGGTCCACCCCGTCCTCGAGGCAGGCCCAGGCCACGGCCCGGTACATCGCACCGGTGTCGAGGAAGCCCCCGTCGAGCGCGGCGGCCACGCGGCGGGAGACGGTGGACTTGCCGGAGCCTGCGGGTCCGTCGATGGCGATGGTCACGGGGTGCATCCCCCCAGGATAGGGGCGATCAGCCCTGGGCGACGCTCCACCCGCGCTCGGTCAGCGCGTCCGTGAGCAGTCCCTCGCTGCCGCTCGTGACGGACACGTGCGCCATGCCGACCTTCTTGCCGAAGGTGTGCTCGAGCGTGAGGTCCTCGAGGTTGATCCCGGCCTCGCCCATCTCGGTGAACAGGCGTCCGAGCTCGCCGGGACGGTCGGGCACGAGCACCGTGACGGTCGCGAAGTGGTCGGTCGCACCGCCGTGCTTGCCCGGGATGCGTTGGACGCCCTGGTTGCCGTCGGCGATGAGCGCGGCGATCGCGCGCCGGGACCCGCGGCGCGGGTCGGGGTCGCCCGTCATCGAGTCGAGCGCTCCCAGCACGCCGTCCAGGCGGTCCCGCAGCTCGCTCAGGATGGGGCCGACCGCCCGCGCGTTCGCGGAGAGGATCTCGACCCACAGCCGCGGGTCGGAGGCCGCGATGCGGCTCGTGTCCCGCAGGCCGGGCCCGGCCAGCTCGAGCGAGCGCTCGGGGGCGTCGACGAGGCTCGCGCCCAGGAGGCTCGCGACCACCTGCGGCACGTGGGAGACGTGCGCGACGGAGCGGTCGTGGTCGGCGGCGTCGAGCACGAGGGGCACGGAGCCGATCTCGAGGGCGAGGGCGCGGACCACCGCGACCGACGCCGCGCGGCTCGTCGGATGCGGCACGACGACGAAGGGCCGCGCCTGGAAGATGTCGCCGCGGGCGGCGATCACGCCGGAGACCTCGCGCCCCGCCATGGGGTGCGCGCCGACGTAGCGGGCCAGGTCGTCCTCGGCGAGCGCCCCGTCGTCGACGACGGCCCGGACCCCGGCCAGCACGATCGACTTGACGCTCGCGACATCGGCGACGGTCGCCGTCGGCCACCGGGACAGCGCGCGCACCACGAGGGCCGCGGCGACGTCGGGCGGCGCCGCGACCAGGACGAGGGCGGGATCGGGGTCCTCGGGGCCCGGACGGTGCCCGGCGCCCATCTCGATCGCGAGGGACTCGGTGCCGGGCGAGACGTCCTCGAGCTGCACGTCGACGCCCGCGCCGCTCAGGGCGAGGCCGAGCGAGCCGCCGATGAGGCCGGTGCCGATGATGCGCACGGGCGAGGGCACGAGGGAGGCCGAGGCCCCTGCCGCGGTCACAGCCCCACCTCCGCCATCAGGGTGCCGAGCTCGCGACCGCTCACCTCGCGCGTGGTCCCGGGGGCGAGGTCGCCCAGCAGCACGGGGCCGATGCGGGTGCGCACGAGTGCGGTCAGCTCGTGGCCCTGGGAGGCGAACATGCGGCGCACGATCCGGTTGCGGCCCTCGTGGAGCGTGACCTCGACGACGGCCTCCCGGCCGTCGTGCGCGACGAGCCGGGCCTGGTCGGCGCGCGCCGGGCCGTCCTCGAGCTCGACCCCCTCCCGCAGCGCCTTGAGCAGGCCGCGGGGGAAGGCGCCGGGGCAGTCGAAGCGGCACACGTAGGTCTTGGAGATCTCGAAGCTCGGGTGGGTCAGGCGGTGGCCGAGCTCGCCGTCGTTGGTCAGCAGCAGGAGGCCCTCGGTCTCGTAGTCGAGGCGGCCCACGTGGTAGAGCCGCTGCTCGCGATCGGCGACGAACTCGGTGAGGTCGCGGCGTCCCTCGGGGTCGGACATCGCCGAGACCACCTTGCGGGGCTTGTTGAGGGCGAGGGTGAGCTTGGAGGTGTCGAGCTGGAGCCGTCGGCCGTCGACGTGCACGGCCTGGCGCTCGGGGTCGACGCGCACGCCCTGTTCGGTCACGAGGGTGCCGTCGACGCTCACGCGGCCCTGGGCGATGAGGGCCTCGCACGCGCGGCGCGAGCCGAAGCCGGCCCGGGCGAGCACCTTCTGCAGCCGCTCGCCCGCCGCGGCGTGCACGTCGCCGCCCGCGGCCGCGTCGACGTCGCGGCGCTCACGGCCCTCGTCGTCGCGCAGGCGCACCGTGCGCGGCGGGGTGAAGTCGCTGCGCCGGCGCTGCCGCCCGGCCGGCCGGCCGCGTCCCGTCATCGCCTCACGCGGCCGCGCCGCGGGCGATGAGCTCGCGCGCGAGCTGCCGGTAGGCCTCGGCGCCCTTGGTGGACGAGGCGAACGTCGTGATCGGCTCGGCGGCGACCGAGGCGTCGGGGAACTTCACGGTGCGGTTGATCGTGGTGTGCAGGACCGTCTCGGGGAACGCCTCGACCACGCGCGCGACGACCTCGCGGGCGTGCAGGGTGCGCGCGTCGAACATGGTCATGAGGATCCCGTCGATCTCGAGGCGCGGGTTGATGCGGTCCTGGACCTTCTCGATCGTCTCGACGAGCAGGGCAACGCCGCGCAGCGCGAAGTACTCGGGCTCGAGCGGGATGATGACGCCGTGGCTCGCGGCGAGCGCGTTGACGGTCAGCAGGCCCAGCGAGGGCTGGCAGTCGATGATGACGACGTCGTACTCGTCCATGACCGGGCGCAGGACCCGGGCGAGCGACATCTCGCGGGCCACCTCGTTGACGAGCTGGACCTCGGCGGCCGACAGGTCGATGTTGGCCGGCAGCACGTCGAGGTTCTCGGTCGAGGTCTCCTGGATCACGTCGTGCACGTCGTGCCGGCGGTCCATGAGCAGGTTGTAGACGGTCACGTCGAGCTCGTAGGAGTTCACGCCCGTGCCGGCGGACAGGGCCCCCTGCGGGTCGAGGTCCACGAGCAGCACCTTGCGGCCGAGCTCGGCGAGCGCCGCGCCGAGCGAGATGACGCTCGTGGTCTTGCCGACCCCGCCCTTCTGGTTGACCATCGAGATGACGCGGGCGGGCCCGTGGCCGTCGAGCTCGGCGGGCTGCGGGAACTCCGGCAGCGGGCGCCCGGTGGGGCCCAGGTTGATGTCCAGCGTCTGCTTCGCGTCGCTCACGTGGTCTTCCTGTCGTCTGCGTCGTCGGGTCGGGCGGGCACGTCCGCGGTCGGCCCGCGGTGCCTCGGGCGCACGCGGGGCAGGGATGTCCAGGCCGGGAAGGGGCAGCTGCCCGGCCCTCTCGGGGCCCGGGCGCGCGCCGCCGGGGATCGTCCCCCTGCGCACCTCGCCGACCAAGTCTAAGCCCCGTCCACGGCCCGGGGATGTGCCGCGGCGTGGGCCTCGCGCAGCGAGTCGACCGTGACCTGGGTGTACAGCTGGGTCGTTGTCACCGAGGCGTGCCCCAGCAGCTCCTGGACGCTGCGCACGTCGGCGCCACCGTGCAGGAGGTGCGTGGCGTAGGAATGGCGCAGCGTGTGGGGGCTGATGTGCTCGGCGAGGCCCGCCGCCTCGGCGGCGTCCTGCACGATGCCCCATGCGGCCTGCCGGGTCAGCCGGGACCCTCGTGAGCCGAGGAAGAGCGCCGGGGTGCCCCTCCCCCGTGCCGCGAGCGCGGGCCGGCCCCGCGTGAGGTACGCCTCGACCGCCCGGATGGCGTACGAGCCGACGGGCACGACCCGATGCTTGTCCCCCTTGCCGCGCAGCACGGCCTGGCGCTCGGCGGCCGAGAGGTCGTCGAGGTCGAGGCCCACGGCCTCGGAGATCCGGGCGCCGAGCCCGTAGAGCACCTCGAGCAGAGCCCGGTCGCGCAGCGCGCGCTCGACGGGGAGCAGCCCCGTGCGGGGGCGGGCGGCGGCCTCGAGCAGGGCCTCGACGTCGCCGAGCGAGATCGGGTGGGGCAGGCGCTGGGAGCGGGCGGGGGCCGGGAGGCCGGCGGCGGGGTCGCCGTGGGGCGTCTCGCCCTCCTCCTCGCAGAAGGCGTGCAGGCCGCGCACCGCGGCCAGAGCCCGGCCCGCCGAGGACGCGGCGAGGGCGGAGCGCCCGTCCTCGCCCGAGCGGATCGCCTGCATCCAGGCGGACACGTCGGCGGGCGTCGCCGCCGCCAGGTCGATCCCGCGGGACGCGAGGTGGTCGAGGTAGCGGGTGAGGTCCCGGCGGTAGGCGGCGATCGTGTTGGCCGCGAGGCCGCGCTCGACGCGCAGGTGCGCGAGGTACTGCTCGAGGGTGCGGGCGTCGCTGCGCCGGGTGGGCGAGACGGTCACCGCTGCTCCCGGACCGGGCGGCTCAGAACCGCACGAACGGGTCGATCGCGAGCGCGACGAACAGGAGCGTGAGGTACGTGATCGACGCGTGGAACACGGTCATCGGGCCGAGCGCCTTGCCGGTCAGCCCCCGGTGCACGCGCACCGCGTAGCGGATCACGAGGTAGGCGAACCAGGCGCCGCACGCGACCGCGGCGATCGTGTAGACGGGGCCGGTGTGGCCCAGCGGCACGATCGCGAGCGAGCACGCGATCATCGCCAGGGTGTGGCCGATCATCTGGTGGGCGACGCTGCGGCGCGACGCGACGACGGGCAGCATCGGCACGCCCGCGGTCTCGTAGTCCTTCGTGAACTTCTCGGCGAGCGGCCAGTAGTGCGGCGGGGTCCAGAAGAAGATGACGAGGAACAGCAGCACCGCGGTCCACGACACGGTGCCCGTGACCGCCGACCAGCCGATCAGCACGGGCATGCAGCCGGCCACGCCGCCCCACACGATGTTCTGGCTCGTGCGGCGCTTGAGGATCATCGTGTAGAAGACGACGTACAGCAGGATCGCGGCGACCGCGAGCACCGAGGACATGGGGTTGACGAGCAGCCACAGCCAGACGGCCGAGAGCGCCGACAGGGCGATGCCGAACACGAGGCCTGCGCGCGGGGAGACCTCCCCCGTGACGAGCGGCCGGTTGCGGGTCCGCTTCATCTGGGCGTCGATGTCCCGGTCGAGGTACATGTTCAGCGCGTTGGCGCCGCCCGCCGCGAGATAGCCGCCGACGAGGGTCCACAGGATCAGGGCGGGACGCGGGAAGCCGCCCGCCGCGAGGAACATCGTCGGGATGGTCGTGATGAGCAGCAGCTCGATGATGCGGGGCTTGGTGAGCGCCACGTAGGGGCGCAGCACGCGGCCGACCCCTGGACGCGGGGCCGGGGAGCCCGGGGACGCCGGGGAGGACTGGGGGGCCGACGTCGGCGTCGTGCCCGAGGTGCCCGGGGTCGTGTGCGTGCCCGAACCGTGAGTGGCGGTCACCGGCCACCGTCCTTCCGCGCGAGGAGACGCCGCCGTGGGGCTCGGCAGCCTGGCCAGTCTAGGGGACGCACGACGCCGTCGGCGGGTGGGACGCGTCGCATCCGGCGTGTGATGCCGCGTCGCGCGACGCGTCTTTCGCCGGTCGCGGATCACACGGAGGCCCGCGGACGGGGGCGACTACAGTGGGAAGGGTCGGGCGCACGCAGCGACGTGCGCCCCGGTTTTCGTGAGCATCACCCCCAGGGGTGTGCCGCTTCCAACGGAAGGAACATATCTGTGACCGAGAACTTCAAGGCCCCGGAGGGCTGGACCGAGCTGGACAAGCGCGCCGTGGACACCGTCCGCGTGCTCGCCGCCGACGCCGTCCAGAAGGTCGGCAACGGCCATCCCGGCACCGCCATCTCGCTGGCGCCCGCCGCCTACCTTCTCTACCAGGACATCCTGCGTCACGACCCCGCCGACACCTCGTGGATCGGGCGCGACCGCTTCGTGCTGTCGGCCGGCCACTCGAGCCTGACCCAGTACATCCAGCTCTACCTCGGCGGCTTCGGCCTCGAGCTCGAGGACCTCGAGGCGCTGCGCACGTTCGGCTCGAAGACCCCGGGCCACCCCGAGTGGGGGCACACCAAGGGCGTCGAGACCACGACCGGCCCCCTCGGCCAGGGCCTCGCGACCGCGGTCGGCATGGCGATGGCCCAGCGTCGCGAGCGCGGCCTGCTGGACCCCGAGGCCCCCGCCGGCGAGAGCCCCTTCGACCACTTCACCTACGTGATCGCCTCCGACGGCGACATGCAGGAGGGCGTCACCAACGAGGCCTCCTCGATCGCGGGCACCCAGAAGCTCGGCAACCTGATCGTGCTGTGGGACGACAACGACATCTCGATCGAGGGCCACACCGACATCGCCTTCACCGAGGACACCGCCGCCCGCTACGAGGCCCTCGGCTGGCACGTCCAGACCGTCGACTGGCGCGGCGGCTCCGAGTACGTCGAGGACGTCGCAGCCCTCAAGGACGCGATCCTGGCGGCGCAGAAGGTGACCGACCGTCCGTCGTTCATCGCGCTCAAGACGATCATCGCGTGGCCCGCCCCCGACGCCCAGGACACGGGCGCGGCGCACGGCGCGGCGCTCGGCGCCGACGAGGTCGCGGCCCTCAAGAAGGTGCTCGGCTTCGACCCCGAGAAGACCTTCGAGGTGTCCGACGAGGTCCTCGAGCACACCCGCCGTCTGCGCGACCGCGGGGCCGAGGCCCACGCCGCGTGGGACGAGAGCCTCGCCGCGTGGCGCTCGGGCAACCCGGAGGGCTCGGCCCTGCTGGACCGGCTCGCCGCGCACGAGCTGCCCGAGGGCTTCGCCGACGCCTTCCCGGCCTTCGAGGCCGACGCCAAGGGCGTCGCCACGCGCGCCGCGTCGGGCCAGATCCTCGCCGCGCTCGCGCCGGTCCTCCCGGAGCTGTGGGGCGGCAGCGCCGACCTCGCGGGCTCGAACAACACGACCATGAAGGGCGAGCCGTCCTTCATCCCCGAGGAGAACGCGACCCAGGAGTTCCCGGGCAACCGCTACGGCCGCACCCTCCACTTCGGGATCCGCGAGCACGCGATGGGCGCGATCCTCACCGGCATCAACGTGGACGGCCTGACCCGCGCCTACGGCGGCACCTTCCTGCAGTTCGCCGACTACATGCGCGGCGCCGTCCGCCTCGCCTCGCTCATGGGCGTCGACGACATCTTCGTGTGGACCCACGACTCGGTGGGCCTGGGCGAGGACGGCCCCACCCACCAGCCCGTCGAGCACCTCGCCGCGCTGCGCGCGATCCCCGGTCTGACGGTGATCCGTCCCGCCGACGCGAACGAGACCTCGGCCGCGTGGAAGGCCGCCCTCGAGCGCCGTGAGGGCCCGATCGGGCTCGCGCTGACCCGCCAGGCCGTGCCGACCTTCGATCGCGACGAGTACGCCGCGGCCGAGGGCCTCGCCCGCGGCGGCTACGTCATGAAGGACGCCTCGGACGGCGCCCCGCAGGTCATCCTCATCGCGACCGGCTCCGAGGTGCAGTACGCCGCCGAGGCCCAGAAGACCCTCGAGGAGCAGGGCACCCCGACCCGCCTGGTCTCGATGCCGTCGAGCGAGTGGTTCGACGCGCAGGACGAGTCCTACCGCGAGTCGGTGCTGCCGCGCTCCGTGAAGGCCCGCGTGTCCGTCGAGGCGGGCATCGCGATGCCGTGGTTCAAGTACCTCGGCGACGCCGGCCGCGCCGTCTCGCTCGAGCACTACGGCGCCTCCGCGGACGCGGGCACGCTGTTCGCCGAATACGGCTTCACGGCCGACCACGTCGTCGCCGCGGCCCAGGAGTCGCTCCAGGCCGCCCGCGGCTGAGACATCCGAGGAGGCGGGGCCCGCGGCCTCGCCTCCTCCTCCCTTCGTCCGAATCCCGCGCCGTGCCCCCGCGGCGCATCCCGAGACAGGAGCTGCGCAATGACACAGAACACCCGTACCCAGGCGCTGAGCGATGCCGGCGTCTCCATCTGGCTGGACGACCTCTCCCGCCAGCGGCTGAACTCCGGCAACCTGCAGGAGCTCATCGACACCCGCGCCGTCGTCGGCGTGACCACCAACCCCTCGATCTTCCAGTCCGCGATCGCCGGCAAGTCCGACTACGACGAGGACATCGCGCGCCTCGCCGGTGACGGCAAGGGCGTCGAGGACGTCGTCGAGGTCCTCACGACCGACGACGTGCGTCGCGCGTGCGACCTCTTCGAGGGCCTCTACGACAGCACCGACGGCTACGACGGCCGCGTCTCGATCGAGGTCGACCCGCGCCTCGCGCACGACACCGCCAGGACCGTCGAGCAGGCCAAGCGGCTGCGCGGCATCGTCGGCCGCGACAACCTCCACATCAAGATCCCGGCGACCCGCGAGGGCCTGCCGGCGATCACCGAGACGATCGCGCACGGCATCAGCGTCAACGTCACGCTGATCTTCTCGGTCGACCGCTACCGCGAGGTCATCGACGCCTACCTGAGCGGCCTCGAGCGGGCCCGCGAGGCCGGCATCGACCTCTCGACCATCCACTCGGTCGCCTCGTTCTTCGTCTCCCGCGTGGACACCGAGATCGACAAGCGCCTCGACGACCTCGGGGCCGACGCGCAGGCGCTCAAGGGCAAGGCGGGCGTCGCGAACGCCCGCGTCGCCTTCGGGCAGTACCTCGAGGCCTTCGCCTCCGAGCGCTTCGCCTCCCTCGAGGCCGACGGCGCGCACGTGCAGCGTGCGCTGTGGGCGTCGACGGGCGTGAAGAACCCCGACTACTCCGACACGATGTACGTCGACGAGCTGGTCGCCAACCCCACGGTCAACACGATGCCCGAGAAGACGCTCGAGGCGGTCGCCGACCACTCCGAGCCGTTCGCCCCGCTGGACGCCGACGCCGCCCGCGAGGCCGCGGCCGTCCTCGAGAGCGTCGCCGCGGCCGGCGTCGACCTCGACGACGTGTGGGAGGTCCTCGAGTCCGAGGGCGTCGACAAGTTCGAGAAGGCCTGGGGCGAGCTGCTCGAGACCGTCTCGGCCTCCATCGCCGAGTCCACCCCGGCCTGACATCCGCCGGGTTCGGAGGGGCCGCCCCGTGCGGGACGGCCCCTCCCCCGCGTCGAAAGGACATCCATGAAAGACCGACCGAACGCGGCGGAGACCGCGCACGGCGTGAGCGAACCCGCCCCCGGCGGCACGCGCGCCGCCCGCAGCGGCGACGCGCCGCGCGAGAACCTCCTGCGCGACCCGCGCGACCGGCGCCTCCCCCTGATCGCGGGCCCGTGCTCGATGGTCATGTTCGGCGTGACCGGCGACCTCGCCAAGAAGAAGCTGCTCCCCGCCATCTACGACCTCACCAACCGCGGGCTGCTGCCGCCGAGCTTCGGGCTCGTGGGCTTCGGCCGCCGCGACTGGGACGACGACCGCTTCGCCGAGTACGTGCGCGAGTGCGTGCAGGCGAGCGCCCGCACCCCCTTCAACGAGGACGTCTTCGAGCAGCTGCGCGGCGGGCTCCGCTTCGTGACCGGCAACTTCGACGACAAGCAGGCCTTCGAGCACCTCACGGAGGTCGTCGGCGAGCTCGACCGCACACGCGGCACGGGCGGCAACCACGCCTTCTACCTGTCGATCCCGCCGAGCGCCTTCCCCGACGTGTGCGAGCAGATCGCCAACTCGGGGCTGAACACGCCGCGCGACGGCTCGTGGCGCCGCGTCGTCATCGAGAAGCCCTTCGGGCACGACCTGCAGTCGGCCCGTGAGCTCAACGACGTCGTCGAGAAGGTGTTCCGTCCCGAGGACGTCTTCCGCATCGACCACTACCTCGGCAAGGAGACGGTCCAGAACATCCTGGCCTTCCGCTTCGCCAACCAGCTGTTCGAGCCGGTGTGGAACGCCAACTACGTCGACCACGTGCAGATCACGATGGCCGAGGACATCGGCATCGGCTCGCGCGCCGGCTACTACGACGGCATCGGGACCGCGCGCGACGTGATCCAGAACCACCTGCTGCAGCTGCTCGCGCTGACCGCGATGGAGGAGCCCGTCTCCTTCGACGCCGCGGACCTGCGCACCGAGAAGGAGAAGGTCTTCAAGGCGGTCGAGCTGCCCGCGGACCTCTCGCTGCACACCGCGCGCGGACAGTACGTGGGCGGCTGGCAGGGCGGGGAGCTCGTCAAGGGCTACCTCGAGGAGGACGGCATCCCCGCGGACTCGACCACCGAGACCTTCGCGGCGATCCGCCTCGACATCGCGACCCGCCGCTGGGCGGGTGTGCCCTTCTACCTGCGGGCCGGCAAGCGCCTGGGACGCCGCGTCACCGAGATCGCGGTCGTGTTCAAGCGCGCGCCGTTCCTGCCGTTCCGCGACACCGACACCGCCGACCTCGGGCAGAACGCCATCGTGATCCGGGTGCAGCCCGACGAGGGCGTCACCATCCGCTTCGGCTCCAAGGTGCCGGGCACCCAGATGGAGGTCCGGGACGTGACGATGGACTTCGCGTACGGCTCCTCCTTCACCGAGGAGTCGCCCGAGGCCTACGAGCGGCTGATCCTCGACATGCTGCTCGGGGACCCGCCGCTGTTCCCCCGTCAGCAGGAGGTGGAGCTGTCCTGGAAGATCCTGGACCCCATCACCACCTTCTGGGCCGAGTCCATGACGCCGTCGCCCTACCGGGCGGGCACGTGGGGCCCCGAGACCGCATACGAGATGCTCGCCCGCGACGGGCGGACCTGGAGGCGACCGTGATCACCACCCTCACCGACACCACATCGTCGGCCGTGGACAAGAAGCTCGTCGAGATGCGGGAGACCGGCGGCGTCACCGCGATGGGCCGCGTGCTCACGCTGCTGATCGTCGCGAGCGCCGGCGAGCTCGACGCGCCGCTCGCCGCGGCCGTCCAGGCCAGCCACGAGCACCCCTGCCGCGTGCTCGTGCTGCGCGCTGACCCGGAGTCCGAGACCGACGGGCTCGACGCGGAGATCCGCGTGGGCCGCGACGCCGGCGCGGGCGAGATCGTGCTGCTGACCGCGCGCGGCCAGGTCGCGACGGCGCTCGACACCCTCGTCACCCCGCTCCTGCTGCCGGACGCGCCGATCGTCGCCTGGTGGCCCACGAACGCCCCGTCGAGCCCGGCCCAGGACATCCTGGGGTCGATGGCCCAGCGGCGCATCACCGACGCCCGCCAGACCGAGAACCCCGAGGGCGTGCTCAAGCGCCTGCGGCGGGGCTACCGCAGCGGCGACACCGACCTGTCGTGGTCGCGCATCACCAACTGGCGCGGCCTCGTGGCGAGCGCGTACGAGGTGACGCCCGTGTCGGCGCCGACCGCGGTGCGCATCGAGGGCGCCGAGCACGACCCGTCGGTCCTGCTCATGGCGGCGTGGCTCGAGACCGAGCTGGGCACGTCCGTGGCGATCGACCCGCCGGCCTCCGACGAGGTCGGGCTGTCGGCCGTCATCCTCGAGCGCAGCGACGGCCAGATCGTGCTGCGCCGCGAGTCGGACGACTCGATCGTCATGAACCTGCCCGGCGACACGACCGACCAGCACGTCACCATGCCGCGACGGTCGCTGTTCGAGTGCCTGTCCGAGGAGCTGCGCCGACTGGACCCCGACGAGGTCTACGGCGACGCCCTGTGCCACGCCTTCTCCGGCATCGAGGACCCCTCGACGTTCGCGACCGGCAAGCCCGAGCCCACCACCTCGGTGAGCGACGGCCCGGCCGAGCTCGCGGCGACCGCCGCCCAGGCGTTCACGGAGCAGATCGCCGCGGCGATCGCCGAGCGCGACGTCGCCCACCTGGTCCTGACCGGCGGCGGCATCGGCACCCGCACCGCGACCGAGCTCGCACGGGCGCTCACCGCGGCCGACGTCGACGTGAGCAAGGTCGACGTGTGGTGGGGCGACGAGCGCTTCGTCGCCGCGGACTCGGCGGACCGCAGCATCAACGCGGTGCGCTCCACCTTCCTCGAGGCGCTCGACCTGCCCGAGCAGCGGGTGCATGCGATGCCCTCGACCTCGAGCGGCATGGGCCTCGACGACGCCGCCGCGTGGTACGGCCAGCAGCTCGACCTCGCCGGGGGCGACGTGCCCTTCCACACCCGCGGGGAGGCGTTCTTCGACGTGCTCCTGCTCGGGGTGGGGCCCGACGGCCACATCGCCTCGCTGTTCCCCGAGCACGAGGACCAGCGGGAGACGACGCTCGCCGCCGTGAGCGTGCGCAACTCCCCCAAGCCCCCGCCGGAGCGCATCTCGCTCACGTGGCCCGCCCTGAACTCGGCGCGCCACGTGGCGCTGCTCGTGTCCGGGGAGGAGAAGGCGGAGGCCGTCGAGCGGGCCCAGCACGGCATCGACCCGTGGGGCTGCCCGGCGTCCGCGGTGCGCGGCCTGGAGTCCACCACGTGGTACCTCGACACGGAGGCCGCCTCGAAGCTCTGAGGCCACCGCGCCCTCGTGCACGATCAGGGCCCCGACCGCAACGGTCGGGGCCCTGATGTCGTTCTGGGGGTGGCTGCTCAGCCGGTGACGAGCATGATGCGCGCGAGCACGCCGAGCCCGATCGCGCACAGCGCCCAGATCACGGCGACCGTCACGGTCAGCCGGTTCAGGTTGCGCTCGGCCACGCCCGAGGAGCCGGCACCGGCGGACACGCCGCCGCCGAACATGTCGGACAGGCCGCCGCCCTTGCCCCGGTGGAGGAGCACGAGCAGGACCAGCAGCAGGCCGGTGACGGCCAGCAGCACCTGCAGGATGGTCTTCAGGAGCGAGAGATCCACGAGGGGGTATCGCCTTCCGGTCGGAACGAGAGCCCGATCAGGATACGGCACGGGCCGGGCCCCGTGAGGGTGCCCGGCCCGCTTCCGTGATGGATCGGACGATGCCGCCGGATCAGCCCTGGTAGAGGGCGATCTTGGCGAACTCGTCGGCCTTGAGCGAGGCGCCGCCCACGAGGGCGCCGTCCACATCGTCCTTGGCCATGATCTCGCCGACGTTGGAGGACTTCACGGAGCCGCCGTACAGCACGCGCACGGTCTCCTTGACCTCGTCGTCGAACAGGCCGCCGAGGGCGTCGCGGATCGCGCCGCAGACCTCCTGGGCGTCCTCGGGGGTCGCGACCTCGCCGGTGCCGATGGCCCACACGGGCTCGTAGGCGATGACGACGCGGCCCGCGTCCTCGTTCGACAGCCCCTCGAGGCCGCCCTCGAGCTGGGCGAGGGTGTACTCGACCTGCTTGCCGGCCTTGCGCTCGTCGAGGCCCTCGCCGACGCACAGGATCGGGGTGAGCCCCACCGCGATCGCGGCCTTGACCTTGGCGTTGGTGATGTTCTCGTCCTCGCCGTGGTACTGGCGGCGCTCGGAGTGGCCCACGAGCACGTAGGTGCAGCCGAGCGCGGTCAGCATCTCGCCGGACACCTCGCCGGTGTAGGCGCCCGTGCCGATGTGCTCGGACAGGTCCTGGGCGCCGTAGGCGATCGGGTACTTGTTGGCGTCGATCGCGGTCTGGACCGTGCGGATGTCGACGAACGGCGGGATCACGGCGACCTCGACGGCGTCGGTGTCGCCGCCCTTGAGGGCATCGCCCAGGTCCTCGACGAGGGACAGGCCCTGCTTGTAGTCGAGATTCATCTTCCAGTTGCCCGCCATGAGCGGGGTGCGGGTGGTCACTTGTCGTCCTCCTCGAGAATGGCGATGCCCGGCAGCTCCTTGCCCTCGATCAGCTCGAGGCTCGCGCCGCCGCCGGTGGAGATGTGGTCGTAACGGCTCTCGTCGAAGCCGAGGTTGCGCACGGCCGCGGCCGAGTCGCCGCCGCCGATCACGGTGAAGCCGGCGCACGAGGCCACGGCCTCGGCGACGGCGCGGGTGCCCTCGGCGAACTTCTCGAACTCGAACACGCCCATGGGGCCGTTCCAGAAGAGGGTCTTCGCGTCGGCGATCTTGGCCGCGAACAGCTCGGCCGTCTTCGGGCCGATGTCCAGGCCCTCCTTGTCGGCGGGGATCTGGTCCGAGGCGACGACCTCGGAGTCGACGTCGGGCCCGAACTCGGGGGCGACGACGGTGTCGACCGGCAGGACGATCTCCACGCCGTTCTTCTCGGCGGTCTCGAGGTAGCCGCGCACGGTGTCGACCTGCTCGGCGTCCAGCAGCGAGTTGCCGATCTCGAGGCCCTGGGCCTTGAGGAAGGTGTAGGCCATGCCGCCGCCGATGATGAGGCGGTCCGCCTTGGTCAGCAGGTTCTCGATCACGCCGAGCTTGTCGGAGACCTTGGCGCCGCCGAGGATCACGACGAAGGGGCGCTCGGGGTCGTCGGTCACCTTGCGCAGCGACTCGACCTCCTTGAGCACGAGCAGGCCCGCGGCCGACGGCAGCAGCTGCGCGACCTCGTACACGGAGGCCTGCTTGCGGTGGACGACGCCGAAGCCGTCGGAGACGTAGGCGTCGGCGAGGGCGGCGAGCTGCTGGGCGAACTCGCGGCGCTCGGCCTCGTCCTTGCTGGTCTCCCCCGGGTTGAAGCGCAGGTTCTCGAGGATCGCGATCTCGCCGTCGCCGAGCGCGGCGACGGTCTCCTGGGCGGAGGGGCCGACGGTGTCGGTCGCGAACGCGACGTCGGTGCCGAGCAGCTCGCCGAGGCGGCCCACGACGGGACGCAGCGAGTACTTCTCCTCGGGGGCGCCCTTGGGGCGGCCCAGGTGGGCCACGACGGCCACGCGGGCGCCGGCGTCGAGCAGGGCGCGCAGGGTGGGGACGGAGGCCCGGATGCGGCCGTCGTCCGTGATGCGGGTGCCGTCGAGCGGCACATTGAGGTCACTGCGGACGAGCACGCGCTTGCCGCGCAGGTCGCCGAGGGACTCGATGGTCTTCAGCACGATGATTCCTCTCGTGAGGGTGGGATGGCGGACGACGGGAGCCCGCCCGGCGCCGGTTCCCCGGAGGGCCGGTGCCGGACGGGCTCCCGTGCGGTCCTGATGTCAGCGACGAGCGCCGAGCAGGATCAGAGGCTCTTGCCGACGAGCGACGTGAGGTCGACGAGGCGGTTGGAGTAGCCCCACTCGTTGTCGTACCAGGAGACGACCTTGACCTGGTTGCCGATCACCTTGGTGCAGCCGGCGTCGAAGATCGAGCTGTGCGGGTCCGAGACGATGTCGGAGGAGACGATCGGGTCCTCGGTGTAGGACAGGATGCCCTTGAGGTCGCCCTCGGCGGCCTTCTTGACGGCGGCGTTGACCTCCTCGACGGTGACCTCGCGGCTCGCCTCGAAGGTGAGGTCGGTCGCGGAGCCCGTGGGGACCGGCACGCGCAGCGCGTAGCCGTCGAACTTGCCCTTGAGCTCGGGCAGGACCAGGGCCACGGCCTGGGCCGCACCGGTCTTGGTGGGGATGATGTTCAGGGCGGCGGCGCGGGCGCGGCGCAGGTCCGAGTGCGGGCCGTCCTGGAGGTTCTGGTCCGCGGTGTACGCGTGCACCGTGGTCATGAGGCCCTTGACGATGCCGAACTCGTCGTTGAGGACCTTGGCCAGCGGCGCGAGGCAGTTGGTGGTGCACGACGCGTTGGACACGATGTTGTGCGCGGCGGGGTCGTAGTCGCCGTCGTTGACGCCGATCACGAAGGTCGCGTCCTCGTTCTTGGCGGGGGCGGAGATGATGACCTTCTTGGCGCCGGCCTCGATGTGGGCCTTGGCTTTGGTGGCGTCGGTGAAGATGCCGGTGGACTCGATGACGACGTCCGCGCCCAGCTCGCCCCAGGGAAGGTTCTTCGGGTCGCGCTCGGCGAGCGCCTTGAACGTCTGGTTGCCGACGGTGATGGAGTCCTCGTCGTAGGAGACGTCCTCCTTCAGGCGACCGGTGATCGAGTCGTACTTCAGCAGGTGCGCGAGGGTCTTGTTGTCCGTGAGGTCGTTGACGCCGACGACCTCGATGTCGGCTCCCTGCTCCAGCATGGCGCGGAAGAAGTTGCGCCCGATACGACCGAATCCGTTGATGCCGACCTTGACTGTCACGGTTCCTCCTTGTGTCGCGGCCCCGATGGCCGCGGAACGGTGTGGCGCGCACGGGACGAACCGGACTGTGCGTCCGTCACGTGTGCGCCCGAACGCCTAGAGCCTACCAAGGCGCGACGGGACGATTCGACCCATCCGGAGGGTGGACGCCGGGATCGGCCGCGCCTCGCGCGCGGCTAGCACACACGCGTCGGCGACGCCGCGGCGGAGGTCCCCGACCGCGCCGAGGAGGCCGTGTCGCCGGTCACATCGGGCCGGTCGGCGGGCGTCAGGCAGTGCCGGCGTCGCCGTCCTCGGGCGGGATGCCGGCGTCCGTGCCGGGCAGGCCCAGCTCCTCGGCGTGCTTGTCGGCCATCGCGAGCAGCCGGCGGATGCGCCCGGCCACGGCGTCCTTGGTCATGGGCGGGTCGGCGAGCCGGCCCAGCTCCTCGAGGCTCGCCTGGCGGTGGGCCAGGCGCAGCTCGCCCGCGACGCGCAGGTGGTCGGGCACCTCGGGCCCCAGGATCTCGAGCGCGCGCTCGACGCGGGCGCCCGCCGCGACCGCCGCGCGGGCGCTGCGGCGCAGGTTGGCGTCGTCGAAGTTGGCGAGCCGGTGGGCGGTCGCGCGCACCTCGCGCCGGGTGCGGCGGTCCTCCCAGGCGAGGACGGTCTGGTGGGCTCCCATGTGGGCCAGGAGGGCGGAGATCGCGTCCCCGTCGCGCAGCACGACGCGGTCGGCGCCGCGCGCCTCCCGGGCCTTGGAGGGCACGCCCAGCCGGCGGGCCGCGCCGACCATCGCGAGGGCCACCTCGGGCCCGGGGCACGTGAGCTCGAGGGCGGCGCTGCGGCCGGGCTCGGTCAGCGAGCCGCGGGCCAGGAAGGCGCCGCGCCACGCGGCGGCGGCGTCGGGCATGGCTCCCCCGACGACGGCGGGCGGCATGCCGCGCACGGGGCGGCCGTGGGCGTCGAGCAGTCCGGTCTGGCGGGCGAGCGCTCCCCCGTCGGCGACCACGCGCACGACGTACCGGGTGGTGCGGCGGATGCCGGAGGGGGCGACGACCATGACCTCGCTGCGGTGGCCGTAGACGCCCTGGATCGCCGTCTTGAGGCGGCGGGCCGCGGCCGCGGAGTCGAGGTCGGCCTCGACCACGATCCTGCCGGCCACGAGGTGCAGGCCGCCCGCGAAGCGCAGCATGGCCGCGACCTCGGCCTTGCGGCACGAGGGGCGGGTGATCTCGAGGTGGGCGAGCTCCTCCTTGACGTCACCGGTCAGTGCCATCGTGAGCTCCTTCCTCGGGTCCGGCGGTGGGGGGTGCGTCGGCCCGCGGCTCGTCGGCGGCGCGGTCGTCGACGTCGCCGAACGTGCCGTCGAAGACGTCACGATACGCGGCGGCGAGGCGCACGGGATCGTGGACGGGCATGCCGGCCCCCACCGAGACCTGCCGCAGCAGGGCGCGGATGCCGTGGCTCCGGGCGTGCTCGGCGAGCTCGTAGCTGTCGTCCTGGAGCGTGGGGTCCGCGATCAGGGCGTCGAAGCGCGTGTCCCCGGCGCGTTCGAGGAGCGCGTCGAGCAGGTCGCTGCTGGCCATGCCCGCGGTCTCGCTCGTGCCGGCCGAGAGGTTCATCGTGATGCAACGGCGGGCGGGGCTCGTGCGGATCGCCTCGGCGAGCTCGGGCACCATCAGGTGGGGCAGCACCGAGGTGTACCACGAGCCGGGACCGATGATGATCCAGTCGGCCCCGGCGAGGGCCTCGAGCACCTCGGTCGGCACGGGCGGCTCGGCCGGCAGCAGGTGCAGGTCCTCGACGCGGCCGGTCGCGACGGCCACCTCGGCCTGGCCGCGCACCAGGCGGCCGACGCCGTCGGCGCCGACCACGCGGGCCTCGATGTCGAGCGGCTCGAGCGCCATCGGCAGCACGCGGCCGCGGGCGCCGAGCAGCTCGCCGACCTTGTCGAGCCCCGCGACCGGGTCGCCGAGGATCTGCCACAGGGTGACGATCAGGAGGTTGCCGAGGGCGTGGCCGTCGAGCTCGCCGTCGGTCCGGAAGCGGTGCTGGACGACGTCGCGCCACACGGCGCCCCAGTCGGAGTCCTCGCACAGGGCGGCGAGGGCCATGCGCAGGTCCCCGGGCGGCAGCACGGGCATCTCGGCGCGGATCCGGCCGGAGGAGCCGCCGTTGTCGGCGACGGTGACGACGGCGGTGAGCTCGTCGGCGAGATGGCGCAGCGCGCGCAGGTTCGCGGCGAGGCCGTGGCCGCCGCCGAGGGCGACGACCGACAGTCCCCCCTCGGCGCCGACGGCGGCGTAGGGGGACGAGGGGCGCGGGCGCGGGTGGCCGATGCGGGCGGGGATCCGTGACGTCATTCGCGTCCCAGATCCCGGTGGCGCACCCGGACGGGGTGGCCCATGCGGCGCAGCTCGTCGGCGATGCGCTCGGCGACGGCGACGCTGCGGTGCTTGCCGCCCGTGCAGCCGATCGCGAGCGTCGTGAAGTTCTTGTTCTCGTGCGTGTAGCCGCGCAGCACGGGCGTGATCATCTCGATGTACTTCTCGACGAACTCCTGCGCGTTGGCGTCGCCGAGCACGAACGACGCGACGGGCTCGTCGGTGCCGCGCAGGGGCCGCAGCTCGGGCACCCAGTACGGGTTGGGGATGAAGCGCACGTCCGAGACGTGGTCGGCCTCGATCGGGATGCCGTACTTGAAGCCGAAGGACAGCACGTTGACGGTGAGCGCCTGCTCCTCGGAGGTCCCGAACAGCGAGCGCATCTTCATCGTGAGCTGGTGCACGTTGAGCGGGGAGGTGTCGATCACGACGTCGGCGAGGCGGCGGTACGGGGCCAGCTGCTCGCGCTCGCGGCGGATGCCCTCGAGCACGCCCTCCTCGCCCTGCAGCGGGTGGGGGCGTCGCACCGAGTCGAAGCGGCGCACGAGGGTGTCCTCGTCGGCGGTCAGCATGACCAGCCGGGGACGCAGCTCGGCGGCGCGCAGCTGGCGGACCACGTCGTACAGCTCGGAGAACAGGGGGCCGGAGCGGGGGTCGACGACGACGGCGAAGCGCGGGGGGTGGCCCTCGGTCTGCGCCTGGAGGTCGTACAGGGTGCGGATCAGCTGCGGCGCGATGTTGTAGACGACGTACCAGCCGAGGTCCTCGAGCGCATGCGCGGCGGTCTCGCGCCCGGCGCCGGCCAGGCCCGTGATGATGATGATCTCGCCGGGGCTCGTGGCCTCGGGAGCCGCGGGGCCGGAGGCGGGGTCGGTGCCCATCGTGGGTGCTCCTTCCTTCGGACGCGGAGGTCAGTCGAGGATCTCGCCGGTCGCCATGTCGACGGCCGGGTCGGGCGTATCGGATTGTAGTGCCGAGTGGATCTGCGCCGCGAGCGCGGGGCCGATCCCCGGGACCTCGACGAGCTCGTCCTCGCCGGCCTCGCGGATCGCGCGCACGGTCACGAAGCGGTCGAGCAGGGCACGGCGCCGGGCGGGGCCGAGGCCGGGCACCGCGTCGAGGGCGCTCTCGTGCATCGCGCGCCCGCGCTTGGAGCGGTGGTAGGTGATCGCGAAGCGGTGCGCCTCGTCGCGCAGGCGCTGCACGAGGAACAGGGCCTCGCTCGTGCGGGGCAGGATCACGGGGTGCTCCTCGCCGGGCAGCCAGATCTCCTCGAGGCGCTTGGCGATGCCCGCGAGCGCGATGTCGGTCACGCCCTTGTCGTCCATGGCGCGCTGGGCCGCGGCGACCTGGGGCGGGCCGCCGTCGACGAGGATCAGGGCGGGCGGGTACGCGAAGCGGCGGGCGTCCTCGTCGGTCGCCTCGGGCGGGTGCAGGTGCTTCTCGAGACGGCGCGCGATGACGTCGTACATGGAGGCGGTGTCGTCGCGCGCGGCCTCGCCGTGCACGGCGTAGCGGCGGTACTCGCTCTTGCGGGGCAGGCCGTCCTCGAACACCACCTGGGAGCCGACCACGTTGGTGCCCTGGGAGTGGGAGATGTCGAAGCACTCGATGCGCAGGGGCGGCTCGTCGAGCTCGAGGGCCTCGCCGAGGTCCTCGAGCGCCTTCGAGCGCGCCGTGAGGTCCCCGGCGCGGCGCAGCCGGTGCAGCCGCAGGGCCTCCTGCGCGTTGGTGGTGACGGTGTCCAGCAGCTCCTTCTTCTCGCCGCGCTGGGGCACCCGGAGGTCCACGGCGCGGCCCAGCAGGGCGCGCACGTCCTCGACGTCGGTGGGCATGGTGGGCACGAGCACCTCGTGCGGGACGCCGGTCGCGCCCTCGGCGGCGTCGGCGTACAGGGTGGTCAGGGCCCGCTCGACGAGGTCGGCGGTGGTGGACTCGTCGAGGATCTCGGCGGTCCAGCCGCGCTGGCCGCGGATCCGGCCGCCGCGCACGTGGAAGACCTGGACCGCGGCCTCGAGGTCGTCCTGGGCCAGGCCGATCAGGTCGGCGTCCGTCGAGTCCGAGAGGACCACGGAGTTGCGCTCCATGACCTTGGTGAGAGCGCCGAGGTCGTCGCGCAGGCGCGCGGCGGTCTCGTAGTCCATCGCGGCCGAGGCCTCCCGCATCCGCCGCTCGATCTCGCGCGTGTACTTCGCCGTGTTGCCGGCCATGAAGTCGCAGAACTGCTCGGCGAGGGCGCGGTGGTCCTCCTCGGAGATCTCGCCCGTGCAGGGCGCCGAGCACTTCCCGATGAAGCCGAGCAGGCAGGGCCGGCCCGAGCGTTCGGCGCGGCGGAACACGCCCGCGCTGCACGTGCGCACGGGGAACACGCGCAGCAGCAGGTCCACGGTCTCGCGGATCGCCCACACGTGCGTGTACGGCCCGAAGTAGCGGTCGCCCTTGAGCTTGGCCCGCCGGGTCACGTGGATCCGCGGATAGCGCTCGGCCATCGTGACGGCGAGGTACGGGTAGGACTTGTCGTCGCGGAACTTGACGTTGAACCGCGGGTCGAACTCCTTGATCCACGTGTACTCGAGCGTGAGGGCCTCGACCTCGCTCGTGACGACCGTCCACTCGACCGAGGAGGCGGTCGTGACCATGCGGCGCGTGCGCGGGTGCAGGTTCGCGACGTCCTGGAAGTAGTTGGACAGCCGGGCCCGGAGGTTCTTGGCCTTGCCCACGTAGATGACCCGCGAGTCCGCGTCGCGGAAGCGGTACACGCCCGGCCGGGTGGGGATGGTCCCCGGGGCCGGGCGGTAGGTGGCGGGATCGGCCATGGCTCAGGCCCCCGTGCCCACGGGTGCCTTCCGCGTGGGCGTGGACGAGGCGGCAACCGCGAGCACGGGCGCGAGGAAGCGCCCGGTGTGCGAGGCGGCGCACGCGGCGATCTGCTCCGGGGTGCCGGTCGCGACCACCCGGCCGCCGCCGCTGCCGCCCTCGGGCCCGAGGTCGATCACGTGGTCGGCGCTCTTGATGACGTCGAGGTTGTGCTCGATGACGATGACGGTGTTGCCCTTGTCCACGAGCCCCTGCAGCACGTCGAGCAGCTTGCGCACGTCCTCGAAGTGGAGGCCCGTGGTGGGCTCGTCGAGCACGTACACGGTACGGCCCGCGGAGCGCTTGTGCAGCTCCGAGGCGAGCTTGACGCGCTGGGCCTCGCCGCCCGAGAGGGTCGGGGCGCTCTGGCCCAGGCGCACGTAGCCGAGGCCCACGTCGCACAGGGTCTGGAGCTGACGGTGGATCGCGGGGACCGCCTCGAAGAACTCGACGGCCTCGTCGATCGGCATGTCGAGCACCTCGGCCACGTTCTTGCCCTTGAAGTGGACCTCGAGGGTCTCCCGGTTGTAGCGGGCGCCGTGGCAGACCTCGCACTGGACGTAGACGTCCGGCAGGAAGTTCATCTCGATCTTGATGGTGCCGTCGCCCGAGCACGCCTCGCAGCGGCCGCCCTTGACGTTGAAGGAGAAGCGACCCGCCTTGTACCCGCGCACCTTGGCCTCGGTGGTCTGGGCGAACAGGGTGCGGACGCGGTCCCACACGCCCGTGTACGTCGCGGGGTTCGAGCGCGGGGTGCGGCCGATCGGCGACTGATCGACGTGGACCACCTTGTCGAGATGCTCGAGGCCGGTCACACGCTTGTGGCGGCCCGGGACGACGCGGGCGCGGTTGAGGTCGCGCGCGAGCACCTGGTACAGGATGTCGTTGACGAGCGTGGACTTGCCCGAGCCCGAGACGCCGGTGACCGCCGTGAAGGTGCCGAGCGGGAAGTCGACGTCCATGCCCGTGAGGTTGTTCTCCCGCGGGCCGACGACCGTGAGGGTGCGCTCGTCATCCAGCGGGCGGCGCACCGGCGGGACGGGGATCGCCAGCTCGCCGGCGAGGTAGCGCCCGGTGAGCGAGCGCGGATTGGTCTTGAGCCCCTCGACGGAGCCCGAGTGGATGACCTCTCCCCCGTGCTCGCCGGCGAGGGGGCCGATGTCCACGACCCAGTCGGCGGCGTTCAGGGTGTCCTCGTCGTGCTCGACGACGATGAGCGTGTTGCCGAGGTCGCGCAGGCGCGTGAGGGTGGAGATGAGGCGCTCGTTGTCCCGCTGGTGAAGGCCGATCGACGGCTCGTCGAGCACGTAGAGCACGCCCACGAGGCCCGAGCCGATCTGCGTGGCCAGGCGGATGCGCTGCGCCTCGCCGCCCGAGAGGGTGCCTGCGGCGCGGCCGAGGTTCAGGTAGTCCAGGCCGACGTCGAGCAGGAAGCCCAGGCGCGCCTGGATCTCGCGCAGCACCTCCGCGGCGATCTGGCGCTCGCGCTCGCCGAGCTCGAGCGCGCCGAGGAACTCGGCGGCGTGGGAGATCGACATGTCGCACACCTCGGCGATGCTGCGCCCGCCCACGGTGACCGCGAGGATCTCGGGGCGCAGGCGCGCCCCGCGGCACGCGGGGCACGGGACCTCGCGCATGAACTGCTCGTAGCGCTCCTTGGCCCAGTCGGACTCCGTGTCCTCGTGGCGGCGCTGGAGGTAGTGCAGCACGCCCTCGAAGCCCGTGGAGTACGTGCGCTCCCGCCCGAAGCGGTTGCGGTAGCGCACGTGGACCTTGTGGTCCTTGCCGTTGAGCAGGGCGTCCTTGGCGCGCTGGGGCAGAGCCCGCCACGGGGTGTCCATCGAGAACGCGAGGTCCTCCGCGAGGCCCGTCATCACCTGCTGGTGGTAGTCGGCGTGGCCCATGGTCCACGGGGCGATCGCGCCCTCGGCGAGCGTGAGGTCCTCGTCGGGGACCACGAGCTCGGGGTCGACCTCGAGGCGCATGCCGATGCCGGTGCACTCGGGGCACGCGCCGTAGGGGGCGTTGAAGGAGAACGAGCGGGGCTCGATGTCGTCCAGCGCGAGCGGGTGGTCGTTGGGGCACGCGCGCTTCTCGGAGTAGCGGCGCTCGCGGTCCTCGGCGCCCTCCTCGCGGTCCACGAAGTCCGCGATCATGAGGCCCTCGGCCAGGCGCAGGGCGGTCTCGACGGAGTCGGTCAGGCGGCGCCGCGCATCGGACTTGGCCGCGAGGCGGTCGATGACCACCTCGATCGTGTGCTTGAACTTCTTGTCGAGATCGATCTCCTCGTCGAGGCGGCGCACCTGCCCGTCGATGCGGGCGCGGGCGTAGCCCTGGGAGCGCAGCGAGCTCAGGAGGTCGGCGTGCTCGCCCTTGCGGCCGCGCACCACGGGCGCCAGGATCTGGAAGCGCGTGCCCTCCTCGAGCCCGAGCAGGTTGTCGACGATCTGCTGGGGGCTCTGGCTCGCGACCACCTCGCCGCACACGGGGCAGTGCTGGGTGCCGGTGCGGGAGAACAGCAGGCGCAGGTAGTCGTACACCTCGGTGATGGTGCCGACGGTGGAGCGCGGGTTGCGGTTCGTGGACTTCTGGTCGATCGAGACCGCGGGCGAGAGGCCCTCGATGAAGTCGACCGACGGCTTGTCCATCTGGCCCAGGAACTGGCGGGCGTAGGCCGAGAGCGACTCGACGTAGCGCCGCTGGCCCTCCGCGAAGATCGTGTCGAACGCGAGGGACGACTTGCCCGAGCCGGAGAGGCCCGAGAACACCACCAGCTTGTCGCGGGGGATCTCGATGTCGACGTTCTTCAGATTGTGCTCGCGCGCACCGCGGACGACCAGGGTTTCACTCACCGCGCCATCGTACGGGGGCGTCCCGACAGTCCGCCGTGACGATCCGCGCACTCCGCGGGGAGCGAACGCCGCGCGCCCCGGTGCAGCGCCGTGTGCGCACCGGACCTGCCAGACTGGCCCGATGGACGAGGACCGGACTGCACGCGGCGCCGCATCGGACGACGCCTCCACCGACGCACGCACCGACGCGCCGACCGCTGGGTCGGTCGGCCCCGAGGGCTACACCGGCGACGTCGCCGAGGGCGGCGCGAGCGACGCGCGGGTGCTTCCCTCGCTCGTGATCCGCAAGGCGTCGGTCGGCTCGATGGACAACAACGCCTACCTCCTCACGTGCCGCTGCTCGGGCGCGCAGATGCTCATCGACGCGGCGGCCGACGCCCCGCGCCTCATGCGCCTGGTGCGCGAGGGCTCCCCCGCCTCGCGGCTGGACACCGTCGTGACCACGCACTCCCACCACGACCACGTCGGCGCGCTCGCCGCGGTGGTGCGCCAGACCGGCGCGCGCACGGCCGCGGGGGCCGACGACGTCGCCGTGATCGAGGAGCAGACCCAGGTGGAGACCGGCACGCCGCTGTCCGACGGCGACGTGATCCGTGTGGGCGTGCACGACCTCGAGGTGATCGGCCTGCGCGGCCACACGCCCGGCTCGATCGCCCTGCTGTGGCGCGGCGGGGACGACGGCGACCACCTGTTCACGGGCGACTCCCTGTTCCCGGGCGGCGTCGGCGCGACCAAGGGCGACGCGGACCGCTTCGCCCAGCTGATCGACGACGTCGAGCACCGGATCTTCGATCGCCTGCCCGACGAGACCTGGGTCTACCCCGGCCATGGCGCCGACACCACGCTCGGCGCCGAGCGCCCCCACGTGCCCGCCTGGCGCGAGCGGGGCTGGTGAGCCGAGGGCTCCCCCTTCCTTCTGACCCGGGTGGTCCTACGCTGGGCGCATGACCGAGAACACGGTCGAGAACACGACCGAGCACACCGCCCTGCCCCGCGGCATCCAGCACATCGGCGTCACCGTCCCCGACCTCGAGGAAGCGACCCGCTTCCTGAGGAGGGCCTGGGCGCCCAGGTGGCGTACGACGGGCTCACGCCCGACGACGAGCCCCGTTCCGGGCCGGAGGTGGAGCGCCAGCTCGGCCTCCCGCGCGGGGCTGCCATCCACCGCCAGCGCATGTTCGTGATCGGCGAGGGCCCGGGGCTCGAGGTCTTCGAGATCTCCGGAGAGCAGCGCCCCGCCTCCGGTCTCGCCGACCTCGGCCTCAACCACATCTCGCTGTACTGCGACGACATCGAGGGCTCGCTCGCGCGCCTGGTCGCCGCCGGCGGCAGGGCACTCTCGGAGGTGCACGGCAACAGCCGGCACGAGGACACCGAGGGCAACGGCTCGGTCTACGTCGAGGCGCCCTGGGGGATGCTCATCGAGCTGCAGACCATCCCCGGCGGGCACTACTACCCCGCCGACTCCGAGTCCGAGGTGTGGATGCCGTCGCCCCGCTCGTGAGCGGGCGCGGCGGGACGGCGCGTCGACCGGTCAGCGGTAGTGGTACCGGCACGCCGCGATGCGCACCTCGTCGCCTTCGATCTTGTAGACGAGGCGGTGCTCGTCGGTGATGCGGCGGGACCAATAGCCCGCGAAGTCATGCTTCAGGGCCTCGGGCTTGCCGATGCCGTCGTGGCCGTTGCGGGAGATGTCCTGGATGAGCGTGTTGATCCGCCGCAGGGTCTTGCGATCCTGCGACTGCCACCAGAGGTAGTCGTCCCAGGCGCTCGAGCTCCAGACGAGGAGCACCTCACGCGTCGCCATCGACGTCGACGAGCTCGTGACGCGCCCCGCGGCCGCCCTCGAGCTGCTCCATGGCATCCAGCAGGCGGCGGGCGTTGGCGGGCGACCGCATCAGATACGCCGTCTCGCGCAGGGACTCGTAGTCGTCGAGGGACACGATGACGACGGGCTCGTGCCCGGCGCGCGTGATGACCACTTCCTCACGGTCCGCGACGACGCCGTCCAGGACCTCGGCGTACCGTGCGCGAGATTCCGTGTAGCTGAGCGTCTTCATGGTGCGCCTCCGGTGGAACTCGGCCGCCAGAAGCGGCTTGGTGTACAGAAAACTGTACAGCGGCAGAGCTGACGGAGCAATGCTCGCCACCTCCCGCACCTTCCCTAGGATTCTCCCCATGCCGCGCTCCGTCCTCCTCGCCCGCGAGGCCGACGGGCACCCGGTGATCGTGCCGCTCGATGAGGCCGGCGCCCCGCTCGGGGACGGCCCGCCCGAATCCGTCGAGCCCGCCGATCTCCCCGACCGCGTCGCCGAGCTCGAGGCGGACCACGCGCCCCGTTGGGTGCTGCCCGACACCCCCGCCCGGTACGACGCCCTGCTCGGCGCCGGCGTGCGGATCGGGCGCTGCCACGATCTGCGGCTCGCCCATGCGATCCTCGCGAACTCCGAGCTCGTGGCCGACACGACGCCGCTGCGCGCGGCCGACGGCTGGTCGGTCCCGCTCGACCCGGCCGCCGGAACGGCTCCGGCCGGCGAGTCGGGGGCGACGTTGTTCGACCTCGACAGCGCGCCCGCGGGCGGGGTGCCGGACGATGCCGGCGAGGCTCTCGCCGAGCTCGCCCGCCAGAGCGCCGCGATCGACGGCTCCGCCGACCCGTCGCGCCTGCGACTGCTGGTCGCCGCCGAGTCGGCCGGCGCGCTCGTGGCCGCGGAGATGCGCGCCGCCGGGATCCCGTGGGACGTCGCCGAGCACGACAGGATCCTCACCGATTTGCTCGGCCCGCGGCCCTCGCCAGGCCAGGCGCCCGCGCGCATGGCGGAGGTCGGCGCCGAGGTCCGCGCCGCGCTCGGCGACCCCCTGGTGCCGCTCGACTCCCCGCCGCGGCTCCTGCGCGCCCTGCACCGTGCGGGCATCGACGTCGCCTCCACCTCGAAGTGGGAGCTGACCGGCATCGAGCATCCTGCGATCGATCCCCTCCTGCGCTACAAGGCGATGTCGCGCCTGCTCACCGCCAACGGGTGGGCGTGGATCGACGAGTGGGTGCACGAGGGGCGCTACCGCCCCGTGTACGTGCCGGGCGGCGTCGTGACGGGCCGCTGGGCCTCGAGCGGCGGCGGCGCGCTGCAGATCCCCCGGCGCCTGCGCCCGGCCGTGTGTGCCGACCCCGGCTGGGTGCTCGTCGCCGCCGACGTCTCCCAGCTCGAGCCGCGGGTCCTCGCCGCGATGTCGGGGGATGCCGCGATGGCGCAGGCCGGCGCCGGGCGCGACCTGTACGCCGTGATCGTCGAGGAAGGGGTCGTGGCCACGCGCCAGGAGGCCAAGGTGGGCGTGCTCGGCGCGCTGTACGGCGGCACCAGCGGCGATGCCGGCCGGGTGGTCGCGCGCCTGCGCT
This sequence comes from Brachybacterium huguangmaarense, assembly GCF_025725725.1. Classification (NCBI taxonomy): domain Bacteria; kingdom Bacillati; phylum Actinomycetota; class Actinomycetes; order Micrococcales; family Dermabacteraceae; genus Brachybacterium; species Brachybacterium huguangmaarense. The sequence continues at coordinate 2,711,466 of NZ_CP107020.1, forward strand.
CCACCTTCCCCGCGGCGATGGGCCTGGTCGACAGAGCGGCCGCAGCGGGAGAGCGCGGCGGAACGGTCACCACGCTGCTCGGGCGCTCCTCTCCCCCGCCCCCGCCGGAGTGGTCCGCATTCCAGGCGAGCGCGCACGGCGCCGACGCCGCCCCGGGCGAGGGCGAGCGCGCGCGGCGCATCGCGCGGGACCGTGGCCGCTTCACCCGCAACTTCGTGGTCCAGGGCACCGCCGCCGAGTGGGCCCTGTCCTGGATGGCGCTGCTCCGTGCCCGGCTCGCGGCGCTTCCCGAGGCGGCCGCCGAGCATGCGGCGACCGCATCGGGGCCCGTGTTCTCACGCCGCGCGCACCTCGTGCACTTCCTGCACGACGAGGTGCTGGTCCACGCGCCCGCCGAGCAGGCCGACTCCGCCGCCGATGCCATCCGCGCGGCGGCCGAGGCCGCGGGCCGGCTCCTGTTCCCGGGCTCGGAGGTCGACTTCCCGCTCGAGCTCACGGTCTCCGAGCGGGGTACGGCGAAGTAGGTATTGCTGAGCGGGGCGCCCGCCGCTCGTCGTCATCTCGGGGTAGCGTGCCGCCCATGAGCTCCCTCACCCTGTTCCATCACGTCCGCGGCCTCACCCCGGGCGTGCGCGAGCTCGCCGAGCGCCTGCGGGCGGCGGGCCACGAGGTCCGCACCCCGGACCTGTTCGACGGGCGCACCTTCGCCTCGATCGAGGAGGGCTTCACCCACGTGCAGTCCCTCGGGTTCGACGCGGTCACCGCGCGGGGCGTCGCCGCCTTCGCCGAGCACCCGACCGACGCCGTCGGCGGGCTCTCCCTCGGCGCCATGCCCGCCCAGACGGTCCTGCAGACCGTGCCGGGGGTGCGCGCCGGGATCCTCCTGCACGCGTTCATCGACCCGGAGCAGCTGGACGGCACGCTGCCGGCGGGGGTTCCGGTGCACGTCCACGGCGCGGCGGAGGATCCGTTCTTCGTCGAGGAGGGCGATCTCGACGCGGCCCGTGCGTGGAGCGCCGCCCACCCCGAGGTGGTCGTGGCCGTGCACCCGGGATCGGGCCACCTGTTCACCGACTCCTCGACGGAGGACTTCGACCCGGTCGAGACCGACGCCGTGGTCGCCGACATGACAACGCTGCTGGACCGGATCGGCTGACCCGTCCGGCCATCCCGGCCGGCTCACCCCGCCGGCGGAAGGGTTCGGGTCAGGCGCCGCCGCCCTGGACCTGCCGCAGCTCCTTCTTCAGCTCCCCCACCTCGTCGCGCAGCCGCGCCGCGACCTCGAACTGCAGGTTCTCGGCGGCCGCGTGCATCTGGGCCGTCATCTCGTCGATCATCGCGGTGAGCGCACCCACCGGGTCGTCCCCGAGGTCCACGGTGCGGGAGCCGACGTTGTCGAGCACCTGCGCCCGTGCCCGATCCCGCGCCACGCGGTCCTTCCCGGAGCGGTAGTCCGTGGCCATGAGGGTCTCGGTGTCGATGTCCTCGCGGGCGAGCATGTCCGTGACGTCGGCGATCTTCTTGCGCAGCGGCGTCGGGTCGATCCCGTGCTCGGTGTTGTAGGCGATCTGCTTCTCGCGGCGGCGGTTGGTCTCGTCGATCGCGTCCCGCATCGAGTCGGTGACGGTGTCGGCGTACATGTGCACCTGGCCGGAGACGTTGCGGGCCGCGCGGCCGATCGTCTGGATGAGCGACGTGCGCGAGCGCAGGAAGCCCTCCTTGTCGGCGTCGAGGATCGCCACGAGGGACACCTCGGGCAGGTCGAGGCCCTCGCGCAGCAGGTTGATGCCGACGAGCACGTCGAACTCGCCCAGGCGCAGGGAGCGCAGCAGCTCGACGCGACGCAGGGTGTCGACGTCGGAGTGGAGGTACTGCACGCGCACCCCGTTGTCGAGCAGGTAGTCGGTGAGGTCCTCGGCCATGCGCTTGGTCAGGGTGGTCACGAGCACGCGCTCGTCGCGCTCGACCCGGGTGGCGATCTCGGCGCGCAGGTCGTCGATCTGACCCTTGACCGGCTTGACGATGACCTCGGGGTCGATCAGGCCGGTGGGGCGGATGATCTGCTCGACCACCCCGTCGGAGCGCTCGAGCTCGTACGCGGCGGGCGTCGCCGAGAGGTAGACCGTCTGTCCCACGCGCTCGGTGAACTCCGAGAACGTGAGAGGACGGTTGTCGAGCGCCGACGGGAGGCGGAAGCCGAAGTCGACGAGCGTGCGCTTGCGCGAGCGGTCCCCCTCGTACATCGCGCCGATCTGCGGGACCGTCACGTGGGACTCGTCGAGCACGAGCAGGAAGTCCTCGGGGAAGTAGTCCAGGAGCGTGTTGGGCGGCGTGCCCGGCCCGCGCCCGTCGAGGTGGCGCGAGTAGTTCTCGACGCCGTTGGTGGTGCCCATCTGGCGCAGCATCTCGAGGTCGTGGGTGGTGCGCATGCGCAGGCGCTGCGCCTCGAGCAGCTTGTTCTGGCTCTCGAGCTCGGTCAGGCGCTCCCCCAGCTCCGACTCGATCGAGTCGATCGCGCGGGCCAGCCGCTCGGGGCCGGCCACGTAGTGCGAGGCGGGGAAGATGTGGATCTGCTCCTCGGCCCGGATCACCTCGCCGGTCACCGGGTGCAGCGTGTAGAGCGCGTCGATCTCGTCGCCGAAGAACTCGATGCGGATCGCGAGCTCCTCGTACATGGGGATGATCTCGACGGTGTCCCCGCGCACCCGGAAGGTGCCGCGCACGAAGGACGTGTCGTTGCGGTCGTACTGCATGTCCACGAAGCGGCGCAGCAGGTCGTCGCGGTCGACCTGGTCGCCGACCGTGAGCAGCTCCATGCGGTCGACGTACTCCTGCGGCGTGCCCAGGCCGAAGATGCAGCTGACCGAGGAGACGACGATCGTGTCGCGCCGGGTGAGCAGCGAGTTCGTCGCGCTGTGGCGCAGCCTCTCGACCTCGGCGTTGATGGCCGAGTCCTTCTCGATGTAGGTGTCCGACTGCGGCACGTACGCCTCGGGCTGGTAGTAGTCGTAGTACGAGACGAAGTACTCGACCGCGTTGTGCGGCAGGAGCTCCCGGAACTCGCTCGCGAGCTGTGCGGCGAGGGTCTTGTTGTGCGCCATCACGAGGGTCGGCCGCTGCAGCTTCTCGATCAGCCACGCGGTGGTCGCGCTCTTGCCGGTGCCGGTCGCGCCGAGCAGCACCACGTCGCGCTCGCCGTCCTGGATCCGCTGGGCGAGCTCCGCGATGGCCTGGGGCTGGTCCCCCGAGGGCTGGTACTCCGAGACCACCTCGAAGGGGATCGAGGAGCGAGGGATGTCGGTGACGGGGCGCATGGTGCCGAGCCTACGTCCCACCCCCGACGGTCGAGCCGCTGCTCCGCTCAGGGCGCAAGCTCGGCGAGCGCGGCCGCGAGGGCGCGGCGAGCCCGCTCCCCCAGCACCGTGCGCCCCGCGTTGTTGAGGATCAGGCGGTCGCAGCGCCGGATGCGCTCGAGGTCGCTCGCCTGCGCCGCGAGCACCCCGGCCACGTACTCGACGGTGCGGCCGCGGTCGCGCACCACGCGCGCGATGCGCTCGCGGCGCGGCGCGAGCACCCCGACCACGGCGTCGTAGTCGCCGTCGCGCTCCTTCTCGAGCAGCAGCGGGCTGTCGTGCACCACGACCGCGTGGCCGGCGGCGCGGGCGGCGCGCTCCTCGGCGGCGACGGCGTCGTCGACACGGGACAGCACGATGGCCTCGAGATCGGCGCGGGCCGCGGCGTCGGCGAACACGAGCGCGGCCAGGGCGCCGCGGTCGATCGTGCCGGTGGGCAGGCGGAACTCCTCGCCGAAACGCGCGACGGCCTCCTCGACGCCGGGACCGGGCACGTCGAGCACCGCCCGCGAGTGCGCGTCGAGGTCGATCACGGGCACGCCGTCGGCGCGCCAGATGTCCGCGACCGTCGACTTGCCGGCTCCGATGCCGCCCGTCAGGCCGATCCGCGTGAGGTCCATCCCCGCAGTCTAGGAAGGCGGGCCGCCGCCGTGGCGCGGCCACTAGGCTCGGGAGCCGTGACGCCCGATCAGCTGCTGGCCGACAACGACCTCCTGCGCGCCCTCGACCTGATCGGCGTCGTGGTCATGGGGATCACGGGCGGCGCGCTCGCGAGCCGGCTGCGCTTCGACGCGGTCGGCTTCGCCGTGATCGGCATCGTGTCCGGTCTGGGCGGCGGGATCCTGCGCGATCTCATCCTCGACCAGGCCGTGCCCGCGGCGTTCTCGGGCCCGTGGTACCTCGTGTGCGCCCTGAGCGGGGCAGCGTTCTCGTACGTCGTGGCGGCCGAGGGCCGCAGCCTGCGGCGCGCGATGACGGTGCTCGACGCCCTCGCCCTGGGGCTGTGGGCCGCCTCCGGCACGGCGAAGTCGCTCACCGCGGGGCTCGACGTGCTCCCGGCCGTGCTGCTGGGCGTCGTCTCGGCGGTCGGCGGCGGCGCGATCCGCGACGTCATGGTCGGGCGCATCCCCGCCATCTTCGGCGGCAGCCCCCTGTACGCGACGACGGCGCTCGTCACGGCGATCGCGACCTGGGCGACCCTGGCCCTGCGGCTGCCGGCGTGGACGATCCTGGTGGCGGTCGCCCTCGGCTCGGGCCTCGCGCTCGTCTCGGCGTGGCGGCAGTGGGGCCTGCCCCGCCACCAGGAGTGGCAGGTGACGCTCTCGGCGACCCAGATGAAGGCGCTCGTGCGGCGCGTGCGGCGCAGCGAGCGCCGCCGGGTCGCGACCGAGACCTCGGGGCTTCCGGCCGTCGCCGATGCCGGTGAGCGCGACGATCTCGCGCGGGACACGGGCGCGCTCGACGACACCGCCGACGACTGGGCCGGCGCCGACGGCTCGGGCGAGGGCCTGCTCGATCCGGGCCTCGGCACGCCGTCGCCCGAGCGCCCCGACCGCTCCTGAGGCGGGCTGGTCCGGCGGTCCGTCAGGGCTGCAGGGCGTCGAGTGCCGCCGCGAGCGCGTCGACGTCGATCTGCCCGGGGGCGGAGGCGGCTCCGACGGTGCCGAAGGTCGCGGCGGAGCCGAAGGTCGCGCCGCTCACGCGGGAGACGGCGCCGAGGGGCCCCATGCTCATCGTGATGACGGGTCCGGTCGCGTGGCGGCTGTGCATGGTCCACGTCGCGCGCAGCAGGGTCAGCACGTCCGCGGGGTCGCGCGGCATGGCCGCGAGCTTGGCGATGTCGGCGCCGAGCTCCTGCATGCGCCGCAGCCGGGCCACGATCTCCTCCTCCTCGGGGGTCGCCTCGAAGTCGTGGTTCGAGGCGACGACGAGGACGCCCGCGGCGTGCGCGGCGGAGACGATCGTGCGCACCGCGTGCTCGTCGCGGAAGGCCTCGACGTCGATCAGGTCGGCGACGCGGGCCGCGCAGAGCGCGGCCAGCAGGTCCCTGTAGTCGTCGTCGGCGAGGGCCCGGGCCCCGCCCTCGGCAGCGGTGCGCAGCGTGAGCAGGAGCGGCATGCCCGGGCCCTCCGGCGCGGCCGCGTCGAGGACGGAGCGGACGCGCCGCGCCCCGTCGAGGACCGCGGCCCGGTAGGCGCCGAGATCGGTCACGTCCGTCGCGAAGCGGTCGATGCGCCATTCGACGAGGTCGACGGGCCGGCCGGCGAGCGCGGCCGCGTCGTCGAGCAGCTCGTCGGGGCCCGCGGAGGTGAGGGGCACGATGATCGCGGGCCGGCCGGCGCCGATCTCGACGCCGCGCACGGTCAGGCTCCCGGCGGTCATCGGCTCTCCTCCTCGTCCATGTGCGCGCGCACCACGTCGAGCGGCATCTCCTGTCCGGTCCACAGCCGGAAGGAGGCGGCGCCCTGATGGAACATCATGCCCAGTCCGTTCATGACGCGACAGCCGGCGGCCTCGGCGTGCCGCAGGAGGAGCGAGCGCTCCGGGGCGTAGACGACGTCGGAGACGAACAGGTCCGGCCGCAGCACGGCGGGGTCCGGGAGCGGGGACAGGTGCGCGAGGGCGCCCATGCCGACCTCGGTCGCGTTGGCCAGGACGTGGGACTCGGCGACGGCGGCGCGCAGCGCGGGGAGGTCCTCGAGGTCGTGGAGCGTGATGTCGGTGCCGGTGCCCTCCCGCACGGTCGCCACGATCTGCTCGCCGTGCGCGAAGAAGCGGTCCCGGCGGTTGAACAGCCGGATCGCCCGGGCGCCGTCGAGAGCGCACTGGACGGCGATCGCGGTCGCCGCCCCTCCCGCGCCGAGCAGGGTGAGCGTCGCGCCCGCGACCTCCACGCCCCGTTCGCGCAGCGCGGCGACGTAGCCGACGCCGTCGGTGTTCTCGCCGCGCAGCCGTCCGCCGACGCGGACGACCGTGTTGCACGCGCCGATCAGCCGCGCGGCGTCGGAGATCTCGTCGAGCAGCGGCACGATCGACATCTCGTGGGGCATCGACACGTTGAAGCCGCGCGCGCCGAGTGCGGCGAGTCCGGCGACGGCGGCCGCGAGCCCGTCCTCGTCGACCTCGAAGGCGAGGTAGGCCGCGTCGATCCCAAGGTGCGCGAGGGCCAGGTTGTGCATGCGCGGGCTGCGGCTGTGGCGGATGGGATCGGCGATCAGGGCGATCAGCTCGGTGCGCCCCGTGATGCGCTCGTGGATCTCGTCGGGCACGGCAGGCTCCCCCGGTCCGCCGTCAGGCGCCGGGTTCCCCGTCGTGCGCGGTGATCGAGTCGTAGGCCGCGAGCAGGAGGGCGGGGTCGGGGCCCTCGAGGCGGGTCGGGCGCCCGATCGCGTCGAGCACGATGAAGCGCAGCATGCCGGCGCGCGTCTTCTTGTCGCGGCGCATCGCGTCCTCGAGCTTGGGCCACTGGCGGTCGCGGTAGGTGGTGGGCAGGCCGAGGGCGGTGAGGATGCGCCGGTGCCGGTCGACGTCCGTCTCGCGCAGCTTGCCGGCCAGGTGCGACAGCTCGGCGGCGAACATCATGCCCACGGACACGGCCGCGCCGTGGCGCCACTGGTAGCGCTCGTTGCGCTCGATGGCGTGGCCGAGGGTGTGCCCGTAGTTGAGGAACTCGCGCCGCCCGGTGTCGGACTCCGTGAGGTCCTCGGAGACGACGTCGGCCTTGACGGCGATCGCGCGCTCGACGACCTCCCGGAACGCGTCGCTGCCGACGTCGAGCAGGGCGGCGGGGTCGGCCTCGGCGATCTCGAGGATGCGCTCGTCGGCGATGAAGCCGGCCTTGACGGCCTCGGCGAGGCCCGCGGCGACGTCGTGGGCGCCGAGGCCGCCGAGCACGTCGAGGTCCGCGATCACGGCGATCGGGGGATGGAACGCGCCGACCAGGTTCTTGCCCTCGGCGGTGTTGATGCCCGTCTTGCCGCCCACCGCGGCGTCGACCATCGCGGCGACCGTGGTGGGGACCTGCAGCACGTCCACGCCCCGCAGCCAGGTGGCCGCGACGAAGCCGGCGAGGTCGGTCGCGGCGCCCCCGCCGAAGCCGATCACGAGGTCCTTGCGTCCGATCTCGGCCTGTCCGCACACCTGCCACAGGAAGCCCGCGACCTGCGCGGTCTTGGCCTCCTCGCCGTCGGGGATCTCGGCGACGAAGGCCTCGCAACCGCTCGCCGCGATCGTCTCGCGCAACCGGCCCGCGAGGTCCCGCAGCGGCGCCTGATGCACGATCACGACCCGCCGTGCCCGCTCCGGGACGTGGGCGGACACGTCGGCGAGAAGACCGCGTCCGACGAGCACGGGGTAGGAGCCGGTGGGCGTGGAGACGGTGATGGTGGTGGCGGTCATGCATCCTCCTGCGGGATCTGCCGGGGGTCGTCGAGGGCTGCGGCGATGGAGCGGGCGAGGGCGTCGGGCGTGCTCGAGGCGCCGTCGACCGTGTGCACGGCGAGGGCGCGATAGGCGGGCATCCGGGCCGCGGTGATCGTGCGCCATCGCAGCACGGGGTCCTCCCCGGCGAGCAGAGGGCGCCCGGCGCCGCCGCGCAGGCGGGACGCGGCGGCGTGCTCGTCGATCTCGATGAGCACGACGTGGTGGCCGGCGAGCGAGGCCGCGCTGCGCGGCGTGAGCGGTGCGCCGCCGCCGAGCGAGAGCACGCCGCCGTGGCGCCCGAGCAGCTGGGCCAGGGCGTCGGCCTCCCGCTCGCGGAAGCCGCTCTCGCCGTGCGCGGCGAAGATCTCGGGGATGGGTCCATGGCGCGCCTCGATCTCGTGGTCGAGGTCGACGAACGGGACGTGCCACAGCCGCGCGAGGGCCCGGCCCACGCTCGTCTTGCCGGCCGCCATCGGCCCGATCAGGATCGCGCGCGGCCGCAGGCCCGCCGGGGAGGGCTCGGTGGCGCTCACCGCGCGCTGTCGCCGCGGGCGGCGTCCTGCAGCGCGCCCGTCGCCTCCAGGTGACGCCGGATCTCGGCGACGGAGTCCCCGCCGGCCTTCTCGAGCAGGGCGTCGGCGAGCGTGAGCGCCACGACCGCCTCGGCGATCACGGCGGCGGGCGCGACGGCGCACACGTCGGAGCGCTGATGGTTGGCGGTCGCGGCCTCACCGGTGGCGACGTCCACGGTGCGCAGCGCGCGCGGGACCGTCGAGATGGGCTTGAGGGCGCCGCGCACCCGGATCACCTGGCCGTTGCTCATGCCGCCCTCGAGGCCGCCCGCCCGGTTGGACACGCGCGTGGTGCCCGCCGCGGAGCCCGCGCCGGCGGTGGGCACGATCTCGTCGTGGGCGTGCGAGCCGCGACGCGCGGCGGTCGCGAAACCGTCGCCGATCTCGACGCCCTTCATCGCCTGGATGGACATGACGGCCTGGGCCAGCCGGCCGTCGAGGCGGCGGTCCCACTGAGTGTGCGAGCCGAGCCCCACGGGCGTGCCGTAGGCGAGCACCTCGACCACGCCGCCGAGGGTGTCGCCGTCCTTCTGGCAGGCGTCGACCTCGGCGACCATCGCCTGGGAGGTCCCGGCGTCGAAGCAGCGCAGGGGATCCTCGTCGAGCCGGGCCGCGTCCTCGGGGGTGGGCAGGGCGGCGTCCTCGGGCACCCGCACGGGGCCGACGGCGAGGGTGTGCGAGACGAGCCGGACCCCGGCCGCCTGCTCGAGCAGCGCGGCGGCGATGCCGCCGGCGACCACCCGGGCCGCGGTCTCGCGCGCGCTCGCGCGCTCGAGCACGGGCCGGGCCTCGGCGAGGCCGTACTTGAGCATGCCCGCGAGGTCGGCGTGACCGGGGCGCGGCCGCGTCAGGGGGCGGTTGCGGGCGATCTCGCGTTCGTCGCCCGTGCCGGCGTCGACCAGCAGGTCCCCGCGCGCGACGGGGTCGGCGGCCATCACCTTCTCCCACTTGGGCCATTCGCTGTTGCCGATCTCGACGGCGAGCGGCGAGCCCATGGTCACGCCGTGGCGCACGCCCGAGACGATGCGCACGACGTCCTGCTCGAACTTCTGGCGGGCGCCGCGCCCGTAGCCCAGGCGGCGGCGCGCGAGCACGGCGCGCAGGTCGTCGGTGGTCAGCTCGATCCCGGCGGGCACGCCGTCGAGGAGCGCGATCAGGGAGGGGCCGTGGGATTCCCCGGCGGTGAGCCATCGGAGCATGGTCGCGATTCTCTCACGCCCCCTTCCGGCTCCGCGCGGGCGTCCGGGGCGCCGGCTCAATCCTCCCCGAGCTCCTCGGCCTCGTTCGGGGTGAGCTGCTCGACGAGCTCGACGACGTCCTGGATCCCGTCGAGCACGAGGCTGGGGCGGTAGGGGAAGCGCATGATCTCGCCGCTCTGGGTGGAGCCGGTGAGCACGAGCACGGTGCGCATGCCGGCCTCGAGGCCCGAGCGCACGTCGGTGTCCATGCGGTCACCGATCATCACGGTCGACTCCGAGTGCGCCTCGATGCGGTTGAGCGCCGTGCGCATCATGAGGGGGTTGGGCTTGCCCACGTAGTAGGGGTCGATCCCGGTCGCGGCCGTGATGAGCGCCGCCACGGAGCCCGTCGCGGGCAGCGGCCCCTCGGCCGAGGGGCCCGTCACGTCGGGGTTGGTCGCGATGAACTTGGCGCCCTGGCCTATCAGCCGGATGGCCCGGGCGATCGCCTCGAAGGAGTAGTTGCGGGTCTCCCCCAGCACGACGAACTCGACGTCCTCGTCGGACAGCACGAAACCAGCGTCGTGCATCGCGCTCGTGAGGCCCGCCTCGCCGATCACGTAGGCGGTGCCGCCCGGCGACTGCTCGGACAGGAACTTCGCGGTGGCCAGCGCGCTGGTCCAGATCGCCTCCTCGGGCAGCGAGATGCCCGAGCGGGCGAGGCGGGCCCGCAGGTCGCGCGGGGTGAAGATCGAGTTGTTCGTGAGCACGAGGTAGCGGCGGCCGCAGCGCTCGAGGGCCGCGATGAACTCCGCGGCGCCGGGGAGCGCTGCCTGCTCGTGGACGAGCACGCCGTCCATGTCGGTGAGCCAGGTGTGGACGGGTCGGTCGTCGAACGTTTCGCTCATGGTCCACAGTGTGCACCACGGTCGGCCTCGGGGTCCCGCAGACGGCGACGGGGCGCCGTCCTCGGAAGGACGACGCCCCGTCGGGGCTGAGCCGGATCAGGCGTTGCCGGTGAGCTTCTCGCGCAGAGCCGCGAGCGCCTCGTCGGAGGCCAGCGTGCCCTCGTCCGAGGAGGTCGACTGGTACGAGGCCTGCGACGGCGCCGAGTTCGAGGTCGACGAGCTGCTGCCCGACGTCGCGGACTCCTCGTCGGCCCGGATCGCCTCGGCGACCTGCGCCTTGTGCTGGGTCCAGCGCTCGTACGCCTTGGCGTACTCCGCCTCCCACTGCTCGCGCTGGGTCTCGTAGCCCTCGAGCCACTCGTTGGTCTCCGGGTCGAAGCCCTCGGGGTACTTGTACTCGCCGTTCTCGTCGTACTCGGCGGCCATGCCGTACAGGGCCGGGTCGAACGTGGTGTCGTCGCCCTCGGGGTCGACACCCTCGTTGGCCTGCTTGAGCGACAGCGAGATGCGGCGACGCTCGAGATCGATGTCGATGACCTTGACGAAGACGTCCTGGTCGACCGTGACGACCTGCTCGGGCAGATCCACGTGACGCTGGGCGAGCTCGGAGATGTGCACGAGGCCCTCGATGCCGTCCTCGACGCGCACGAACGCGCCGAACGGGACGAGCTTGGTGACCTTGCCGGGCACGACCTGGCCGATCGCGTGGGTCCGCGCGAACAGCTGCCACGGGTCCTCCTGGGTCGCCTTCAGCGACAGGGAGACGCGCTCGCGGTCCATGTCGACGTCCAGGACCTCGACCTTGACCGGCTGACCGACCTCGACGACCTCGCTCGGGTGGTCGATGTGCTTCCAGGACAGCTCGGAGACGTGCACGAGGCCGTCCACGCCGCCGAGGTCCACGAACGCACCGAAGTTGACGATCGAGGAGACGACGCCCTCGCGGACCTGGCCCTTCTGCAGGGTCTGCAGGAAGTCGGAGCGCACGGCGGACTGGGTCTGCTCGAGGTAGGCGCGGCGGGAGAGGACCACGTTGTTGCGGTTCTTGTCCAGCTCGATGATCTTGGCCTCGATCTCCTGGCCCACGTAGGGCTGGAGGTCGCGGACGCGGCGCATCTCCACGAGGGAGGCCGGGAGGAAGCCGCGTAGGCCGATGTCGACGATGAGACCGCCCTTGACGACCTCGATGACGGTGCCGGTGACGACGCCGTCGTCCTCCTTGATCTGCTCGATCGTGCCCCAGGCGCGCTCGTACTGGGCGCGCTTCTTGGACAGGATCAGACGGCCTTCCTTGTCCTCCTTCTGGAGGACGAGGGCCTCGACCTCGTCGCCGACCTCGACGATCTCACCGGGGTCCACGTCGTGCTTGATGGACAGCTCGCGGGAGGGGATGACGCCCTCGGTCTTGTAGCCGATGTCGAGGAGCACCTCGTCACGGTCCACCTTCACCACGGTGCCCTCGACGATGTCGCCATCGTTGAAGTACTTGATGGTCGAGTCGATCGCGGCCATGAGGTCATCGGCGTCGCCGATGTCGTTGATGGCGATCTGGGGCGTGGAAGAGTCGGTCACGCTGGTCATGTAGGTCGGAACTCCGTCGGGACAGTTATGAGTAGGAACAGTTCTTGCTGGTCATGCGGCACTCCGCAGCTGCGGGAGGCTCCGGGCGCCCACGTGGTGCGAGAGGACGGCGGGGAGCCGACGTCGGACAGGCGGGGCACAGATACGCACCAGCATAACAGGTCCACCTCGCAGAGGGGCGGCTCACTCCCGGAAGGCGGCGCGATAGGCGCTCGGCGAGGTGCCGAGGAGCGCTCCGAAGTGCCGGCGCAGGCTGGTGTCGGAGCGCAGGCCCGTGAGCTCGGCTATCCGGGTGACGGCCAGGTCGGTGCGTTCGAGGAGCTCGCGGGCGCGGTCGACGCGGGCCCGCAGCACCCACTGCATCGGGGTGATGCCGGTGTCCGCGGCGAAGCGGCGCGAGAAGGTGCGGGCAGACACGTTCGCCTGGCGGGCGAGCGCGGTGAGCGTGAGGTCGTCGTCGAGGTGCTCGAGCGCCCAGGCGCGGGTCGCCGCGAAGACGTCGCCCAGGGGCTCGGGGATGCTGCGGGGCACGTACTGGGCCTGCCCGCCGCTGCGGTAGGGGGCGCTCACGAGCCGTCGTGCGACCTGGTTGGCGAGCGCGACGCCGTGGTCCCGCCGGAGGAGGTGTCGGCAGAGGTCGATGCCGCTCGCCGCACCCGCGCTCGTGAGGACCTGACCGGCGTCGACGAAGAGCACGTTCTCGTCGACGTCGACCCGCGGGTGCTGCTCGCGGAGCACCCTCGTGTAGTGCCAGTGCGTCGTGGCTCGACGGCCGTCGAGCAGTCCGGCGGCGGCGAGGGTGAAGGCGCCGGTGGAGATGGCGGCGATCCGTGTGCCGCGCTCGTGCGCCGCTCGCTGGGCGGTGATCACGCCGGGCGGCGTGGTGGTGTCGGCCGGGTTCCGGTGCCCCGGCACGAGCACGGTGTCCGCCCAGGCGAGGGTCTCGAGGCCGTGGTCGACGGCGTAGGCGAGCCCGTTCCAGCCGTCGATCGTGCCGGCCCGCTCGCCGCAGACCCGCACGTCGTACGGCATGCTCGGCCGTTTCGCGAAGACGTGCGCCGCGATGCCGACGTCGAGAGCCTTCGCGCCGGGGAGGACGAGCACGGCCACGCGGTGATCGCGCTCGGTGCGCGCTCCGCCGAGCCCGGGCCCTCGGTCCGGTCCGCACGCGCCGCTCACGGGCGCCCCACGACGAACCGGAGGGAGCCGTCGAACGTCGGCAGGGTCCGCAGGTGCCCGTACCGGTCGTCCCACGCCCCGGAGGCGAGATTCGCGCGCAGCGCGCGTGCGAAGCGGACCTCGACCTCGCGGCCCACGAAGCTCCATGCGGAGTTCGCGCGACGTGCACCGGGGTCGAGGAGGGCTTCCGGGCGACCGTAGTAGGCCTCCGAGAAGCCGTCCACGCAGCCCAGCGGGATCGGCAGCCGTCGGACCGTCACGGTGCCGCCCAGGCCCGACCGCACCGCCGCGATCGCGGGGTAGCGGCCGGCTTCCGTGGCGATCACCTCGGGTGCGTAGTCGCCCAGCCAGGAGCGCTCGAGCGCGGCGGGGTCGCACGTGAGGATCACGATCGGCCCACGGGTCACCCGGCGCACCTCGCGCAGGCCGCGATGCAGGTCCCGCCATTGGTGCAGGGTGAACGACGCGAGCGCGGCGTCGAAGGCCCGGTCGGCGAACGGGAGGTCCTCCGCGACGGCGTCGACCACCGGTGCCGCCCCGGGAGGGCGTTGGGCCCGCATCGCGGCGCTCGGCTCGACCGCCGTGACCGCGAGGTGGTCGGGCTCGTACGAGCCGGCGCCGGCCCCGATGTTGACGAGGGTCCGTGCGTCGCTGAGGGCGGCGCGGATGGCGTCGACGAATGCCGGCTCCGGCTGTCGGTACCGCGCGTAGCCGGGGCCGATCGAGCCGTAGTCCGCATCGCCGGAGCTTCCGTCCGCGCCGGGGCGGTCGGCGAGGGGTCGTTGATCTGTCCTGCCTCCACCCCACCGGGATCTCTCCTCGGGCGCCAGCACCGGCCCGGACCGCGGTCGTGCAGATCGCGCCACGGTGTCGGGCGGCGGCCCCGGCTCAGTGGGCCGCGTCGAGCCAGGTGCGGCCCACGCCCATGCCCACCGAGAGCGGCACCGAGAGCTCGTAGGCTGAGCCCATGCCCTCGGCGACGATGGTGCGCACCGCGTCGAGCTCCCCGGGGGCGATGTCGACCACGAGCTCGTCGTGGACCTGCAGCAGCACGCGCGACGTGCAGCCGGCCTCGCGCAGCGCCGCGTCCACGCGCAGCATCGCGAGCTTGATGATGTCGGCGGCGCTGCCCTGGATCGGCGAGTTCAGGGCCACCCGCTCGGCGTTCTCTCGGCGCTGGCGGTTGTCGCTCGTGAGGTCCGGCAGGTAGCGCCGACGTCCCAGGATGGTCTCGGTGTAGCCGGTCTCGCGGGCCTTCTCGACGCTCGAGCGCAGGTAGTCCCGCACCCCGCCGAAACGCTCGAAGTAGCCGTCGCGCAGGGCCGTGGCCTCCGCCTGGGAGATGCGCAGCTGCCGGGAGAGGCCGAAGGCGGACAGCCCGTAGGCCAGCCCGTAGCTGACCGCCTTGGTCTTCGAGCGCATCGCGGGGTCGACCGCGTCGGGCTCGACGTCGAAGACGCGCGAGGCCACGAAGTTGTGGAGGTCCTCGCCCGAGCGGAACGCCTCGATCAGGCCGGCGTCCTCGGACAGGTGCGCCATGATGCGCATCTCGATCTGCGAGTAGTCGGCCGTGAGCAGCGCCTCGTAGCCCTCCGAGGTGCGGAAGGCCGAGCGGATGCGCCGCCCCTCCTCGGTGCGCGCGGGGATGTTCTGCAGGTTCGGGTTGTTCGAGGAGAGCCGGCCGGTGGCCGCGATGTTCTGGTGGAAGGTGGTGTGGATCCGCCCCGCCGGGGAGATCGAGCGGCGCAGCGTCTCGATGATCTGGCGCATCTTGGTGACGTCGCGGTGGGCCAGGAGGTCGGCGAGGAAGGGATGGCTGGTCTGGGCGAAGAGGTCCTCGAGGGCCTCCGCGTTGGTCGTGTACCCGGTCTTGGTGCGGCGCGTGCGGGGCATGCCGAGGCGCTCGAAGAGGACCTCCTGCAGCTGCTTGGGCGAGCCCAGGTTGATGCGGTCCCCGCCGATGTGCGAGAACGCGGACTCGGCCACGTCGGTCTGCTGCTGGGCGTGCTGGGCGTCGAGCTCGGCCAGCACGTCGTCGTCGACGGCGATGCCGGTGCGCTCCATCTGTCCCAGGACCCCGGCGAGCGGGAGCTCGAGCTCGTCGTGGAGGGCCTCGACGGTGTGGGAGGCGAGATCGGCGCGCAGGAGCGGCTCGAGACGTCGCACGGCGTCGGCGCGGCGGGCCCAGCGCTCCGCCTCGGCGCCCTCGTCGGCGCCCTCGAGGTCGAGCTCCTGCTGGGCGGCGGCGGACGAGGCCGCGAGGTCCTCCTGGAGGTGGCGCAGGGCGAGGCCGGGCAGGTCCGTGGGCCGCTGGTCGGGGCGGCACAGGAACTCCGCGATCGCGAGGTCGGTGCGCCAGCCCGCGACCTCGAGGGCGCGGCCGGCCAGCATGTGCGCCGCGAGCTTGGTGTCGTAGGCGACCTTGGGGATCGACGCGTCGGCGAGCCATCCGGCCACGGCCCGTTCGGCCACGTCGTCGAGCCCGACGAGGTCGATGACGGCGAGGTCGTCGGCACTCGCGAGGGCGAGCAGGTCGCAGTCGCCCTCCCCCAGCTCCCACGAGCCGCGCAGGTCGAGCGCGGCGCCGTCGGCGAAGGTCTCGCGCAGGAGGGCCGGGACCTGCTCGGGCGTGGGGCGCTGCACGTCGGCGGGGTCGGGCCCCTCGGGGCCGGTGCCCTGCTCGGCGGCGGAGGCGCCGCCCGGGGCGAGGAACACGGCGGGGATGTCACGGCGGATGGTCGGACCGAAGGCGAGGTCGTCGAAGATGCCGCCCAGCGCGATCGTGTCGCCGCGGCCGAGCCCGTACCGGGCGAGGTCGGCGGGCAGGTCGAGGTCGCGCACGGCCTCGTTCATGCGGCGGTTGCGCTCGACGTCCTCGCGGTGGTCCCGCAGCGCCTGGCCGGCCTTGCCGGTGATCTCGTCGGCGTGGGCGAGCACGCCCTCGAGGCCGCCGAAGCGGGTGATCCACTTCGCGGCGGTCTTGGGGCCCACGCCGGGCACGCCGGGCAGGTTGTCGGCGGTCTCGCCCACGAGAGCCGCCAGATCGGGGTAGCGCTCGGGCGGGACCTGGTACTTCTCCTCGATGGCCGCGGGAGTCATGCGGCGCAGCTCGGTCATGCCCTTGACGGGCTGGAGCAGGGTCACGGCGTCGTTCACGAGCTGGATCGCGTCGCGGTCGCTCGAGACGATGAGCGCGCTCCCGCCGTCGGCCGCGGTGCGGGTCGCGAGGGTCGCGATGATGTCGTCGGCCTCGTAGTCCTCGACGGTCAGCCAGGTCACGCCGAGCGCGTCGAGCACCTGCTCGATGAGCGCGATCTGCCCGATGAACTGGGCGGGGGTCTCCTCACGGCCGCCCTTGTACTGGTCGTAGATGCGGTCGCGGAAGGTGCCGCCGGCCAGGTCGAAGGCGACGGCGACGTGCGTGGGCTGCTCGGACTGCACGACGTTGACGAGCATGCGGACGAAGCCGTACACCGCGTTGGTGGCCTGCCCGCGGCCGTCGGTGAAGCTGTCCGCGGGTAGGGCGAAGAAGGCGCGGAAGGCCATCGCGTGGCCGTCGATCAGGAGGAAGCGGACGTCGGCAGGCTCCGCGGCCGGATCGGTGCTCGTCAGGGGGGCCGGGTCGCTCACGGGGTCCTGTGCGCTCATGGGGGCCAGTCTCCCACGGACCTGTGACACGCTGGCCCCATGGACGCACTCCCCCTCTCCCCCGACGAGCTGCGCGCGCTCATGGCGGGCACCCTGTGCGAGCGCATGGGCATGGAGCTGATCGCGCTCGACGCGGACGGCGGCCGGATGACGATGCCCGTCGCCGGCAACACCCAGCCGGCCGGGCTGCTGCACGGCGGGGCGACGATCGCGCTCGCGGAGACGGTCGCGTCCTTCGCCGCGATCGTGCTGGCCCGCGAGGTGCACGGGGAGGGCGCGCAGGCCGTCGGGACCCACGTCTCGGCCGTGCACCACCGCTCGGCTCGCTCGGGCACGGTGACCGCGACCGGCCGCGCCGTGCACCGCGGCCGGCGCCTGGCGACCTACCAGGTGGAGGTCGCCGACGCGGAGGGCACGCTGCTGTCGACCGTGATGGTCTCGACCATGCTGCTGCCGCCGCGCTGACCCGTCAGGGAGCGCCGGGCGGCGTCGGGCGGCCTCACACGGTGACCGTCACGTCGTTGGTGCTCGCCACGGTGTTGGCCTCGTCGTAGGAGACCGTCGTGATCTCCGCGCTCGCGGGGTCGCCGTCCTCCCCCAGCTCGAGCGGCCCGGAGAAGCCGACGTAGCGCGCCGTGGCGCCGTCTCGCTGGAGCGTGCGCGCCTCGGCGTACGAGCCCGCCTCGTCGCCCTCGGCGAGCAGGTCGGGGATCGCGGCCGCGAGCCGGGTGCCCTCCGCGCTGTGGGCCGTCTGGGCCGCGAGGGCGAGCAGGGTGACCGCGTCGTAGGCCTGCCCGGCGAAGTCGAACGTGTCGGGGGCGAGCGACGGGTCCACCCGCAGCATGATGTTCTTCAGGGCGTCCGGGGCCGGGATCCCCGCCCGGGTGCCCGTCACCGACCTCATGGTGTCGGGCGGCAGGGCGTCCCCGGGCGCGGCGGAGCCGTAGAAGAGGGTGCGGATCGCGAGCTCGCGCAGGGGGCTGCCGTCCGGGCCGGTGTTGGCGGCCACGAGCGCACCGACGAGGGCGCTCGTCTCTTCTCCCGCGCTGACGACGACGAGGGGAGCCCCGCTCGCGAGCGCGGCGTCGATCGGCTCGCCGAGGTCGGGCTGGTCGCCCGCGTGATAGCGCTCCTCGTAGGTGCCGCCCGCCGGCTCGACCACGCGTCGCAGCTGGGCACCGAGGCTGTGGCCCGAGGTGGTGTCGCGGGCGAGGTAGAAGACCGAGCCGACGGCGCCGCCCGTGCCGGCGGACTCGGCGAAGCCGGCCGCGAGCGCCCGGTCCGACGCGGTGAGCCGCACGAGCATGCCGCTCGTGGCCGCGTCGTCCGCGCGCAGCGACATCGAGGTCGAGGTCACCGAGACGACCGCCATGCCGGCGTCGACGAAGGCGGGCATGGCCGCGAGCAGCACGTCGTCGTCGCAGCTCACGACGACGCCCGTGGCGCCCGCCTCGGCGAGGGCGGCGATCGCGTCCGCGAGGTCGTCGCCAGGGTCGGCGATCGTGTGCCGCTCGAGCAGCACGAGATCCTGGCCGAACACGCCGCCGGCGATGTTGACGTCCGTCGCGGCCTCGCCGACGGCGATCGCGATCTGCTTGTCGAACATCGCCTCGAGCCCGAGGCTCGTGCCGATCGTGCCGAGCACGAGCGGGGAGGACGGGTCCTCGGGCGCGGACGTCGGAGGAGGCGCGGTCGAGCGGTCGGGCCGGGTCGATCCGCGGGTGCACGAGGCGAGGGCGCCGGTGCCCGCGGCCGCGACGGCCGCGGACCGGATCAGCGCGCGACGGCTCAGCGGCATCGCTGGTCTCCCCGTGTCGCCGGTGGGGTCGGGGGCGCCGGCGTCAGTCCTTGCCCTGCCCGCCGAGCTGGTCGACGACGGCGTCGGCGACCTCGCGCATCGTGAGCCGGCGGTCCATCGAGGTCTTCTGGATCCAGCGGAAGGCCTCGGGCTCCGTGAGCCCCATGTTGGACTGCAGCAGGCCCTTGGCACGGTCGACGCGCTTGCGGGTCTCGAAGCGCTCGCCGAGGTCCTGGATCTCGTGCTCGAGCTGCGCGATCTGGGCGAAGCGGGACATGGCGATCTCGACGGCGGGCAGCAGGTCCGCGGGCGTGAAGGGCTTGACCACGTAGGCCATCGCACCCGCGTCGCGCGCCCGCTCGACGAGCTCGGACTGGGAGAAGGCCGTGAGCATGACGACCGGGGCGAGGTTCTCGGCGCCGATCGTCTCGGCCGCGGTCACGCCGTCGGTCTGCGGCATCTTGACGTCGAGGATGACGATGTCGGGGCGCAGCTCGCGGGTCTTCTCGATGGCGCTCGCACCGTCGCCGACCGCGGCGAGGACCTCGAAGCCGGTCTCCGTGAGCGTCTCGACGATGTCCATCCGGATCAGGCTCTCGTCCTCGGCCACGACGGCCGTGCGACGGCGGCCCTCGGGGGCGGGGACGGCGTGCTCCGCGGCGGTGGTGCGCGCGGCGGTCTCGGTGGGCTCGGGGGTGTCGGTCGGATCGGCGTTCATGGAACCTCGTGGCAACGGGCACGGCCGGCCCCGGCGGGGGCACGGCGGTGCGGTGGTCGGATCTTCGTTATCCTAGTCCAGCACTCCGGTCGACGACCGGATCTGCCGGGTTGGCGGAATGGTAGACGCGGCGCACTCAAAATGCGCTGTCCTTCGTGACGTGCGGGTTCGAGTCCCGCACCCGGTACCGACGACGGCGCCGCCGGGACCCTGAGGTCCCGGCGGCGCCGTGCGCGGTCCGGGCGGTCGTCAGGACTGCGCGGGCTTCGCGATCGAGTCGGCCTCGATGCGCGCGGACTCGGTGCCGTCGAGGTCGCCGATGCGGTGCACGCGCAGGGTGTTGGTCGAGCCGTGCACGCCGGGGGGCGAGCCGGCCGCGATGACCACGAGGTCGCCGGGCTGGAGGCCCTTGTTCTCGCGCAGCAGCTCGTCGACCACGCGCACCATCTCGTCGGTGTCGCGCTGGAGCGGGACCAGCAGCGCCTCGATGCCCCACGAGAGGGAGAGCTGGTGGCGCACCTGCTCGTACGGCGTGATGGCGAGCAGGGGGATGGACGGGCGCAGACGCGACAGGCGGCGCGCGGTGTCCCCCGACTCGGTGAAGGTCACGAGGTACTGGGCCGACAGCTGGTCGCCGATCTCCCACGCCGCGCGGGTGATCGCGCCGCCGCGGGTGTGCGGGATGGTGCCCAGGCCCGCGATGCGGTCGGCGCCGTTCTCCTCGGTGTTGGTGATGATGCGGGCCATGGTGCGCACGGCCTCGAAGGGGTACGCGCCCACGCTCGTCTCGCCCGAGAGCATGACCGCGTCGGCGCCGTCGAGGATCGCGTTGGCGCAGTCCGACGCCTCGGCGCGGGTCGGACGCGGGCTCGTGATCATCGACTCGAGCACCTGGGTCGCGACGATGACGGGCTTGGCGTTGCGGCGCGCGAGCTCGATCGCGCGCTTCTGGACGATCGGGACCTGCTCGAGGGGCAGCTCGACGCCGAGGTCGCCGCGCGCGACCATGATGCCGTCGAAGGCGCCGACGATCTGGCGCAGCGCGCGCACGGCCTGCGGCTTCTCGATCTTGGCGATGACGGGGAGGCGCTTGCCCTCCTCCTGCATGATGCGCAGGACGTCGTCCATGTCGTGCGCGTCGCGGACGAAGGAGAGCGCGATCAGGTCGGCGCCCAGGTTGATGCCCCAGCGCAGGTCGGCGATGTCCTTCTCGCTCATGGCGGGCACGGACACGGCGACGCCGGGGAGGTTGATGCCCTTGTGGTCGGAGACGGGGCCGGGGACCTCGACGACCGTCGTGACGTCGGTGCCGGAGACCTCGGTGACGCGCACCGCGACCTTGCCGTCGTCGATCAGGAGCACGTCGCCGGGGCGGCAGTCGCCCGGGAGGCCCTTGAAGGTCGTGGAGACGCGGTCCTTGGTGCCCTGGATGTCGTCGGTCGTGATGACGAAGGTGTCGCCGACGGCGAGGTCATGGGGGCCGTCGGCGAAGTTGCCGAGGCGGATCTTGGGGCCCTGGAGATCGACCAGGACGGCGACGTTCCTGCCGAGGTCCTCGGCGGCCCGCCGGATGTTCGCATAGACCTTCTCGTGGTCGTCGTACGTGCCGTGGCTCAGGTTCATCCGGGCGACGTTCATGCCGGACTCGATGAGGGTACGGATCTGCTCGTACGTGTTCGTGGCGGGACCGAGTGTGCAGACGATCTTCGCTTTGCGCATGACAACCCATCTATCGGTGTTGGGGACGGCGCCAACTCTACCGCGAGCACGGGGCGCACCGGCCGTGCGCACGCCCCGTGACGCGGTCCGCTCGCGCCCGATGCATCACACGGCGAGCGCGGACATCCCCGGGGCGACGGGGGCCGGGAGGGCCGTGGATCCCATCAGGTAGGCGTCGACGGCGGCCGCGGCGGAGCGCCCCTCCGCGATCGCCCACACGATGAGGGACTGGCCGCGCGCGCAGTCGCCCGCGGTGAAGACGCCCTCGGCGCCCGTGGACCAGTCCGCGCCGTGCTCGATCGTGCCGCGGGAGGTGTACGCGACGGAGTCCTCCGCGCCGGCCGCGACGTCCTCGGCTCCCGCGAAGCCCATCGCGATGAGCACGAGCTGGGCGGGCAGCACCTGCTCGGTCCCGGGGGTGGGCACGCGGCGTCCGTCGACGAACGCGGTGCGCGCCACCCGGATCCCGGCCACGGAGCCGTCGGCGTCGACCTCGAAGCCCGTGGTCGAGGCGAGGTAGGAGCGGTCGCCGCCCTCCTCGTGCGAGCCCGAGATCTCGAACAGCACGGGGTGGGTGGGCCACGGATGGGCGTCGTCGCGCTCGGACGGCGGCTGGACGCCGATCGCGAGCGTCGTGACCGAGCGGGCGCCCTGGCGCAGCGCGGTGCCCAGGCAGTCGGCGCCCGTGTCGCCGCCGCCGATGATGATGACGTCCTTGCCGGCGGCGCTGATCGCCGCGTCTTCGGGCAGCACGTCGCCCTCGACGACGCGGTTGGCCTGCGTCAGGTAGGTCATCGCGGCGTGGATGCCGTGCGCCTCGCGGCCGGGGACGGGCAGGTCGCGCGGCACGGTCGCGCCCGTCGAGAGCACGACGGCGTCGAAGCGGCTGCGCAGCTCGGCGAGGCTCGGGTCGCCCTCGGCGTCGCCGCCCACGGCGACGCCGGTGCGGAAGCGGGTGCCCTCGGCGGCCATCTGCTCGAGGCGGCGCTCGAGGTGGCGCTTCTCGAGCTTGAACTCGGGGATGCCGTAGCGCAGCAGGCCGCCCACGCGGTCGTCGCGCTCGAGCACGACCACGGTGTGGCCGGCGCGCGTGAGCTGCTGGGCCGCGGCGAGGCCCGCCGGGCCCGAGCCGACGACGGCGACGCTGCGCCCGCTCTGCCGCTCGGGGGGCTGCGGGGTCACCCAGCCCTCCTCGAAGGCGCGGTCGATGATCGACACCTCGATGTTCTTGATCGTCACGGGCGGCTGGTTGATGCCGAGCACGCAGCTGGACTCGCACGGGGCGGGGCACGCGCGACCGGTGAACTCCGGGAAGTTGTTGGTCGCATGCAGCCGCTCGGAGGCCTCGTGCCAGTCGTCGCGGTAGACCAGCTCGTTCCACTCGGGGATCAGGTTGCCGAGCGGGCAGCCCTGATGGCAGAACGGGATGCCGCAGTCCATGCAGCGCCCGGCCTGGCGGGAGACGACGCCGAGCTGGCCCTTCTCCCGGACCTCGTAGACCTCGCGCCAGTCCATCAGGCGCACGGGGACGGGACGGCGCGCGGGCAGCTCGCGGTCGCGCGTCGTCAGGAAGCCGCGGGGATCAGCCATGGGAGCCCTCCAGGATCGTGTTCCACACCTCGTGGGAGTCGGGGTCGATGCCGCCCTCGAGCGCTCCGTCGCGGATCTCGGTGACCCGGAGGAACTCGCGCGGGGCGATCTCGGTGAGGCGCTCGAGGAGCTCGTCCTCGTCGGCCAGCAGGGCCGCGGCCCGGTCGGAGCCGGTGCGGCGGGAGTGCTCGCGGATCGCCTCGAGCACGAAGCCGCGGTGCTCCTCGCGCACCGGGGTGATCTCGAAGGTCTCGGCGTCGGCGGGGTTGAGCCGGGCCTCGTCGAGGTCGAGCACGAACAGCGTGCCGCCGCTCATGCCGGCCCCGAGGTTGCGGCCGGTGGGCCCGAGCACGAGGATCGCGCCGCCCGTCATGTACTCCGCGCCGTGGTCGCCGATGCCCTCGACGACGAGGGTCGCCCCGGAGTTGCGCACGCCGAACCGCTCCCCCGCGCTGCCGGCGAGGAAGAGCTTGCCGCTCGTGGCGCCGTACGCGCACGTGTTGCCGGCCACGGTCGCCGAGGTGAGCGAGGAGGCGGTGCCGCGGCCGTGGCCGATCGCGACGACGCCGCCGGACAGCCCCTTGGCGACGTAGTCGTTGGCGTCGCCCTCGAGCTCGAGGGTCACGCCGTGCGGCAGGAAGGCGCCGAAGGACTGCCCGCCCACGCCCTCGAGCTCGACGCGGATCGTGTCCTCGGGGAGCCCCTCGGCGCGGTGACGGCGCGTGACCTCGTGGCCCAGCAGGGTGCCGACCGTGCGCTGCACGTTGCGGACGCGGTCGCGGATCACGACCGGCTCGCCGCGCTCGAGGGCGGGCTCCGCGGCGCGGATCCACGGCTGGTCGGCCGCCTTCTCGAGCGCGTGGTCCTGGTCGCGCGCCCGGCGCGGATGGTCGCCCTCCATCACCTCGGGCTGGGCCAGGATCGGCTCGAGGTCGAGCCCCTCCTGCTTGTAGTGGCGCTTGGCGTCGTCGGTGTCGAGCAGGTCGACCCGGCCCACGGCCTCGTCGATCGAGCGCAGCCCGAGCGCGGCGAGGTGCTCGCGCACCTGCTCGGCGATGTACTCGAAGAACGTGATGACGAACTCGGGGGTGCCGGTGTAGCGCTCGCGCAGCTCGGGGTTCTGGGTCGCGACGCCCACGGGGCACGTGTCCAGATGGCACACGCGCATCATGATGCAGCCGGAGACGACGAGCGGGGCCGTCGCGAAGCCGAACTCCTCGGCGCCCAGGAGGGCGGCGATGACGACGTCACGGCCGGTCTTCATCTGCCCGTCGACCTGCACCGTGATGCGGTCGCGCAGGCCGTTGAGCAGGAGGGTCTGCTGGGTCTCGGCGAGGCCCAGCTCCCACGGGATGCCGGCGTGCTTGAGCGAGTTGAGCGGGCTCGCGCCGGTGCCGCCGTCGTGCCCGGAGATGAGCACGACGTCCGCGTGTGCCTTGGAGACGCCCGTCGCGACCGTGCCCACCCCGAAGCGGGACACGAGCTTGACGTGGATCCTGGCGGCCGGGTTGGCGGACTTCGCGTCGTGGATGAGCTGGGCGAGGTCCTCGATCGAGTAGATGTCGTGGTGGGGCGGCGGCGAGATGAGCCCGATCCCGGGCGTCGAGTGCCGCGTGCGCGCGATCCACGGGTACACCTTCTGCGGGGGCAGCTGGCCGCCCTCGCCGGGCTTGGCGCCCTGGGCGATCTTGATCTGGATGTCGCGCGCGAAGGCGAGGTACTCGGCGGTCACGCCGAAGCGGCCCGATGCGATCTGCTTGATCGCGCTGTTGCGCTCGGCGTCGTGCAGACGGTCGGGCTCCTCGCCGCCCTCGCCCGAGTTCGACATGCCTCCCAGGCGGTTCATGGCGATCGCGAGGGTCTCGTGCGCCTCGCGCGAGATCGAGCCGTAGCTCATCGCCCCGGTCATGAAGCGCCGCACGATCGTCGAGACCGGCTCGACCTCCGACAGCGGCACGGGCTCGAGCACGCCCGTGCGCAGGCGCATGAGGCCGCGCAGGGTCGACAGCCGCCGCGACTGGTCGTCGACCATCTCGGTGTACCGCCGGAACTCCTCGTACTGGCGGGTGCGGGTCGAGTGCTGGAGGCGGAAGACCGTCTCGGGGTTGAACAGGTGGGGCTCGCCCTCGCGGCGCCACTGGTACTCGCCACCCACGGCGAGGCGCCGGTGGGCGTTGGTGTAGCCCTGGCTCGGGTACGCGTCGGCGTGGCGGGTGGCGACCTCGTCGGCGATCACGTCGAGCCCGATGCCGCCGAGCTGGCTCGTGGTGCCGGGGAAGAAGTCCTCGATCACGTCGTGGGCCAGGCCGACGGCCTCGAACAGCTGGGCGCCGCGGTAGGAGGACACCGTGGACACGCCCATCTTGGACATGATCTTCAGGACGCCCTTGCCGAGCCCGACCAGGAGATTGCGGACCGCCTGGGAGGCGTCGACGTCGCCCACGACGCCGCGCTCGACGAGGTCCTCGGCCGTCTCCATCGCGAGGTAGGGGTTGACGGCGCTCGCGCCGAAGCCGATCAGGAGGGCCACGTGATGGACCTCGCGCACGTCGCCCGCCTCGACCAGGAGGGCGGCGCGCGTGCGGCGCCCGGTGCGGATCAGATGGTGCTGGACCGCGCTCGTGAGCAGGAGCGAGGGGATGGGCGCGAGCACGGGGTTGGAGTCGCGGTCGGACAGCACGATGAAGGTCGCGCCGTCGTCGATCGCCGCGACCGCCTCGGCGCAGATCTCGTCGAGCCGGGCGCGCAGGCCCGCGGCGCCCTCGGCCACGGGGTACAGGCCCCGCAGGCTCACCGTCCGGAAGTCCGCGGTGCGGGGGCTCGCCTCGACGTTGACGATCTTGGACAACTCGTCGTTGTCGATCACCGGGAACGGGATGCGCAGCTGCCGCGCGTGCTCGGGCGTCGCGTCCAGGAGGTTGCGCGACTGCCCGATGGACAGCGACAGGCTCGTGACCATCGCCTCGCGGATCGAGTCGAGCGGCGGGTTGGTGACCTGCGCGAACATCTGGGTGAAGTAGTCGAACAGGAGCCGCGGGCGGTCCGAGAGCACGGCCACGGGGGTGTCGGTGCCCATCGCCCCGATCGGCTCGGCGCCCTTGGCGGCGAGGGGGCCGATGAGGATGCGCAGCTCCTCCTCGGTGTAGCCGAAGGTCTGCTGGCGGCGCACCACGGAGGCGCGCGAGTGGCCGATGTGCTCGCGCTCCGGGAGCGTGCCGAGGTCGACGGCCTGCTCGGCGATCCACTGCGCGTAGGGGTGCTCGGCCACGAGCTCGGCCTTGATCTCCGCGTCCTCGACGAGGCGTCCGGCCGCGGTGTCCACGCAGAAGATCTCGCCCGGTGCGACGCGGCCCTTGCGGGTCACGTGGGCGGGGTCGATCGGCAGCACGCCGGACTCCGAGCCGAGCACGACGAGGCCGTCGTCGGCGACCCAGTAGCGCAGGGGGCGCAGGCCGTTGCGGTCGAGCTTGGCGCCCACCAGGCTCCCGTCGGAGAAGACGAGCGCGGCCGGGCCGTCCCACGGCTCCTGGAGCATCGCGTGGTACTCGTAGAACGCGCGCAGCGCGGGGTCCATCGCCGGGTCGTTCTCCCAGGGCTCGGGGACCATCATCATGATCGCGTGCGGGAGCGAGCGGCCCGACAGGTGCAGCAGCTCGAGCACCTCGTCGAAGCTCGCGGAGTCGGACGCGCCGGGGGTGTTGACGGGCAGCAGACGGCCCAGGTCGTCCCCGAACGCGTCGGTCGCCAGGCGCGCCTCCGCGGCCCGCATCCGGTTGACGTTGCCGATCACGGTGTTGATCTCGCCGTTGTGGGCGAGCGCGCGGAAGGGGTGCGCGAGCGGCCACGCCGGGAAGGTGTTGGTCGAGAAGCGCGAGTGCACGATGCCGAGCCGGGACTCGTACGTCTCGTCGTGCAGGTCGGGGAAGAACTCGGCGAGCTGGGTCGTCGTCAGCATGCCCTTGTAGACCATGGTGCGGGTCGACAGGGACGGGAAGTAGGCGCCCGTCTC
Source organism: Brachybacterium huguangmaarense (assembly GCF_025725725.1). Lineage (NCBI taxonomy): Bacteria > Bacillati > Actinomycetota > Actinomycetes > Micrococcales > Dermabacteraceae > Brachybacterium > Brachybacterium huguangmaarense. The sequence goes on from NZ_CP107020.1 coordinate 2,738,141, forward strand.
GTGCTCGGCGCGACGGCGCACGGCGAACGCGGCGCGCTCGAGGGCGAGGCCGGTGCGCTCCTTCGCGGCGTCGGTCAGGAAGAGGTGGGCGAAGTGGGGCTGGGTCGCGCGCGCCGAGGGGCCCACGAGACCGTCGACGACGGGCACGTCGCGCCAGCCGAGGGTGCGCAGCCCCTCCTCCGTCGCGATGCGCTCGATGACCGAGACGGTCGCCGCGCGCTCGGCGGCGTCGCGCGGCAGGAACGCCATGCCGGCGGCGTAGGCGCCGACGGCGGGCAGCGCGCGGGGCGCGACCGTGCGCAGGAAGCGGTCGGGGAGCTGGGTGAGGATCCCCGCGCCGTCGCCCGTGTTCTCCTCGGCGCCGACGGCGCCGCGGTGGTCGAGGTTCTCGAGCGCAAGCAGGGCGTGCTCGACGATGTCGTGCCCGGCATGGCCGCGCATCGTGGCGACCATGGCCACGCCGCACGCGTCCTTCTCGAGCTCGGGGCGGTACAGGCCCTGGGCCTCGGGGAGCGCACTGAAGCGGGAGGACAGCGGGAGCATGAGGGCACCCCTTCCGTTCGCCGGGACGATGATCCGGGCGCACGCCGAGGCCTCCCCGGCATCGACGCATCACGGGAGCGGTGCGGGGGCGTGCGCACCGGGACGAGTCTATCCCCCGGGTCCGAAAGCCGAGAGTCGGGTATCCACTTAGTGAGACGAGGGTGCGTCCTCATGGTGAGACAGCGTCTCGTGACGCTCCCAGGCACCGTCGACGCGCACCGCCTCGCCGCCGCGCGCCCGGCGCCGGCGGCCGAGCACGACCAGCATAACGAGGGCGAGCAGCAGGATCACGATCGACACCCAGACGTTGACGCGCATGCCCAGCACGATCTCCGCGGCGTCGGTGCGCATGAGCTCGATCCACAGCCGACCGGCCGTGTAGATCGCGACGTAGGACCAGAACACCCGACCGCCGCCGAGGCGGGCACGGCGCTCGATCAGGAGCAGCACCGCGCAGCCGGCGAGGTTCCACAGCGCCTCGTACAGGAACGTGGGGTGGTAGGTGCCCGGGGTGCACCCGACGATCAGGTCGCCGTTGGTCACGCACGTGATCGACAGCCCCCACGGCAGGTCGGTCGGGCCGCCGTAGAGCTCCTGGTTGAACCAGTTGCCGAGACGGCCGATCGCCTGGGCCACCATCAGGGTGGGCGCGATGGTGTCGGCCAGCACGGGGAAGGAGACCCGCTTGCGCCGGGCCATGACGTAGGCGCCGAGCGCGCCGCCGGCCACGGCGCCCCAGATCCCCAGGCCGCCGTTCCAGATGTAGAGCGCCGCGACCGGGTTGCCGCCCGGGCCGAAGTACGCGTCCGGGGAGGAGACGACGTGGTAGAGCCGGGCGCCGACGATGCCGCACACGATCGCCACGAAGCCGATGTCGAACAGGTCGTCGCCGTCGCCGCCGCGGGCGACCCAGCGGCGGGTCGACCACCACAGCGCCACGCCGATGCCGACCAGGATGCAGATCGCGTAGGCATGGATCGTGATCGGGCCGAGGCTCAGGGAGGAGACCGGCGGGCTCGGGATGTCGGCGAGGATCACGCCGCGCTCCCCCGTCCCCGCTCGACCCCGTCGCGCAGGTCCTGGGCGACGGCCGTGAGGGCGCGCCGCGCCGCCGCGGCGCCGTCGGCCTCGGCGAGGGCGCGCACGAAGGCCGAGCCCACGATGACGCCGTCGGCGTAGGCGGCGACCTGCGCGGCCTGCTCCCCGTCGGAGACGCCGAGACCGACGCACACGTTCCGGGCGCCCGCGGCGCGGGTGCGCTCGACGAGGCCCTCCGCGGCGTCGCTCACGGACGTGCGGGTGCCGGTGACACCCATCGTCGAGGCCGCGTAGACGAAGCCGCGCGAGCTCGCGGCGGCGTAGGCGAGGCGGTCGCGCGGGGAGCTCGGGGCGACGAGGAAGACCCGGTCGAGGTCGTGGGCCTCGGAGGCGGCGATCCACTCCCCCGCCTCGTCCGGGATCAGGTCCGGGGTGATGAGCCCCGCGCCGCCCGCCGCCGCGAGGTCCCGCGCGAACGCGTCGGGCCCGTAGGCCAGGACCGGGTTGTAGTAGGTCATCACGAGGATGGCGGCCCCGCGCCCGGAGAGCTGCTCGACGGCCGTGATGACGTCGCGGTTGCGCACGCCGCCCGCGAGCGCCGCGGTCGCGGCCTGTTGGATCACCGGGCCGTCCATGACCGGGTCGGAGTACGGCAGCCCCAGCTCGATCATGTCGACGCCCCCGTCGATCAGGGCGCGGGCCGCGTCGATCGACCCGGCCAGGTCGGGGAAGCCCACGGGCAGGTAGCCCATCAGGGCGGCGCGTCCCTCGGCGCGCGTGCGCTCGAGGACGTCACCGGCGCGGAGGCGCTCGCTCATGCCTGGGGCTCCTTGCTCTGGTCGGACCCGGCGGTCGCGTCGGGCAGCGTGGTGCGGGCGAGGTCGCGCAGGGCCGTCAGGTCCGCGCGGCCGTGGCGGGGCAGGCCGTCGGTGCCGGTCCCCTCGGCGGTCTCGGGGGCGGTCGCGTCGGAGCGTTCGTCGGCGGGGTTCCCGTCGAGCAGCCCGAACCACTCCGAGGCGGTGTGGACGTCCTTGTCGCCGCGGCCCGAGAGGCTCACGACGATCAGGGCGTCCTCGCCGAGCTCGCGGCCCAGGGCCAGGGCGCCCGCGAGCGCGTGCGAGGACTCGATCGCGGGCATGATGCCCTCGGTCATCGACAGCAGGGCGAAGGCGTCCATCGCGTCGGCGTCGGAGATCCCGCGGTACTCGGCGCGGCCGATGCTCGCGAGCCACGAGTGCTCGGGTCCCACACCGGGGTAGTCGAGGCCGGCCGAGATCGAGTGGGACTCGATCGTCTGGCCGTCCTCGTCCTGGAGGAGGTAGCTGCGGGCGCCGTGGAGCACGCCCGGGCGTCCGCGCGAGATGGTCGCGGCGTGGAACGCGGTGTCGACGCCGTCCCCGGCCGCCTCGCAGCCGATCAGGCGCACCTGGGCGTCGTCGAGGAAGGCATGGAACATGCCGATCGCGTTGGAGCCGCCGCCGACGCACGCGACGACCGCGTCGGGCAGGCGCCCGGCCTGCGCGAGGGTCTGCTCGCGGGCCTCCTCGCCGATGACCTTCTGGAAGTCCCGCACGAGGGTGGGGAACGGGTGCGGGCCGGCCGCGGTGCCGAAGATGTAGTTGGAGGTCTCGACGTTGGTGACCCAGTCGCGGAACGCCTCGTTGATGGCGTCCTTGAGGGTCTGCGAGCCGTGGGTGACGGGCACCACCTCGGCGCCCAGCAGACGCATCCGGGCGACGTTGAGGGCCTGGCGCCGGGTGTCCTCGGCGCCCATGTAGATCGTGCAGTCGAGGCCGAACAGGGCGGCCGCGGTCGCGGTCGCGACGCCGTGCTGGCCCGCCCCGGTCTCGGCGATCACGCGCTTCTTGCCCATCCGGACCGTGAGCAGCGCCTGGCCGAGCACGTTGTTGATCTTGTGGCTGCCGGTGTGGTTGAGGTCCTCGCGCTTGAGCAGGATGCGGGCGCCCCCTGCGAGCCGCGAGAAGCGGGGGGCCTCGCTCAGCAGGGAGGGGCGGCCGGAGTACTCGCGGGCCAGGCGGGACAGCTCCTCGGTGAAGGCGGGGTCCACGAGCGCCTTCTCGTAGACCTCGGTGACCTCCTCGAGGGCAGGCACGAGGGCCTCGGGCAGGAAGCGGCCGCCGAAGTCGCCGAAGTAGGGCCCGGCGGCCTCGCGCAGGTGGGAGGGGATCTGGGTGCTCACCGGGGGTCTCCGTTCGTGGGGGCCACGCGCCCGCGGCGGGCGACGGCGCGGAAGGCGGCGACGGCCGCGGCGGGGTCCTCGCCCGTCACGAGGGCCTCGCCGACCAGGACGGCGTCGGCGCCCGCGGCGGCGTAGGCGCGGACGTCGTCGACCGAGGCGACCGCGGACTCGGCGATCGCGACGCGGTCGGCGGGGATGCGTGCGAGCAGGCCGGCCGCGCGGTGCAGGTCGACGTCGAGGGTGCGCAGGTCGCGCGCGTTGACGCCGATGAGGGGGGCCGGGAGGGCGAGCGCGCGGTCGATCTCCTCGGCGGTGTGGGTCTCGACGAGGGCCTGCATGCCGAGGGAGACCACGAGGTCGTGCAGGTGCGCGAGGCACTCGTCGTCGAGGGCGGCGACGATGAGCAGCACGAGGTCGGCGCCGTGGGCGCGCGCCTCGAGCACCTGGTACTCCTCGACGATGAAGTCCTTGCGCAGCACGGGCACGTCCACCCGGGCGCGCACCGCGTCGAGGTCGGCGAGGGTGCCGGAGAAGCGGCGCTGCTCGGTCAGGACGCTGATCGCGCTCGCCCCCGAGGCCGCGTAGGTCGCGGCGAGGGCGGCGGGGTCGGGGATGCCGGACAGGTGGCCCTTGGAGGGGCTCGACCGCTTGACCTCGGCGATCAGCCCCAGGGTCGTGCCGTCGCCGACGAGGGCGGCGCGCGCGTCGAGCGCGGGGGGCGCGGCGGCGGCGAGGCGGGCGATGGCCGCGTCGTCGACGCGGGCGCGGCGCGGGGCGAGGTCCTCGCGGACCCCGGCGATGATGTCGTCGAGCACGGTGCCCTGTGCGGTCACGGGCTGCTTCCTTCCGTTCGGGGGCCGGGCGCCGGTCAGGCGCCGATGAGCGAGGTGGGCGCGAGGACGGCGAAGGCGGGGAGATTCCTCGCGACGGTGAAGAGGACGAGCGCGACCACGAGGGCCGCGACGAGGGCGCGGCGCCCGCGGGTCCAGGGAGGGGGCGGCGGGGGCGGCTCGCCGCGCCATCGCCGTCGCAGCCACCGCCACCACACCACGACGACGGCGGGGACGAGCACGACCACGAACGCGTTGTTGTGCAGGGCGAGCGGGAGGTCCCCGGCCAGGAGCGCGTGCACGGCGCGGGTCATGCCGCAGCCCGGGCAGTAGCCGCCCGTCAGGGCGTGCCACAGGCACAGCGGGACGTCCTGCCGGTAGGGGTCGAACAGGAGCTGGGAGACGACGGCGCCGCCGATCGCGCCGCCGCCGACGAGCAGGGGAACGGCGAGGCGCCGGGCGCGCGCGGAGCGGGACTCCTCCCCTGCGTGCGCGCGCAGCGCCGCGGAGGTCACCGCCCCGCGGCCTCCGCGCGACGCGCCTTCTGGCCGAACCCCATGACGCGCAGCACGGCGCTCAGGATCACGGTCAGGACGATCACGACGATGCCGACGATCAGGAGAGCGAGGATCGAGAACGTGAAGCCGACGGCCGCCACGATCGCTCCGGCGACGACGCCGACCGTCATCACCCAGGCGGCGGGCGTCTTGCCGTGGTTGAGCGGCGAGGCGGGCGGGACGGCGTAGGTCTTGGACATCGACTTCTCTCCACGTGGGCAGGGCGTTTCGCTGGTCATTGTGCCACGTCCCGGTCGCGATCCCGGGCGGTGCTCAGGGGCGGCCGGTGGGGTCCTCGCCGCGGGTGAGGGCGTCCCAGGCCTTGGCGGGGTCGGTGCGCGGGTCGATCCCGGCGTCCTCGGCGACGGCGGCCGCGTCGGGCGGCGCGCCCGCCCGGTCGAAGCGGGCCGTGCGCGTCCAGCGCCGGCCGGCGACGAGGACCACGACGCCGAGGACCACGAGCAGCGCCGCGGGGACGAGCGCCACGGCGGGCCACGGGGTCATGGTGACGGTCTCGCCGCTCCCGGACACGCCGGTCGCCTCGGCGATCGCCGAGGTCGCGTGGGCGGCCGGGTCCAGGAGGACGCGGGTCGCGCCGATGCCCGCGCCGATCCCGGCCAGCGCGAGCAGGGGGCCCGTGACGAGCCGCACGTGGCGCGAGGAGATCGCGGTCACGAGGGACGCGGCGATCGCGACCACGGCGAGGGCGACGACGGCGGGCGCGGCGTCGCCGCCCGTCACGTCGACCTCGCTCGCGCCCCCGGCGAGGTCGGGCACGCTCGCGTGCAGCCAGGCGGCGCGGGCGACGAGGAACAGGGCCCCGGAGACCACGATGCCGGCGAGCACGGCGAGGCGGCGGCTCACGGGGTCGGGCCCTCGCCGGTCACGGCCGGCAGCTCGCCGCCGTCGAAGCACGTGGTCGTGCCGCGGTGGCATGCGGCGCCGATCTGCTGGACGCGCACGAGCAGGGCGTCGCCGTCGCAGTCGAGGCTCACGCCGCGCACGTACTGCGCGTGCCCGCTCGTGTCGCCCTTGCGCCAGTACTCCTGGCGCGAGCGGGACCACAAGGTCACGCGGCCGGTCGTGAGGGTGCGGCGGAGCGCCTCGTCGTCCATCCAGCCGAGCATGAGCACCTGCTCACTCGTGTCGTCCTGGACGATCGCCGCGACGAGCCCCTGCTCGTCGCGCTTGAGGCGCTCGGCGATCCCGGCGGGCAGCCCGGCCGCGGTCACAGGGCCCTCGTCAGGTCGTCGGCGCGGTCGGTGCGCTCCCACGTGAACTCGGGGAGCTCGCGGCCGAAGTGCCCGTGCACGGCGGTGCGCGCGTAGATGGGCCGCAGCAGGTCCAGCTGGTCGATGATCGCGGCGGGGCGCAGGTCGAAGACCTTTCGGATGGCCTCGGCGAGCTGGTGGTCGGGCCGGGTGCCGGTGCCGAAGGTCTCGACGTACAAACCCACCGGCTCGGCGCGGCCGATCGCGTAGGCGACCTGGACCTCGCAGCGCTCGGCGAGGCCCGCGGCGACGACGTTCTTGGCGACCCAGCGCATCGCGTAGGCGCCCGAGCGGTCGACCTTCGAGGGGTCCTTGCCGCTGAAGGCGCCGCCGCCGTGACGGGCCATGCCGCCGTAGGTGTCGACGATGATCTTGCGCCCGGTGAGGCCCGCGTCGCCCTTGGGGCCGCCGATCACGAAACGGCCCGTGGGGTTCACGTGCACCGTCACGTCGGAGACGTCGAGGCCGATGCGGCCGAGGTCCTCGAGCACGGGGGCGACGACGACCTGCTCGATGCCCGGCGTGAGCTGGGCGGCGATGTCGACGTCCTCGGCGTGCTGGCTCGAGACGACGATCGTGTCGACGCTGCGCGCGACCCCGTCGTCGTCGTAGCCGATCGTCACCTGGGTCTTGCCGTCGGGGCGCAGGTAGGGCAGCACGCCGTCGCGACGGGCGCGCGAGAGGTTGTCCGAGAGGCGGTGCGCGGCGTGGATGGGCAGCGGCATGAGCTCGGGCGTGTCGGTGCTCGCGAAGCCGAACATGAGGCCCTGGTCGCCCGCGCCGAGGCGCGCGTAGGCCTCTTCGCCGCCGCCCCGGTGCTCGAGCGAGGTGTCCACGCCCGCCGCGATGTCGGCGCTCTGGGAGCCGATCGACACCTCGATGCCGCAGCTGTCGGCGTCGAAGCCCTTCTCGGAGGAGTCGTAGCCGATCTCGCGGATCGTGTCGCGCACGATCCGTGCGACGTCGCTGTAGCCGCTCGTGCGGACCTCGCCCGCGACGTGGACGAGCCCCGTCGTCACCATCGTCTCGACGGCCACGCGTGCGTCGCGGTCCTGGCGCAGCATGTCGTCGAGGAGGGCGTCGGAGATCTGGTCGCAGATCTTGTCGGGGTGGCCCTCGGTCACGGACTCGGACGTGAACAGGCGCAGGGAACCCCGGGAGGTGCTCGTGGAGGTCATGCTCGTCAGCGTACGTGCCCCCGCCGACGCACGACCTCGTCGAGGACGGCGTGTGAGACGACGGACTTGTCACCCGCGGCGCTGCGCACGACCTCCCCGCTCGCGTCGAGCACGGTGACGTCGTTGGCGGCGGCGCCGAACACGCCCGCGCTCACGTCGTTGAAGACGAGCAGGTCGGCGCCCTTGGCGCGGGCCTTGGCGCGTGCGTGCTCGATCGGCGCCGTGGCCTCGTCGCCGGTCTCGGCGGCGAAGCCGACGATCACACCGGGCGCCGTCGCGGGGTCGTCTCGGCGCGCCCCGACGCTCGTCCTCAGGATGTCCTCGGTGCGGACGAGCTCGAGAACGGGCACGTCGTCCTCCCCCGTCTTCTTGATCTTGGCGGCGGCGCGGGAGGCGGGCGCGAAGTCGGCGACGGCGGCGGCCATGACGAGCACGTCGGCGCGGGTGCGCTCGGCGGCGACGGCCTCGGCGAGCTCGGCGGCCGAGCCCACGTCGAGCCGGCGGGCGCCGGGCGGGGAGGGCAGGTCGACGTTCGCGGCGACGAGCGTCACGTCGGCGCCGCGCACGAGGGCCGCCTGGGCGAGGGCGAGGCCCTGGCGCCCCGAGGAGTGGTTGGCGATGAAGCGCACGGGGTCGATCTGCTCGTGCGTGCCGCCCGCGGTCACGAGCACGCGGACGCCCTCGAGGTCCCGCACGGGGGCGCCGGCCGGGGTGCGGGGCGCGGTGACGGCGGCGAGGGCCGCGCCGAGGATCGCGTCGGGCTCGGGCAGGCGGCCGGGGCCGGAGTCGGGGCCGGTCAGGCGCCCGCTGTCGGGCTCGAGCACGGTCACGCCGCGGGAGCGCAGCACGGCGACGTTCTCGACCGTGGCGGGGTGCTGCCACATCTCGGTGTGCATGGCGGGCACGACGACGACCGGACAGCGCGCCATGAGCGCGGTCGCGGTGAGCATGTCGTCGGCGCGGCCCAGGCGCAGGCGCGCGAGCAGGTCGGCGGTCGCGGGAGCGATGACCACGAGCTCGGCGTCCTGGCCGACGCGCACGTGGGCGACCTCGTCGACGTGCTCGAAGACGCTCGTGAGCACCTCGTGGTGGCTGAGCGCCTCCCACGTGGCGGCCCCGACGAAGGCGAGGGAGGCGGGGGTGGGGATCACGCGCACCTCGGCCCCGGACGCGACGAGGCCGCGCACGACGTGCGCGGCCTTGTACGCGGCGATCCCGCCGCCGACGCCGAGGACCGTGCGCACCCCGGCGAGCGGGGAGTCGGCAGCGGTCATCGGTCGGTCAGAAGGTGAAGTCGGTGGCCGGGGCCTCGGGAGCGTCGTCGCCGAGCTCGAGGGGGGCGGGAGCGGGAGCGGCCGGCTCGTCCTCGGAGATCTCGTGGGACTCGAGCAGCCCCGCGTCGATCTCGCGCAGCGCGATCGAGAGCGCCTTCTCCTGGTTCTCGACGTCGACGAGGGGTCCGACGTGCTCGAGCAGGCCGTCGCCCTGGAGCTGGGCGTAGTAGGCGTTGATCTGGCGGGCGCGCTTGGCCGCGTACAGGACGAGGGCGTACTTCGAGTCGACGGTCTCGAGCAGATCGTCGATCGGCGGGTTCGTGATGCCCTCGGGCTGGGCGACGGTTCCGGACACGGGGGTCCCTTCCGGTAGACGGTGGCGTGCAACGAACCAGCCTACGCCCTGCCCCGTGTTCCGGCGAGGGCAGCCGCGGCGGCCCGGCGTGAGATCGGGCACCCGGCAGGGGTCAGGCGGCTCCGCGGTCCACGCCGATGACGTGCGCGAGCTCGTCGGTCGCGCGGTCCACCTCGTCGTTGACGATCGTGAGGTCGAACTCGGATTCGGCGGCGAGCTCGAGCCGTGCGGTCGCGAGGCGCCGCTCGCGCTCCTCGGCGTCCTCCGTGCCACGGCCCACGAGCCGCTGGACGAGCGTGTCCCAGTCGGGCGGGGCGAGGAACACGAAGCACGCCTCGGGAAGGGTGCGGCGCACCTGGCGGGCGCCGGCGAGGTCGATCTCGAGCAGCACGGGACGTCCTTCGCGGCGGGCCCGCTCGACCTCGGCGCGCGGGGTCCCGTAGCGGTGGCGGCCGTGCACGACCGCCCATTCGAGCATCATGTCCGTCTCGACCATGCGCGTGAACTCCTCGTCGGAGACGAAGTGGTAGTGCACGCCGTCGATCTCCCCGGGACGGGGGGCGCGGGTGGTCGCGGAGACGGACAGCCAGATCTGGGGATACCGGCGGCGGATGGCCGCGGAGACGGTGCCCTTGCCCACCGCGGTGGGCCCGGCGAGCACGGTCACCGGGGACGGCGCGCGCCGCTGCGTCGGGGCGGGGGTCACTCCGAGAAGTGGGCGATGAGCTTCTCGGCCTGGTGGGAGCCGAGGCCGCGGACCTTGCGCGACGGGGAGATGCCGATCTCCTCCATGATCTGCTGGGCCTTGACCTTGCCCACGCCGGGGAGGGACTCGAGCAGCGCGGTCACGCGCAGGCGGCCGATGACCTCGTTGGTCTCGGCCTCCTCGATGACCGAGCGGATCTCCTCGCCGCGGCGACCGGTGGAGTCCTTCAGACGGGCCTTGACAGCCGCGCGCTCACGGCGGGCCTCGGCGGCCTTCTGCAGCGCCTCGGCGCGCTTCTCGGGAGAAAGAGGAGGGAGGGCCACGGTGATACCTCGCTGTTCGTCGAGCGGTGCGTCGGGCGGTCGGGTCCGCGGGTGCGGAGCCGGGTGTGGGATGACTCTAGCGCGTTGAGCGGCGCAGACACGCGTGGGGAGCCGAATTCGGGGCCCCGGCGGGTGTGCTCAGCGGTAGCGCTCGGCGAGCTCGTCGGCGGCCCGGCGCAGCGCGCCGACGTCGGGGCCCGCGCCGAGCAGGGCACGGGAGACCGAGACGAGCACGCGCCCGGAGGCTCCGGCGAAGACGGCGTCCCGCTCGGCGACGCCCGCCCCCTGGGCGCCGAAGCCCGGGGCGAGCAAGGGCGCCCGGCCCGCCACGAGGTCGATCCCGAGGTCCGCCGGCGCGCTGCCGACGGTCGCACCGACCACGAGGCCCACGCTCCCCCAGGCCGCCGCGTCGGCGTTCTCGGCCTCGACGAGCTCGACGATCCGGCGGGCCACGGCGGTGCCGTCGGCCTCGCGGGCGTGCTGGACCTGGGCGCCGTCGGGGTTGGAGGTCAGGGCGAGCACGAAAACGCCCTTGCCGTGCTCGGCGGCGAGGTCGAGCGCGGGGCGCAGCGAGCCGAAGCCGAGATAGGGGCTCGTGGTGATCGCGTCGGCCTCGAGCGGGGCGCCCGGGCGCAGGTGCGCGTCGGCGTAGGCGCCCATGGTCGAGCCGATGTCACCACGCTTGACGTCGAGGATGGTCAGGACGCCGCGGTCCCGGGCCTCGGCGAGCAGGTCCTCGAGAGCGGCGACGCCGCGCGACCCGTGCCGCTCGAAGAACGCCGACTGGGGCTTGATCGCGGCGACGTGCCCGTCGACGGCCTCGAGCACGGCGGCGCCGAGGCGGCGCACCCCGTCGGCGTCGTCGGGCAGGCCCCAGGCGGCCAGGAGCGGGGCGTGCGGGTCGATCCCGGCGACCACGGGGCCGTGGGCGGCGACGGCCTCGCGCAGGCGGTCGCCGAAGGGGGCGCTCACGCGACCTCCCCCGCGGCGGCCGCGGCGCGCTGGGCGACGAGCCGCGCGACGTGGTCCTGCAGGCTGGTCACGGCGAAGGGGCCCTCCGGGAGCGCCTCGATGGCCTGCACGGCCGCCTGGAACTCCTGGAGCGTCGTGATCATGGGCACGTCGACGCTCGTCGCGGCGGCGCGGATCTCGTAGCCGTCGTGGCGGGACGAGCCGCCCGCGGGGGTGTTGAGGATCAGCTGGATGTCGCCGCGCTCGATCGCGTCGATGATGGTCTCGCCCTCGGTCACCTCCGAGGCCTTGCGGATCACGGTGCACGGGATGCCCGAGCGGCCGAGCACCTGGGCGGTGCCGGAGGTCGCGAGGATCTCGAAGCCGAGCTCGGCGAGGCGCGCGACGGGGAGGACCACGCCGCGCTTGTCGCCGTCGGCGACGGAGACGAACACCCGGCCCGCGGTGGGCAGCCCCTGCCCCGCGATCGCGAGCTGGGACTTCGCGAAGGCTCGGGGGAAGGTCGCGTCGAGGCCCATCACCTCGCCCGTCGAGCGCATCTCGGGGCCCAGCAGGGAGTCGACGCTGCGCCCCCCGGCGGTGCGGAAGCGCTTGAAGGGCAGCACGGCCTCCTTGACGGCGATCGGCGCGTCGGGGGCCAGGTCCATGCCATCGCCCGTGGCGGGCAGGACCCCCTCGGCGCGCAGCTCGGCGATGCTGCGTCCGGCCATCACGAGGGCCGCGGCGCGCGCGAGCGGCACGCCGGTGGCCTTGGAGACGAAGGGCACGGTGCGCGAGGCGCGCGGGTTGGCCTCGAGCACGTAGAGGATGCCCTGGGCGAGCGCGAACTGGATGTTGATGAGGCCGTGCACGCCCACGCCCCGGGCGATCGCCTCGGTGGACCGGCGGATGCGGTCGCACACGGCGTCGGACAGCGAGACGGGCGGCAGGGTGCATGCCGAGTCGCCGGAGTGGATGCCGGCCTCCTCGATGTGCTCCATGATGCCGCCCACGAACAGCTGCTCGCCGTCGAAGAGGGCGTCGACGTCGATCTCGGTCGCGGTGTCGAGGAAGCGGTCGATGAGGATGGGCGCCTCGGCGCGGCCGCCGTCGGGCAGGTTGCGCCCGACGTAGTCGACGAGGCCCTCCTCGTCGTACACGATCTCCATGCCGCGGCCGCCGAGCACGTAGCTGGGGCGCACGAGCACCGGGTAGCCGACGTGGGCGGCGACCTCGCGCGCGTCCTCGAGGGCCCAGGCGGTCCCGTACGGCGGGGCCGGGAGGTCGGCGCCCGCGAGCACGGAGCCGAAGGCGCCGCGGTCCTCGGCGGCGTCGATCGCGCGCGGGGAGGTGCCGATGATCGGCAGGCCGGCCTGCTCGAGGCGCGCCGCGAGCGAGAGCGGGGTCTGGCCGCCGAGCTGCACGATGACGCCCACGACGGGGCCGGCCGCCTTCTCGGCCTCGTACACCTCGACGACGTCCTCGAAGGTGAGCGGCTCGAAGTAGAGCCGCGAGGCGATGTCGTAGTCGGTCGAGACCGTCTCGGGGTTGCAGTTGATCATGACGGTCTCGTACCCGAGCCCGCCGCGGTCCTCGGGCAGGGAGAGGGCGACGGCGGCGTGCACGCACGAGTAGTCGAACTCGATGCCCTGGCCGATGCGGTTGGGGCCCGAGCCGAGGATCAGCACGGCGGGCCGCTCGCGCGGCTCGACCTCGCTCTCGGCGTCGTACGCCGAGTAGTGGTACGGGGTCTTCGAGGCGAACTCGGCCGCGCACGTGTCGACGGTCTTGTAGACGGGGTTGACGCCGAGCGCCTCGCGCACGCCCTTGACGACGTCGCCGTGGACGCCGCGGAGCTGGCCCAGCTGGTCGTCGGAGAGCCCGTGCCGCTTGGCCCGCCGCAGCAGGGCGGCGTCGAGCACGTCGGCCTCGCGCACGTCCTCGGCGATCTCCGCGACGAGCAGCAGCTGGTCGAGGAACCAGCGGTCGATCGCGGTGGCCTCGTAGAGCCGCTCGACGAGGGCGTCGGGGTCCACGGCGCCGGCCGCGGCGGCGCGCAGCACGCGCGAGATCGAGACCAGGCGCCCGTCGGTGGGGGTGCGGGCGGCGTCGATGAGCGCGTCGATCTCGTCGGCGTCGGGCACCTCGCCCGTGTAGTCCACGACCGCCGAGCGCACGTCGAGGGAGCGCTGGGCCTTGCCGAGGGCCTCGGTGAAGGAGCGGCCGATGGCCATCGCCTCGCCCACGCTCTTCATGGTCGTGGTCAGGGTCGGATCCGCCGCCGGGAACTTCTCGAAGGCGAAGCGCGGGATCTTGACGACGACGTAGTCGAGGGTCGGCTCGAAGCTCGCGGGCGTGGTGCCCGTGATGTCGTTGCGGATCTCGTCGAGCGTGTAGCCGATGGCCAGGCGCGCCGCGATCTTGGCGATCGGGAAGCCGGTGGCCTTCGAGGCGAGCGCCGAGGAGCGCGAGACGCGCGGGTTCATCTCGATCACGACGGTGCGCCCGGTCTCGGGATGCACGGCGAACTGGACGTTGCAGCCGCCCGTGTCGACGCCGACCTCGCGGATGATGCCGATGCCGAGGTCGCGCAGGCGCTGCAGCTCGACGTCGGTCAGGGTGAGGGAGGGCGCGACCGTCACGGAGTCGCCCGTGTGCACGCCGACGGGGTCGACGTTCTCGATCGAGCAGACGACGACGCAGTTGTCGTTGCGGTCGCGCATGAGCTCGAGCTCGTACTCCTTCCAGCCGAGGATCGACTCCTCGAGGAGCACCTCGGTGGTCGGCGAGTAGTGGAGGCCGTCGCCCGCGATGCGGCGCAGGTCCCGCTCGTCGTAGGCCATGCCCGAGCCCAGGCCGCCCATCGTGAAGGAGGGGCGCACGACCATCGGGTAGCCGAGGTCCTCGGCGGCCGCGAGGCAGTCGTCCATCGTGTGGCAGATGCGCGAGCGGGCGGACTCGCCGCCCACGGTGGCCACGACCTCCTTGAACAGCTGGCGGTCCTCGGCCTTCTGGATCGCCGAGATGGTCGCGCCGATCATCTCGACGCCGAACTTCTCGAGGATGCCGCGCTCGTCGAGGGCGATCGCGGCGTTGAGCGCCGTCTGGCCGCCCAGGGTGGGCAGGATCGCGTCGGGGCGCTCGGCGGCGATGATCGAGCGGATCACGTCGGGGTCAATCGGCTCGACGTAGGTGGCGTCCGCGATCTCCGGGTCGGTCATGATCGTGGCCGGGTTGGAGTTGACGAGGATGACCCGCAGGCCCTCCTCGCGCAGCACGCGGCAGGCCTGGGTGCCGGAATAGTCGAACTCGCAGGCCTGGCCGATGACGATCGGGCCGGAGCCGATGACGAGGACGGAGGAGATGTCGTCGCGACGGGGCATCAGGATTCCTTGGAGACGAGGTCGACGAGGCGGTCGAAGAGGTAGGAGGCGTCGTGGGGGCCCGACGCCGCCTCGGGATGGTACTGGACGGAGTAGGCGGGGATGTCGAGGCATGCGATGCCCTCGACCACGTCGTCGTTGAGCCCGATGTGGGAGACCATGACGCGCCCGTAGCGGCCGCCGTCGTAGGGCGCCGTGTGCTCGCCCCGGATCGGGATGTCGACGGCGAAGCCGTGGTTCTGCGCCGTGATCTCGACCTTGCCGGTGGTCACGTCGAGCACGGGCTGGTTGATGCCGCGGTGGCCGTAGCGCAGCTTGTAGGTGCCGAAGCCGAGGGCGCGTCCGAGCAGCTGGTTGCCGAAGCAGATCCCGAAGTACGGGATGCCCGCGTCGAGCACGCCGCGCAGCAGCTCGACCTGGGCGTCGGCGGTCGCGGGGTCGCCGGGGCCGTTGGAGAAGAAGACGGCGTCGGGCTCGGTCGCGAGCAGCTCGGGCAGGGTCGTGGTCGCGGGCAGCAGGTGCACGCGCAGGCCGCGCGCGACCATGTGCCGCGGGGTCGCGCCCTTGATGCCGAGGTCGACGGCGGCGACGGTCCCGATCGCCTCGCCCTCGGGCTCGAGCACGATCGGCTGGGCGATCGTGACCTCGTCGACGAAGCTCGCGCCCGTCATCTGGGGCTCGGAGCGCACCCGCTCGAGCAGGCCGGCGGTGTCGGCGCCCTCGAGCTCGGCGCCGGAGAAGACGCCTCCGCGCACCGAGCCGAGCTCGCGCAGGCGGCGCGTGAGCTGACGGGTGTCGATGCCGCTGATGCCGACCACGCCGGAGTCGGCGAGCAGGTCGTCGAGGGTCTGCTCGCTGCGCCAGTTCGAGGCGCGGCGCGCGGCCTCGCGCACGACGTAGCCGCGCACCCACACCCGCCCGGACTCCATGTCCTCGGCGTTGGCGCCCGTGTTGCCGATGTGCGGCGCGGTCTGCACGACGATCTGGCCCGCGTAGGAGGGGTCGGTGATCGTCTCCTGGTAGCCGGTCATGCCGGTCGCGAAGACGACCTCCCCGAGGCGGGCGCCGCGCGCGCCGTACGCCTCGCCGGTGAAGGTGGTGCCGTCCTCGAGGACGAGCACGGCCGGCTCGGGGCGGGGGCGCCGCGCGGGGCCGACGGGGGCGGGGGCGGTGGTGGTCATGAGAGCTCCTCGGGAGGCTGCGGGTCGGCGACGTCGGATGGGCCAGGAGGGCCCGCCGCGGGGGCGGTGGCGGGCAGGTGCTGGTCGGCGAGGGCGAGGACGCGGTCCTGGTCCGCGCGCTCGTCGAGGCGGAAGCCGGTGTCCAGGAGGGTCTCCCCCAGCTGCCAGCGGATGACGAGCAGACCGTCGCCGCCGATCCACTTGCCGACCATGCCGGGCGCGGTGTGGACCGAGCGGACGTCCGCCCAGGGGATGAGGAACCCCGCGGCGCCCTGCCGGTCGACCTGCAGGGCCGGCCCGCCGTCGTGCTCGGTCTCGCCGAGGACGGCGCGGCTGCGGGCGCCGAGCCCGCGCGCGGTGACCCGTTCGAGAGGCTGCTCGGCGAGGGTGGTGGCGACGTAGACGCCCTCGGCGCGGCGGCCCGCTCCCCCGGGCGGTGCCGGCGGAGGCGTGAGCGCGGGCAGGTCGCCCTGGCGCGCGGCGCGGCGGCGCCAGCCGAGGTACATGAGGCCGACGAGCACGCAGAAGACCACGGCCAGGACGACCACGGGTGCGGCCTGGCTCATCGGGTCGCCAGCTGCCCGTCGCGCACGGTGACGCGGCCGCGCAGGATCGTCGCGACGGTGCGCCCGGGCAGCTCGCGCCCGCGGAACGGCGAGTTCGCGGAGCGGGTGGCCTGCTGCTCGGGCACGACCGGCGCGCTCGGGCGCGGGTCCCACACGAGCACGTTGGCGGCCTCGCCCGGCTCGAGCGGACGACCCTGGGTCTCGTTGCGCGCGATCCGCGAGGGCGTCTCGGAGAGCACGCGGGCGACGTCGCGCCAGGTGAGGCGGCCCGTGTCGACCATCGTGGCCTGCACGACCGGCAGCGCGGTCTCGAGCCCGGTCATGCCGAAGGCGGCGACGTCCCACTCGCGGTCCTTGGCGTCGCGCGGATGGGGCGCGTGGTCGGTCGCGACGATGTCGATCGTGCCGTCGGCGAGGCCGTCGCGCACGGCCTGCACGTCGGCGGCGGTGCGCAGCGGCGGGTTCACCTTGTAGGTCGCGTCGAAACCGCGCGCGAGGTCGTCGGTCAGGAGCAGGTGGTGGGGCGTGACCTCGGCGGTCACGTCGACGCCCCGCTGCTTGGCCCAGCGCACGATCTCGACGCTGCCGGCGGTCGAGAGGTGGCACACGTGCAGGCGCGAGCCCACGTGCTCGGCGAGCAGCACGTCGCGCGCGATGATCGACTCCTCGGCGACGGCGGGCCAGCCCGCGAGCCCGATCTCGGCCGAGACGATGCCCTCGTGCATCTGGGCGCCCTCGGTCAGGCGTGGGTCCTGGGCGTGCTGGGCGATCACCCCGTCGAAGGTCTTGACGTACTCGAGGGCGCGGCGCATGAGCACGGGGTCGTGCACGCACTTGCCGTCGTCGCTGAACACGCGCACGCGGGCCTTCGAGGTGGCCATCGCGTCGAGCTCGGCGAGGCGCTCGCCCGCGAGGCCCACGGTCACGGCGCCGATCGGGCGCACGTCGCACCAGCCGGCCTCCTCGCCGCGCGCGAGCACCTGCTCGACCACGCCCGCGGTGTCCGCGGTGGGCGTCGTGTTGGCCATCGCGTGCACGGCCGTGAAGCCGCCGCGGGCAGCGGCCCGGGTGCCGGTCTCGACGGTCTCGGCCTCCTCGCCGCCGGGCTCGCGCAGGTGGGTGTGGAGGTCCACGAGGCCGGGCAGCACGATGCAGCCGGTCGCGTCGATCACCTCGGCGTCGGCGGGGGCGTCGAGGTCGGGACCGACGGCCGCGATGAGGCCGTCGGCGATGAGCACGTCGGCCGTGCCCTGGCCGTAGGGGCTTCCGCCGCGGAGGAGAAGTGCGGTCATGGCTCAGGACTCCTGGGTGGTCGAGGCGAGCAGCTGGTAGAGCACGGCCATGCGGACGCTCACGCCCGCGGCGACCTGCTCGACGATGACGCTGCGCGGGGAGTCGGCGACGTCGCCCGCGATCTCGAAGCCGCGGTTCATGGGGCCGGGGTGCAGGACGATCGCGTGGTCATCGAGGCGGGCGGCGCGCGACGTGGTCAGGCAGAAGCGGCGCGTGTACTCCGCGGGCGTGGGGAAGAAGCCGCCGCCGATCATGCGCTCGCGCTGGACGCGCAGCATCATGACCGCGTCGGTCCCCGCGGCGAGGGCCTCGTCGAGGTCGTAGACGACCTCGCAGGGCCACGCGGAGGCGCCCACCGGCACGAGCGAGGGCGGGGCCACGAGGGTCACGCGTGCGCCCAGAAGGGTCAGCAGGAGCACGTTGGAGCGGGCCACGCGGGAGTGCAGGATGTCCCCGACGATCACGACGTGGCGTCCGTCCAGGCCCTGCCCGGAGGCGTCGTCGCCCGCGAGGTGGCGGCGCAGGGTGAAGGCGTCGAGCATCGCCTGGGTGGGATGCTCGTGGGTGCCGTCGCCCGCGTTGACGATCGGCTGGGTGACCCAGCCGGCGTGTGCCAGCAGGTGCGCGGCGCCCGACGAGGGCGAGCGCACCACGATCGCGTCGGCGCCCATCGCCTGGAGCGTGAGGGCCGTGTCCTTGAGCGACTCGCCCTTGGACAGGCTCGAGCCCTTGGCCGAGAAGTTGATGACGTCGGCCGAGAGCCGCTTGGCGGCGGCCTCGAAGCTGATCCGGGTGCGCGTCGAGTCCTCCATGAAGAGGTTGACGACGGTCGTGCCGACGAGGGTCGGCAGCTTACGGATCGAGCGGGACTGGGTCGCGGCCATCTGCTCGGCGGTGTCGAGCACCGCGATCGCGTCGGCGCGCGAGAGGTCCGCGATGGAGATGAAGTGCCTCATGCCTGGGCCGCCCGTCCGCGCTCGATGGTCACGGCGTCCTCGCCGTCGGTCTCCGTCAGGTGCACGTCCACGCGCTCGGCGCGCGAGGTCGGCAGGTTCTTGCCGACGTGATCGGCGCGGATCGGCAGCTCGCGGTGACCGCGGTCGACGAGCACGGCCAGGCGCACGGCGGCGGGCCGGCCGATCGCGCCCAGGGCGTCGAGGGCGGCCCGCACGGTGCGGCCGGAGTAGAGCACGTCGTCGACGAGCACGACGATGCGGCCGTCGATGCCGCGGGCCGGGATGACGGTGCGGTGGGGTGCGCGCATGGGGTGGTCCCGCAGGTCGTCGCGGTACATCGTGATGTCGAGCGCGCCGCTCATCTGCTCGGGGTCGCGCCCGGCGCCCTCGGCCTCGCAGACGGCGCGGGCCAGGCGTGCCGCGAGCGGCACGCCGCGGTGCGGGATGCCCAGCAGGACGATGTCGTCGGCCCCGTGCCCGGACTCGACGATCTCGTGGGCGATGCGGGTCAGGGCGCGACGGATCTCGTCGGGCCCGAGCACGGTCACGTCGTCCGTGCCCTCGGTGGTGGTCATGATCGTGTGCTCCCTTCCACGCCTCACGGGACGTGCGGTTAAAGGGTCGTGATCGGTCGGGTCGAGTGTAGGCGCCGCGCCCCGCTCGGGTCTGCGCGTCTCAGCCGAGCAGGCCCCGCAGGTCGGCGAGGCGCTGCAGGAGCGCGTTGACGAACCGCGGGGAGTCCTCCGTGGAGAGCTCGCGCGCGATCGAGGCGTACTCCCCGATGATGGGGCCGACGTCCTCGGCGGGGGCGTCGAACAGGATCTCGCCGGCCCCGAGGCGCAGGAGCGCCCGGTCGACGGCCGGCATGCGCGTCAGCGGCCAGTCGCGGCTGTGGGTCTCGAGCTGCTCGTCGATCTGGTCGGCGTGCTCGGCGGCGACGCGCACGAGGGCGGCGGAGCGCTCGGGCAGCGGGGTCTGGGTCGCCGTGCGCAGCCGTCGCTGCGCGAGCACCTCGAGCACGGGCAGGGAGCGCGCGTCGGCCTCGTAGAGGACGTCGACGGCGCGGATCCGCTCACGCGTGCGCGAGGACAGGCGCTTGGTGTTGGCCGGATAGGTGCGCAGGAGCTCGACCTCTTCGCCCTCGCGGCCGGGGATCGGCAGGTTGAGGGGGTCCGGCGTGCGGGAGTCGGGCACGGTCAGGCGCGGCCGAGGTAGTCGCCGGAGCGGGTGTCGACCTTGACCTTGGTGCCTTGCTCGAGGAACAGCGGGACCTGGATCTCCTTGCCGGTCTCGAGGGTCGCCGGCTTGGTGCCGCCCGAGGAGCGGTCGCCCTGCAGGCCGGGCTCGGTGAAGGTGATCTCGAGCACGACGCTCGCGGGCAACTCGACGTAGAGCACGGCGCCCTCGTGGAAGGCGACGACGACGTCCTGGCCCTCGAGCAGGTAGTCGGCGGCGGAGCCGACGGTCTCGGCGGGCACGTTGGTCTGCTCCCACGTGCTCGTGTCCATGAACACGTACAGGTCGCCGTCCATGTAGGAGTACTGCATGTCGCGCTTGTCGACGGTCGCGGTCTCGATCTTGAGGCCCGCGTTGAAGGTCTTGTCGACCGTCTTGCCGGACAGCACGTTCTTGAGCTTGGTGCGCACGAACGCCGGACCCTTGCCGGGCTTGACGTGCTGGAACTCGGTCACGGACCACAGCTGGCCCTCGAGGTTCAGCACCATTCCGTTCTTGAGATCGTTCGTGGTCGCCATGGTTCTCCTTGGAGGGGATGTCTGCGCGGTATGCGGCTGCCTGCAGGCGCGGACGCTCGGCCCGGGCACGGTCACCGAGTTTACAGCCCTGAGCGCCGGGGGCCGGGCGCTCAGCTCGTGAGGTCGATCATCGCGAGCAGGCGGGTCACGAGCGCGTACGCGGCGCGCTCCTCGCGCCATCCGCTCGTCTTGAGCGCGCGCGAGACCGTCTGCTGGGTGACGCCGAGGGCGCTCGCGAGCTCCGCCTGGGTGCGGGAGGGGTCCTCGCGCAGGGCGCGCACGGTGCGCCACTGCCCCGCGTTGCGGGTCGCGATCATCCAGCCGATCAGGCGCAGCACGGCCTGGGCGTCGGCGGCGGTCTCGGCGTGGCGGGAGTCGGCGGCGAGCACGGCCACGGGCACCTCGCTCGTGCGCCGGGCGCGCTCGAGCGCGGCGCGCGAGGCGGTCATGGCGCCGCCGCGGACCTCGCGCACGCCGGACGGGAGCGGGAGGCCGACGGGGCCGACGCCCAGGCCGACGCGCCACGACCCCAGCTCGAGGGCGGTGCGCACGATGTCGAGCGCGCCCTCGGCACGCTCGGCGAGGGCGACGGCCTCGTCGCCGAGGGTGCGCTCGGCGGCGAGCCGGCCGCCGAGCGGCGCGAGCGCGGCGAGCAGCTCGGGGACGCGGTCGACGCCGTCGTCGCGCCCCGCGGGGGCGGGACGGGCGCACGAGATCACGAACATGGCGCGGTCCTCTCTGTCACGCGAGCTGGATGAGCTCCTCGTAGGAGGAGTTCCAGAGGTCCTCTACGGCGTCGGGCATGACGAGCACGCGCTCGGGGCTGAGGGCGGTGACGGCGCCGGGATCGTGCGAGACGAGCACGACGGCGCCCTCGAAGTTCGCGAGCGCCCCGAGGATCTCGGCGCGCGAGGCGGGGTCGAGGTTGTTCGTGGGCTCGTCGAGCAGGAGCACGTTGGCGCTCGAGACCACGAGCGTCGCGAGCGCGAGGCGGGTCTTCTCGCCGCCCGACAGGACGCTCGCGCTCTTGTGCACGTCATCGCCGCTGAAAAGGAAGGAGCCGAGGATCTTGCGGGCCTCGACCTCGGGCAGCTCGACGGCCGCGCTCATCATGTTCTCGAGCACGGTGCGGGACTCGTCGAGGGTCTCGTGCTCCTGGGCGTAGTAGCCGATGCGGAGGCCGTGGCCCGGGATGATCTCTCCCGTGTCGGGGGCGTCGACCCCGGCCAGGATGCGCAGCAGGGTGGTCTTGCCGGCGCCGTTGAGGCCGAGGATCACGACCCGGCTGCCGCGGTCGATCGCGAGGTCGACGTCGGTGAAGATCTCGAGGCTGCCGTAGGACTTCGAGAGGCCCTCGGCCATGAGCGGGGTCTTGCCGCACGGCGCGGGCCGCGGGAAGCGCAGCGAGGCGACGCGGTCGCTGCGCCGCTCGTCCTCGACGGAGTCCATGAGCCGCTCGGCGCGTCGCAGCATGTTCTGGGCGGCCACCGCCTTGGTGGCCTTGGCGCGCATCTTCTCGGCCTGCGCGGTGAGCGCGGTCGCCTTCTTCTCGGCGTTGGCGCGCTCGCGCTTGCGGCGCTTCTCGTCGTCCTCGCGGGACTTCAGGTACTGCTTCCAGCCCATGTTGTAGATGTCGATCACCTGACGGTTGGCGTCGAGGTAGAAGACCGTGTTGACGACGTCCTGGACGAGCTGGACGTCGTGGGAGATGACGATGATGCCGCCGCGGAAGGTCTGGAGGTAGTCGCGCAGCCACACGATGGAGTCCGCGTCGAGGTGGTTGGTGGGCTCGTCGAGGATGAGCGTGTCGGCCTGGGAGAACAGGATGCGGGCGAGCTCGACGCGCCGCCGCTGTCCGCCGGAGAGGGTGCGCAGCTCCTGCTCGTGGAGGCGCTGGGGCAGGCCGAGGTTGGCCGCCATGCGCTTGGCCTCGGACTCGGCCGCGTAGCCGCCCTTGGCGTTGAGCTCGTCGTCGAGGCGGGCGTAGCGGTTCATGGCCTTCTCGCGGCGGGCGTCGGAGAGGGTCATGTCGGCCATCTCGAGCTCGGCGCGGCGCAGCTTGGCCATGAGCTCGTCGAGGCCGCGGGCGCCGAGGATCCGGGCGATCACGGTCTGCTCAGGATCGCCGGTGTGGGTGTCCTGGGGCAGGTAGCCGAGCTCGCCGCGCAGATCGACGGTCCCAGCGGCCGGCTGCAGGGTGCCCGAGAGCACCTTGGTGAGCGTGGTCTTGCCGGCCCCGTTGCGGCCGACGAGACCCACCCGGTCGCCGTCGGTGACCTGGAAGCTCACCTCGCTCATGAGCAGGCGGGCGCCGACGCGGATCTCGAGGTCGTGGACGGTGATCACGGGCGTGGGCTCCTGCGGGACGGCGTGGTGACGGGTGGCGTGAGGACCGGGGAAGTCTACGGCCCCGGGGCCGCCGAACGCCCGGCACGGGCCGGGCGGGTGTGATGGGATGAACGTGGGCGACTGCCCCGCCCGTCAACTCAGAGTCGAGGAGAAGAGCGAGAGATGCTCGTCGGTGTGCCGCGGGAGATCAAGAACAACGAGTACCGGGTGGGCCTGACGGCCGCCGGGGTCCACGAGCTGGTGTCCGCCGGCCACGAGGTGCTCGTCGAGCGCGAGGCGGGGGTGGGCGCCGGCGTCGCCGACGCCGACTACGAACGCGCCGGAGCGCACCTCGTGCCGGACGCCAAGGAGGTGTGGGAGCGCGCCGAGATGGTGGTCAAGGTCAAGGAGCCCGTCGAGAGCGAGTACGCCCGCCTGCGCCGGGGTCAGATCCTGTTCACCTATCTGCACCTCGCGGCCGACCGGGCGCTCACCGACGCGCTGCTCGCCTCGGGCACGACGGCGATCGCGTACGAGACCGTGCAGCTGCCCGATCGGTCGCTGCCGCTGCTCGCACCCATGAGCGGGATCGCGGGGCGGCTCGCGACCCAGGTCGCGGCCTATCACCTGATGAAGCCGATCGGCGGCTCGGGGGTGCTCATGGGCGGCGTGCCGGGCACGCGCGAGGCCACCGTGCTCGTCGTGGGCGGTGGCGTCGTCGGCGAGCAGGCGGCGATCATGGCGCGGGGCCTGCACGCGGACGTGACCGTCATGGACGTGAACCTGGCACGGCTGAACCAGATCGCGACCGTGCACAACGGCGGCATCCTCACCCGCTACTCGACCGCGCTCGACATGGCCGAGCAGGTCGCGCGCGCCGACGTCGTGATCGGCTCGGTGCTGATCCCGGGCGCGAGGGCCCCCAAGCTCGTGACCTCCGAGATGGTGGCCTCGATGCGGCCGGGCTCGGTGCTCGTGGACGTCGCGATCGACCAGGGCGGCTGCTTCGAGGGCTCGCGCCCCACGACGCACGCCGAGCCGACCTTCCAGGTGCACGACGCGATCTACTACTGCGTCGCGAACATGCCCGGCTCGGTGCCCGTGACCGCGACGGCGGCGCTCACCCACGCGACCCTGCCCTACGTGCTGCGTCTGGCCCGGCTGGGCTGGCGCGAGGCGCTCTCGGCGGACACGTCCCTCGCGAGCGGGCTCTCGACCCACGACGGGATGCTCACCCATGCCGGGGTGGCCGAGGCCCACGGCCTGGCGGCGACCCCGGTCGCCGACGTGCTCGGGTTCTGACCGCCCCCCGTGCACAGGGGGCGGCCAGGACCGCTCGTCAGAGGTTGAAGCCGATCGCGCGCAGCTGGTCGCGGCCGTCCTCGGTGATCATCTCCATGCCCCACGGCGGCATCCACACCCAGTTGATGCGGTGGGACTCGCAGATCGGGTCGAGCGCCGCGAAGGTCTGCTCCTCGAGCACGTCGGTGAGCGGGCACGCGGCGGACGTCAGGGTCATGTCGATGACCGCCTCGCCCCGCTCCACGGTCACGCCGTACACGAGGCCCAGGTCCACGACGTTGATCCCGAGCTCGGGGTCGATGACGTCCTTGAGCGCCTCGATGACGTCGTCCTTGGAGGCGTACTCCGCGGTCGCGTCCGCCGGGGTCTCCGGCAGGGTCTGGTCGGTCATGGCGAACTCCTCCGGCTCGGTCAGTTGGCGCCCGTGAGGAAGCGCTCGTAGCCCTCGGCCTCGAGACGCTCGGCGAGCTCCGGGCCGCCCTCCTCAGCCACGCGGCCGTTGACGAAGACGTGCACGAAGTCGGGCTTGATGTAGTTGAGGATACGGGTGTAGTGGGTGATCAGCATGACGCCCACGTCGGTGTTGGCCTTGGCGCGGTTGACGCCCTCGGAGACGACGCGCAGGGCGTCGACGTCGAGACCGGAGTCGGTCTCGTCGAGGATCGCGATGGCGGGCTTGAGCAGCTCCATCTGCAGGATCTCGTGGCGCTTCTTCTCGCCGCCCGAAAAGCCCTCGTTGACGTTGCGCTCGGCGAAGGCCTCGTCCATCTTGAGGTTGGCCATCGCGCCCTTGACGTCCTTGACCCACGTGCGCAGGGACGGCGCCTCGCCGTCGACGGCGGTCTTGGCGGTGCGCAGGAAGTTCGAGACGGTCACGCCCGGCACCTCGACGGGGTACTGCATGGCGAGGAACAGCCCCGCGCGCGCCCGCTCGTCGACGGACATCTCGAGCACGTCCTCGCCGTCGAGCAGCACGGTGCCGCTCGTGATGTCGTACTTGGGGTGGCCCGCGATCGAGTACGCGAGGGTGGACTTGCCCGAGCCGTTGGGGCCCATGATCGCGTGCGTCTCGCCGCCCTTGATGGTCAGGTCCACGCCCTTGAGGATCTCCTTGGTGCCCTCCGGGGTGTCCACGGTGGCGTGGAGGTCCTTGATCTCCAGGATCGACATGCGATGTTCTCCTTATGAAGCGTTGCGTCAGTTGATGGTCGGCGCGGTCGGGTCGACGCCGATGGTGCCGGTGGCGGGGTCCACGTGCACGGGGTACACGGGGACGGGCACGACCGCGGGCAGCTGCCGCGGCCGGCCGGTGGTGAGGTCGAACTGGCTCCCGTGCTTCCAGCACTCGATCGCACCGGAGTCGACGTCGCCGTCGGACAGCGCCACGTCGCCGTGGGAGCAGCGGTCGGCCAGGGCGTGCACGTCCCCGTCGCCGTCGCGCGCGAGCGCGAGCTCGACGCCGTCGATCTCGACCCCGATGACCTCACCGGGGGCGAGCTGCGCGAGCGTCGCGACGGGGACGAAGCCGCCCATGGTCAGTTCATGCTCCGGGCGAGCTCGGTCTCGATGGACTCGGTGAGGTGGGCGCGGATCTCGGGCACGTCGATCTGCTGGATCAGCTCCGCGAAGAAGCCGCGCACGACGAGCCGCCGGGCCTCGAGCTCGGGGATGCCGCGAGCGCGCAGGTAGAACAGCTGCTCGTCGTCGAAGCGACCGGTCGCGGCGGCGTGGCCCGCGCCCTCGATCTCGCCCGTCTCGATCTCGAGGTTGGGCACCGAGTCGGCGCGCGCCCCGTCGGTCAGAACCAGGTTGCGGTTGAGCTCGTAGGTGTTGGTGCCCTCGGCCTCCTTGCGGATCAGCACGTCGCCGACCCACACGCTGCGGGCGCCGTGGCCTTGCAGCGCGCCCTTGTACGTCGTGTTCGACGTGCACTTGGGCGCGGCGTGGTCGACGAACAGCCGGTGCTCGAGGTACTGGTCCTCGTCCGCGAAGTACAGGCCCAGGTTCTCGATCTCGGAGCCCGGGGCGGAGAACTCGCCGATGTTGTCGATGCGCACCGCGCGCCCGCCGAGCGAGACCACGATGTGCTTGAGGCGCGCGTCGCGGCCCAGCCGGGCATGGTGGGTCGAGATGTGCAGCGCGTCGTCGTCCCAGTCCTGCAGGGAGATGACGGTCATCTGCGAGTTGTCGCCGAGCACCATCTCCACGTTCTCGGCCAGGCGGGCCGAGCCGGTGTGGTTCAGCACGAAGGTCGCGGCCGAGGAGGCGGCGGTCTCGAGCACGATGTGCGCGTTGCCGCGCTTGTCGCCGCCCTGTCCGGCGATCTGGACGCGCGCCGGCTCGGCCACCTCGCGCCCCGGCTCGGAGCGCAGGTGCAGCGCGTCGGCGCAGCGGGCCGACGCGACGGCCGAGACGAGGTCCTCGGGGATCAGGGCGCTGCCGCGCGGGGCCTCGCCGGGCGCGAGGGTGCCGACGGCGACGCCCTCGGGGGTGTCCACCTCGTAGTCCACGCCGCCCTCGTCGGAGGCGACGTCCTCGAACAGCGGGGACAGCACGCGCAGGGGCGCGAAGCGCCATTCCTCCTGCTTGGAGACGGGCCGCGAGAACGCGGACACGTCGAACGAGCGGTGCCGCGAGGCGCGCGTGGACGTCTCGGTGTTCGAGCCGGGCGAGGGCAGGGCGATCGCCTCGTCCTCGAGCTGCGCCCGGGAGTGGTCGGTCGACGGCCCCGCCTGGGCGAGGTCCTCCTGGGCGCCGACGGGCGCGACGCCCGCCGCTCCCCCGGCGGCCTCGTTGGCGGCGGGATCGCCGGCGCTCTCGGGGCCCTTCACATCAATCGACGTCATCAGCCGACTGCTCCTTCCATCTGCAGCTCGATCAGGCGGTTCAGCTCGAGGGCGTACTCCATGGGCAGCTCGCGCGCGATGGGCTCGATGAACCCGCGCACGATCATCGCCATTGCCTCGGTCTCCTCCATGCCGCGGCTCATCAGGTAGAAGAGCTGCTCCTCGGAGACCTTCGAGACGGTCGCCTCGTGCCCCATCTGGACGTCGTCGACGCGCACGTCGACGTACGGATAGGTGTCGGTGCGCGACTGCGTGTCCACGAGCAGGGCGTCGCACAGCACGGTCGACGCGGAATGGCTCGCGCCGGGCATGACCTGGACCAGGCCGCGGTAGGACGAGCGGCCGCCGCCGCGCGAGACGGACTTCGAGACGATCGACGACGACGTGTGCGGCGCCATGTGGACCATCTTCGAGCCGGTGTCCTGGTGCTGGCCCTCGCCCGCGAACGCGATCGAGAGGGTCTCGCCGCGCGCGTGCTCGCCCATCAGCCACACGGCCGGGTACTTCATCGTCACCTTGGAGCCGATGTTGCCGTCGACCCACTCCATCGTGCCGCCCTCTTCGACGGTCGTGCGCTTGGTGACGAGGTTGTACACGTTGTTCGACCAGTTCTGGATGGTCGTGTACCGCACGCGGGCGTTCTTCTTGACGACGATCTCGACGACCGCGCTGTGCAGCGAGTCGGACTTGTAGATCGGCGCGGTGCAGCCCTCGACGTAGTGCACGTAGCTGCCCTCGTCGGCGATGATGAGCGTCCGCTCGAACTGGCCCATGTTCTCGGTGTTGATGCGGAAGTAGGCCTGCAGCGGGATCTCGACGTGCACGCCCTTGGGCACGTACACGAACGAGCCCCCGGACCACACGGCGGTGTTGAGCGCGGAGAACTTGTTGTCGCCCGCGGGGATCACGGAGCCGAAGTACTCCTCGAAGATCTCCGGGTGCTCCTTGAGGCCGGTGTCGGTGTCCAGGAAGATCACGCCCTGGGCCTCGAGGTCCTCGCGGATCTGGTGGTAGACGACCTCGGACTCGTACTGGGCGGCGACGCCGGCCACGAGACGCTGCTTCTCGGCCTCGGGGATGCCCAGGCGGTCGTAGGTCTCGCGGATGTCCGCGGGGAGGTCCTCCCACGACGCGGCCTGCTTCTCGGTGGACCGCACGAAGTACTTGATGTTGTCGAAGTCGATGCCCGACAGGTCCGCGCCCCACGTGGGAGTGGGCTTCTTCTCGAAGAGCTTGAGGGCCTTGAGGCGGCGCTCGAGCATCCATTCCGGCTCGTTCTTCTTGGCGGAGATGTCGCGGACGACGTCCTCGCTCAGGCCGCGGCGGGCCGAGGCTCCGGCCGCGTCCTCGTCGTGCCATCCGTAGGCATAGCTGCCGATGGACGAGATGATCTCGTCCTGGCTGAGCTGCTCGGGTGCGCTCGTCATGAGTTCCTTCCCT
Source organism: Brachybacterium huguangmaarense (assembly GCF_025725725.1). NCBI lineage: Bacteria > Bacillati > Actinomycetota > Actinomycetes > Micrococcales > Dermabacteraceae > Brachybacterium > Brachybacterium huguangmaarense. The sequence goes on from NZ_CP107020.1 coordinate 2,766,416, forward strand.
CCGTAAGCGGGATGTGGGTGGTGCAGGCGTGGGCGCCGCCTGCGAGCGTGGCAAGGCGCTGGACGGGAACGCCCAGCATGCGGGAGATCGCGCGGGTCTCGATGTCGCAGAGCTCCGGGTGATCGGCGGCGACGTCCTGGACGGGGCAGTGCCCCTGGCACAGCTGGGCCGTGACCACGGTACGCGGGCGCGTGGTGCCGCGGCCCGGGGCGCCGGGCACGTTCACCGTGAGCGGACGCACCGTGGTGGCGTAGCCGTGCTCCGTGAGGAGCGACGCCAGCAGCTCGATGCGCTCGGTGGGCCCCGTCGGGGTGCCCGCCGCGCGACGTGCCGCGATCCGCTCGGAGAACTCCCGTTCCCAGGGGGCGACGCGCTCGGAGGCGAGACGCTCGAGGGCGTCGCGGCCGCCGAGCCGGGAGAGCGCGTCCAGGGCCAGGCGGGCGAGGTCGTCGGCCTCGTCCTCGCCCCCGGTGCGCGCCTGCGCGGAGATCACGAACGACTTGCTGGGGCGTCCGCGGCCGCGCTGGGCGACCGGCACATGGTGCTCCTCGATCGTCCCGTCGGCCTCGAGCGCCGTGAGATGACGGCGCACGGCCGCGCTCGTGAGGCCGAAGCGCTCGGCGAGATCACGTGCCGTGACCGGTCCGTAGGAGGTGATCGCCTCGATGAGGCGCTCACGGGTGTCGCGTCCCCCCTCGCTCGGGGGTGCGTGGTGCTCCATGCCTCCTCCTTCCCGCGCTCCGGATCCGGGACCGAGGTCCCGCGATCCATTTTACAAACATCGGGTTGCGAAAAGGCGAGCCCGGGGCCGGCGGGATGGGGTGCGTCCCGACACACAGGCGTGCCTTACCTGACCTCGGCGTTCCGCCCGTCACGAGTTCTTGTCGGGGCCGGGCCCGTCCGCGAGGATGGCTCCATCAGCGGCGACCACGGAGGAGGCCGGGGCCATGAGCTCTGAGGAGTCGGGTTCGTACGTGCACGAGGGCGAGGCCTTCGACCGCGACATGCGCTACATCGACACGCGGATCACGCGCGACGCCCGCGACGGATACGGGGTCGAGCCGGGGCGCTACCGCCTGATCGTCGCGCGCGCGTGCCCGTGGGCGCACCGCGCCGTGATCTCGCGCCGGCTGCTCGGGCTCGAGGACGTGATCTCGATGGGGATCGCGGGACCCGTGCACGACTGGCGCTCGTGGAGCTTCGACCTCGACCCGGGCGGCCGGGACCCGGTGCTCGGCATCGAGCGCCTGCGCGAGGCGTACTTCCGTCGCGTGCCCGACTACCCCCGCGGCATCACCGTGCCGGCGATGGTGGACACGCGCGACGGCGCGGTCGTCACCAACGACTTCCAGCAGATGACCCTCGACTTCGCGACCGAGTGGACCGCCTTCCAGCGCGAGGGGGCGCCCGACCTGTACCCCGCCGGGCGGCGCGAGGAGATCGACGAGCTGAACCGGTGGATGCTGCACCACGTCAACAACGGCGTCTACCGCACCGGCTTCGCGGGCTCGCAGGCCGAGTACGAGAAGGCCTACCGCGACCTGTGGGAGAGCCTCGACGTGCTCGAGGAGCGGCTCGGGCGATCGCGCTACCTGATGGGGCCCTCGATCACCGAGGCCGATGTGCGCCTGTTCCCCACCCTGATCCGCTTCGACGTCGTGTACTTCGCGCACTTCAAGGCCAATCGCCAGCCGCTGTTCACGCTCCCGAACCTCTGGAACTACACCAAGGACCTGTTCGCCACGCCGGGCTTCGGGGACACGGTCGACTTCCAGCAGATCAAGGAGCACTACTACGTGGTCCAAACCGACGTGAACCCCACCCGGATCGTGCCGCTCGGGCCGGACCTCTCCGGGCTGCTCGAGCCCCACGACCGGGATCGCTTCGAGAGCGCGACGTGGGGTGCGGGCACCGCGCCCGGCCCCGTCGCGGCGGCCGAGCGGGTGGACCCCGCCCACACGCCGTGGGGCGCGGCGTCGCTCTGAGCGGGCTCTGACAGGCCGCGGCACGCCGCGCGGGCCTAGCATGGGCCCGCTATGGAACAGACCTCTCCCCCGGCGCTCGAGATCAACTCCCTCGTGCGCTCGTACGGCCCTGTGCGTGCCGCGAGCGGCATCTCGCTCACCGCGCAGCGCGGGGCCGTCACCGCGCTCCTGGGCCCCAACGGCGCCGGCAAGACGACCACCATCCACTGCGCGACGGGGCTGCTGAAGCCCGACGCGGGCACCGTGCGGGTGCTGGGGCGCGACCCCTGGCGGGCCTCCGCCGAGCTGCGCTCTCGCGTCGGCGTGATGATCCAGGACGGGGGTCTCGCCTCGGGCGCCCCCGCTCTCGCGCTGCTGCGCTACGGCGCCTCGCTGTACGCCGACCCGCTCGACGTCGACGAGCTCGCCGAGCACCTCGGCATCGACCGCTTCGCCGGGACGCTCGTGCGGCGCCTGTCGGGAGGCCAGCGCCAGCGCCTCGCCCTCGCGCTCGCGCTCGTCGGCCGCCCGGAGCTCGTGTTCCTCGACGAGCCGACGGCCGGCATGGACGCATCCATCTCGCGCACCGTGCGCCGTCTCATGCGGTCGCTCGCGCGGACCGGCACGGCGGTCGTGCTCACCACGCACCTCATGGACGACGTGGAGGGCCTCGCCGACCACGTCGTCGTCATCAACCACGGCGAGGTGGTCGCCTCGGGCAGCCCCGAGCACGTGGTCGCCTCGCATCGCGCCGCCGACGGCACGGTCCACCTGACCGCGACCGCCTCCGGCATCGCGCCCGAGAAGGTCGGCGCGCTCGAGGTGGACCTGCGACGGGCCGCGGCCCGCCTCGGCGTGTCCCTCGACGTCACCACCGGCGCCGCGGATCTCGAGACGGTCCTGCTCGACCTCACCGAGCCCGCCGAGGGCCCGTCCGCCGAGGTCCCGTCCGCCGAGGTCCCGCTCGCCGACGTCCCGTCCGCCGCTCGCGAGGAGGTCCGATGAGCGCCCCGACCACGGCGGCCGGCACGCGCCGGCGCGGCGGTCCGGCACCCGCGCTGACCCGCATCGCCCAGCATGCCCTGTTCGAGGCACGGATCCTGCTGACCAACGGCGAGCAGCTCATGGTCGCCGTCATCCTGCCGGCGCTCGTGCTGATCGGCCTGCGCACCCTGCCGGTCGGCGAGGTCGCGGGCATCCCCCGCATCGACACCGCGGTCGCGGCGACCGCCGCGACCGCCCTCATCTCGACGGCCTTCACGTCCCAGGCCATCCAGACCGGCTTCGACCGCCGCGGCGGGGTGCTGCGCTGGATCGCGACCACGCCGCTGGGCCGCGACGGCTACCTCGCCGGCAAGATCCTCGCGACGCTCGGCGTGCAGGTGCTGCAGGTGATCGTGCTCGGCGCGCTCGCGCTCGCGCTGGGGTGGCGGCCGTCCGTGCTCGGGCTCGTCGCGGCCGTGCCGGTGTGGCTGATCGGGACCGTCGCCTTCGGCTCCCTGGGGCTGCTCGTGGCGGGGACGCTGCGCACCGAGGCCGTGCTGGCCCTGTCCAACGTCCTGTTCCTGCTGTTCGTGACCGTGGGCGGCGTCGCGATCCCCTCGGCACGCTTCCCCCGCTTCCTGAGCGGGCTCGTCGACCTGCTCCCCTCGGGCGCGCTCGGCGAGCTGCTGCGGGCGTGCCTCGCGGGGGCGCCGTTCTCGTGGGGCTCGCTCGTCGTGCTCGTGGTGTGGGCTCTGGGCGGCTCGCTGCTCGTCACGCGGTACTTCCGCTGGACCTCGGTGTGAGGTCGGCGTCGCCGGCGCCTGTTCCCAGGCTCCGACGGGCAGGCGCTTCCTAGACTGGATCCCATGAGCTCGTCCCTCTCCCCGGCCTCGCGCGCCGCCTCCGCGGACGCCGCGCCCACCAGCCCCTCGCTCGCGGCCCTCACGCCCACCCGGCGCCTGCTGGTCGCGATCGCCTTCTGGGGCAACCTGGTGTGCCAGATGGGGATCATCGTCACGGGCGGCGTCGTGCGCCTGACGGGATCGGGCCTGGGCTGCTCGACGTGGCCCAACTGCGAGCCGGGCCAGTTCTCGCCCACCACGTCCAATCCGACCGGGTTCCGCGCCTTCATCGAGTTCGGGAACCGCAGCCTCACGGGCGTGCTCAGCATCTTCGCGATCCTGCTGCTCGTCGCCGCGGTCGCCTGGCTGCGGTTCAAGGGCCGCTCGTTCGTCGTGCTCGCGATCATGCCGCTCGTCGGCACGCTCGTCCAGGCCATCGTCGGCATGGCGATCGTCAAGCTCGACCTGCACCCCGGCGTCGTCGCCCCGCACTTCCTCATCTCCATCGCGCTCGTCGTGGTCTCGACGATGCTCGTGGCCCGTCTGTACGAGGGCGACGGGCCGCGGCGCCCGGCGGTGCCGCGCCCGGTGCTGGCCGTCGCCCTCGCGCTCGCCGTGGTCGGGGCGGCCGTGCTCGTGCTCGGGACCGTCGTGACGAGCTCCGGGCCCCATTCGGGCGACGCCGAGGCGACGCTGCGCACGGGCCTGGACCCGCGGACGGTCTCGTGGCTGCACGCGGACTCGGTGATGCTGTTCTGCGGGCTGCTGGTCGGCATGCTGCTCGTGCTCCATCTGATCCGCGCCCGCACCCACGCCCGCCGTGCCGCGTGGACGCTCGTCGTCATCACCGTGCTGCAGGCCGTCATCGGGTACACGCAGTACTTCACGGCGCTGCCCGCGGTGCTCGTCGGGTTCCACATGGCGGGGGCCGCCCTGTTCACCGCCTCGATCACGTGGCTCGTGACGACCATGTGGACCTGGCAGGGAGCGCCGATGAGCAACGCCGAGACCACCGCACGCACGATCGAGGTCACCCCGTGATCCTGCCCCGTCGCCGCCGTGCCGCCCCTCGCGTGCAGCCCACGGTCGAGCAGATGCGACCCTCCGGCGAGTTCGTCGCCGGCGTGCTCTCCCATCTGCGCGACGTCGTGGACGTCGGCTGGAACCTGCTCGAGATCGACGCCGAGGTGCACCGGATGATCCGCGAGGCGGGCGCCACGAGCTGCTACCTCGACTACCATCCGCGGTTCGGCGCCTACCCCTTCGGCAAGGTCATCTGCACGAGCGTCAACGATGCGGTGCTGCACGGCCGCCCCTACGACCGCGTGCTCGAGGACGGCGATCTCATCTCCCTCGATCTCGCGGTCGAGCTCGAGGGCTGGGTCGCCGACTCGTCGCTCTCGATCGTCGTCGGCACGGCAGCGCCGTCGGACCTCCAGCTGATCCGCGACACCGAGACGGTCATGTGGGCGGGGATCGACCAGGTGCGCGCGGGGAACCGGGTGGGCGACATCGGGCATGCCGTCGAGGCGTCCGCGCACGGGCTCGGGTACACGATCAACCATCAGTTCGGCGGCCACGGCGTGGGCCGCACGATGCACGAGGACCCGTTCATCCCCAACCATGGCACGCCCGGATCGGGCCGCGAGCTGGAGGCGGGCATGGTGCTGACGGTCGAGCCGTTCCTGTCGCCGACGACGAGCGAGCTCGAGATCACCGACCGCGACGGCTGGACCGTCGAGACGGTCGACCACTCGCGCGGCGCGCACGCCGAGCACACCCTGTACGTCACCGAGGGCGACCCGATCGTCCTCACGGCGCGCGCCACGGATCCCTCGCCGCGGTCGTCGGTCGCATAGGCGGGGAGGGCGGCGTCGCGGAGGCGGGGCATCGCGGCGGCCCGGCCGCCCGCGAAGACGGCGGTGGTGCACCCGGCGCGTCCCGTCGAGACGGACCCGGCTCGAGCACGGACACGGGCACGAGCGCGCGCGGGCTCAGAACGGTGGTGCCTCATGCGGGTCTGTCGGCGGGGGTTGCCCTCGCCGAGGCTCGGACCACGGCGGTCCTTCGCGCGGGGGCCGGGTCGGCGGCTCGTCGGGCGGGTGGTCCGACGTCGTGTCCTGCTCCTGCTCGGCTCGTCGGGCCCTGCGGGCCTCGACCCGTGCGAGGTACGCGTTCCATGAAGCCATGAGCTGGGCGACGGCGCGCGGCGTCGCGAGGTCGACGTCGTCCTCGACCTCCACGCGGGCGCACGGGTGCTCAGCGGACCCGACCCGCCAGGCCGTGGCTCCCGGCCCGGTGCCGGTCGACGGCAGACGCTCGGGGTCGAGACGACCGGCCGTCTTCTCGGCGTGATGCTGCCAGCACGGGAGGTGGAGGTTCTCGATCTCGGTGCGCCCTCCCCGTGCCGGGTCCCGGTGGTCGAACTCCTCGATGTGGTCGCATTCCGAGGCGGAGGACGCCGGCCGGTCACAGCCCGGCACGGCGCACGTGGCCTGGCGCAGACGCAGATGCTCGAGCATGGCCGGGCTCGGCGTGTACCGCTCCGCGGGCATCGGGAGGAACGCCCCGGTGCACGGATCGGTCGGCACCCGGTGCCAGGTGCGCTCCCCCGCGGCGAGGTGCCGCGCCATGTCCGGCGGGATCGGGATGCGCCCTTCGAGCATGCCGGGCTGATCGGAGGCTCCGAGCACGGTGAGCACGGGCACGGTGACGTTCAGCCGGAAGCGATCGGCGGGCACGTGCACGCCGTCGGTGTCCAGCTCGGCTGCCGTCAGGAGCCAGAAGCGCAGCTGGGACAGAGACAGGGGCCGGCCGGTCGACGCCGCCCGCCCCTCGGGGTCGCCGGGGATCTCCGTCCCCTGCGCGAGGGCATGGCGCTGGGCGTTCTGGAGGCCGCGCGCCGCCGCATCGAGCCGCCGAGCGAGCGAGAGGATCTCCGGCGCCGGCCCCCGCACCTCGAGCAGCCCGATCCCGGGCTGGGGATCCGTCAGCATCGTCACGCTGCGGCACGCACGAGGGTCCTCGCGCTCGGGCTCGGCGGCGCGCACGGACAGCCAGTCGACCAGGTGGCGCAGTTCGCGGCGGAAGCGCTCAGGCGGGATGTGCATGTCCCAGGTCGCGATCACCGTGTCGGCGCGACGCCGATCCGCCACGGCGAGGGGGCGCACGAGCCGGATCACGTCGTCGAACCAGGCGGCGGGCATCTCTCCGCTCTCGAGCACCGCGAACGTGCGCGGCAGGTGCTCGACGGCGAGGAAGGCGTCCGCGACCCGCCGGGCCGCCTGGTCGACCGTGCAGTGCAGCGCGAGCCCGACACCGATCGCATCGATCGCGTCCGTCGCTCCCGGGCCGACCGTGGTGTCCCCGTCGTAGAAGGCTGCGAGGCACTGCAGGGTGCGGGCGTGGAGCGCCGACCGCTCCGCCGAGAGGTCCCACAGGACGCGCAGCCCCTCGGCGAGCACGGGGGCGGCCTCCAGGCCTGCCTTCTCGGCGACGGTCTCACGGCTCGCGGGACGCCGCGCGACGACGGCCTTCCATGGCGGCGGCTCCCCGGACGTGCCGGGACGCGGCGCGTCGACGCCGGGCCCGCCAGGAGAGGTCCCCGACGCCCTGAGCGCGTCGTCGGGGACCGTGGCGCCGGGGTCCCGAGGAGTCCTCTGGACCACCCAGTCGCCGGTGGCGGGCACGGCGTCGTGGGACGCACGACGCCCCGCATCGCCGCCGCGTCCTCTCGCCTCGTCCATGTCCGCTCCCTCCGAGCCGCCGTCATCTTCGAACACGTGTTCGATGAACTCAGGCTAGTGGAGCGGTACGACAGTCGGAAGGGCCGAGCCGTCCTGGTGGACAACCGCCTGCCCGTCACCGGAAGAGCGCCGGGATCGCGCCACGATCGGGCGCCTACGCCCCCGCTCCCCCGATGGATCGCCAGGCGCGAGGGGACGCCAGCAGGAGGCCGCCCAGGAGAAGCGGGCCGCACGTCAGGACGAGGAGCGCCCACCGCACCTCCAGATGGGCTGCGAGGAGACCCGCCGCGAGCGGGGTGAGCAGGTAGGCGGGGAGCTCGCCGAGCTCGAGCATCGACCGCGCCTCCCCCGCGCTGACGGCGCGCTGCTCGCCCGCGAGGGTGTTGACCATCGGACCGAGGAACGCGGTGCCGACCCCGAGGACGACGAGCCCGAGCAGGCCGGGCACGAGACGTCCTGAGCCCACCCCGACGACGAGCGCCGGCACGGTCACGGCGACGGAGAGCAGAGCGAGCCTCCTCCAGCCGAGGCGCTCGGCGACCGCGCCGACGACCAGCAGGCAGACGCTCTTGGATGCCATGACGACGGTGTACCCGAGGGCTCCGAGGGCGACGCTCCCATGGACGCTCCGCGCGAGATGGATGCCGGCCCACTGGGAGGCGGCGGCGTCGACGATGCTCGCGAGCAGCGAGAGCACGCCGAGGAGGACCACGGGAGCGCTCAGGCGCCGACGCAGACGCAGGACGAGCCTCTCGGCTGAGCCGGTGCGACGCGGCTCGTCCGGGAGCCGCCCCCGCAGCACGGACAGGGCGAGCGCGATCACCGCGTCGACCGCGGCGAGCTGCCACGCCACCGGGATCCCACCGCGGATCGCCGACCATGACAGCGCCCCGCCGCTCAGCATGCCGAGGCTGTCCAGCGCGTCGAAGTGCCCGACGACGCTCCGCCCGAGCTGCCGCTGATGCACGAGCACGAGGGCGCCGGCGGTGGCGCCGAGGACCTTGGCGGCGAGCATCCACACCAGGAGCGATACGACGAGAGCGGGGAGCGCCGGTGAGAGCGCGACGAGCGGGCTCGCGGCGAGGGCCACGCCTGCGGCCACGAGCGCCATCGTGCGCGTGCGGACCCGTCCGATGAGCACGATGACGAGCTCGAGCCCGAGGACCTCGCCGCACGTCGCCACCGACGTCGCGAGGCCCCAGTCGGCGTCCGAGGCCCCGAGGGACTCCTTGACCTGGGGCACCCGCCCGAGCCACACGCCGAGCGGAAGGCTGAGAGCGAGGTGCGCGACGGCGAGGGCGGTGCCGCGTGCGCCGGCGGGGACGGACAGGACGACGGGCATGAGGCCTCCTGGAGAACCACGAGGCCGCCCACTGCAGGCGCTCTACTGCGTCGCCGTCACCGTACCCGGGCCGCTCCCCGAGGCGTCAAGCGCCTCGTCCGTCGCGACGGCCCCGTCCGGGCTCTCCGTCGTGCTCAGCCCAGGACGTCCCGGATGCTCCGGGCGATCCCCTCGGCGTCGAGGCCGTGCTCGGCGAGGATGTGGGCGCGCGTCGCATGTGCGTGGAACCCCTGCGCCACGCCGAGGTTCCGCACCGGCGGGGTGGGATGCGAGGCGGTCGCGCGCTGGCCGAGGGCGAGGGCGAGGGCCGCGCCGACGCCGCGCACGGCCACGCCGTCCTCGACGGTCACGACGGCGCGGGCGCTCGCTGCGAGCGCGATCAGCTCCTCGGAGATCGGCAGCGCCTGCACCGGGTCGACCACGAGCACGTTCGCACCCGTCTCGTCCGCCGCGCGACGGGCCGCCTCCACGGTCGGACGGGCGAGCGCGCCGATGCTCACGACGAGCGCGTCGACGGCGCGGGCAGGGTCGCCCGCGAGCACGTCGCCCGAGGGCACCTGCGCGAGGGCGGCGACGTCCGCGCCGCAGCCCCCCTTGGGATAGCGCACGAGAGCGGGGCCCTCGAGCGCGAGCGCCGTGCGGATCGCCGCGTCGAGCCGCTCGCCGTCGCGCGGGGCGAACGCGGCCAGGCCCGGGACCTGCGCGGCGAGGGAGAGATCCCAGATGCCGTGATGGCTCGGCCCGTCGTCGCCCGTGACCCCCGCCCGGTCGAGCGTGATGGTGACGTCCTCGTGGTGCAGGGCGACGTCCAGCAGGAGCTGGTCGATCGCGCGGTTCAGGAAGGTCGAGTACAGCGCCACGAGCGGCTTCGCCCCGCCGTGCGACAGGCCCGCGGCGGTGTCGAGCGCGAGCTGCTCGGCGATGCCGACGTCGATGACCCGCTCGGGCATCGCCTGTTGGAGCGGGGTGAGGCCGACGGGGTCGATCATGGCGGCGCTCACCGCGACCACGCGGTCGTCGGCCCGGGCGGCGTCGAGCACGACCTCGCCGGCGCGGGCCGTCCAGGTGGCGGGACGGGCGGGCGCGTCGGGCGCCGGGACCGTCTCCGCGGCGGCCTCCTCGGGGCTGGGCAGGTCGATCTGGAAGGGGCCGGTCGCGTGCCAGTGGTCGGTCACGTCCCGCTCCGCGCGCTCGAAGCCCATGCCCTTGCGGGTCAGCACGTGCACGACGGGGGCGCCGCGATGCGGGTCGGCGGCGATGCGGTGCGCCTCGGCGAGCACGGCGGCGAGGGCGTCGAGGTCATGGCCGTCGACGGGCCCCAGGTAGGTCAGGCCGAGAGCGGTGAAGACGTCGGCGCCCGCCGGGACGTCCCCGGCGCGCAGGGCCGCGAGATGGGCGGCGAGGCCGCCGATGGTCGGCGCGTAGGAGCGCGTGTTGTCGTTGAGCACGACGACCACGGCGCTCGCGGGATCGGCGGCGAGGTCGTTGAGGGCCTCGAGCCCGACGCCGCCCGTGAGGGCTCCGTCCCCGATGATCGCGACGACCGACCCCTCGGCCGGGCCGTGCCCGTCGTCCGTGCCGCGTGCACCGGGTCCGACCAGTCGCCGACCCCGGTCGATGCCGTGGGCCCAGGCGATCGAGCCCGACGCGTGGGAGTTCTCGACGACGTCGTGCTCGGACTCCCCCCGGTCGGGATAGCCCGAGACGCCGCCGCGCTGGCGCAGCCCGGCCAGATCTGGGCGTCCGGTGAGCATCTTGTGTACGTAGGCCTGATGGCCGGTGTCGAAGACGAGGGGCTCGCGGGGCGAGTCGAACTCGCGGTGCAGCGCGAGCGTCAGCTCGACGACGCCGAGGTTGGGGCCGAGGTGGCCGCCCGTGGTGGCGGTGATCTCGACGAGGCGCTGCCGGATCAGGTGGGCGACCTCGGGCAGGCGGTCGGCGTCGAGGGCGCGGAGCGCCTCGGGGGATGCGGGGATCGTGAGCGCACGCGGCTGCGCGAGCGCCGTCGATCGCACGGACTGCGACGACATGGAGCCTCCTGGGGTACCGGGAGGGGAAGGGAGCACCGCCCGGACGCCGTCAGACTACGACGCGATGACCAGCACCGACGGTCGACATGGTCACATCTGTGCAGATTTTCACCGGAGTTCCACGCCTCTCCCCCGCCATCCGCAACGGGGTGCAGATCGCATGGACACCGGTGCGCGAACGGTCCACGCACGACGGCCCGCCCCCGGGCTGGGGACGGGCCGTCGTGCGGAGCCGGGCGGGCCGGTCAGGCCGCCACGAGGGAGCGCAGCACGTACTGCAGGATGCCGCCGTTGCGGAAGTAGTCCGCCTCTCCGGGGGTGTCGATGCGCACGACCGCGTCGAACTCGACGGGGTCGGCACCCTCGCGGGTCGCGGTCACCGTCACGGTCGTGGGCGTCGTGCCGTCGTTGAGGGCGGTGATGCCGGAGATCGAGAAGGTCTCCTCGCCGGTCAGGCCGAGCGACTCGGCGCTCTCGCCCTGCGGGAACTGCAGCGGGAGCACGCCCATGCCGATCAGGTTCGAGCGGTGGATGCGCTCGTAGCTCTCGGCGATGACGGCCTTGACGCCCAGCAGCATCGTGCCCTTGGCGGCCCAGTCGCGCGACGAGCCCGTGCCGTACTCCTTGCCGGCGAGCACGACGAGCGGGATGTCCCGCTCGGCGTACGCCTGGGCCGCGTCGTAGATGAACTCCTGCTCGCCCGTCAGGAAGTTCTTCGTGTACCCGCCCTCGACGCCGTCGAGCAGCTGGTTCTTGATGCGGATGTTGGCGAACGTGCCGCGGATCATCACCTCGTGGTTTCCGCGGCGCGAGCCGTAGGAGTTGAAGTCCTTGCGCTCGACGCCGTGGTCGCGCAGGTACTGGCCCGCGGGCGAGTCGGCCTTGATCGAGCCGGCCGGCGAGATGTGGTCGGTCGTCGTGGAGTCGCCGAGCTTGACCAGCACGCGCGCTCCGTCGATGTCCTCGACCGGGGCGGGCTCGGCCTCCATGCCCTCGAAGTACGGGGGCTTGCGCACGTAGGTGGACTCCGCGTCCCACCCGAAGGTCGCGCCCTCGGGCGTGTCCAGGGAGCGCCAGCGCTCGTCGCCCTTGAAGACGTCGGCGTAGTCCTCCTTGAACATCTCCTGGCTGATGGACTCGGAGATGACCTGCTCGACCTCGGTCGGGTTGGGCCAGATGTCGGCGAGGAAGACGTCCTTGCCGTCGGCGTCCTGGCCCAGCGGGTCGTGCTCGAAGTCGAAGTCCATGGTGCCGGCAAGCGCGTACGCGATGACGAGCGGCGGCGAGGCCAGGTAGTTCATCTTGACGTCGGGGTTGATGCGCCCCTCGAAGTTGCGGTTGCCCGAGAGCACCGAGGTCACGGCGAGGTCGGCGTCGTTGATCGCCTCGGAGATCTCCGGGGACAGCGGGCCGGAGTTGCCGATGCACGTGGTGCAGCCGTAGCCGACGAGCTGGAAGCCGAGGTCGTTGAGGTAGGGCGTGAGGCCGGCCTTCTCGTAGTAGCCGGTGACGACCTGCGAGCCGGGGGCGAGCGAGGTCTTGACCCACGGCTTGGAGGCGAGGCCCTTCTCGACGGCGTTCTTGGCGAGCAGGCCCGCCGCCATCATCACCGAGGGGTTCGAGGTGTTGGTGCACGACGTGATCGACGCGATCGAGACGATCCCGTGGTCGATGTCGAAGTTCTGGCCCTTGACGGCAGTGGGCCTGGAGGCCCGCTCGGTCGTGCCGGCGTGCATGGGCGCGTGGCGCGGCTCGCCGTCGGACTCGCCGTGGGGGTCGTACGACGGGGCGTCGGAGGCCGGGAAGGACTCGCGCAGCGATTCGTCGACCGAGCTGCCGTCCTCCTCGGTCTCGCCGTCCGCGTAGTTCTCGAGGTCGGCGCGGAACTGGTCCTTGGCCTCGGTCAGCACGATGCGGTCCTGCGGGCGCTTGGGGCCGGCGATCGAGGGGACGACGGTCGACAGGTCCAGCTCGAGGTACTCGGAGTAGCTCGGCTCGGTCGCGGCGTCGTGCCACAGGCCCTGGCGCTTGGCGTAGGCCTCGACGAGCGCGAGCTGCTCGTCGGTGCGCCCGGTCAGGCGGAGGTAGTCGACGGTGACGTCGTCGATCGGGAAGATCGCGCAGGTCGAGCCGAACTCGGGGCTCATGTTGCCGATGGTCGCGCGGTTCGCGAGCGGCACCTGGGCGACGCCCTCGCCGTAGAACTCGACGAACTTGCCGACCACGCCGTGCTGGCGCAGCATCTCGGTGATCGTGAGCACGACGTCGGTCGCGGTCGCGGCCGCCGGGATCTCGCCGGTCAGCTTGAAGCCGACGACGCGCGGGATGAGCATCGACACGGGCTGGCCGAGCATCGCGGCCTCGGCCTCGATGCCGCCGACGCCCCAGCCGAGCACGCCCAGGCCGTTGACCATCGTGGTGTGGGAGTCGGTGCCCACGCACGAATCCGGGTAGGCGCGCAGCACGCCGTCCACCTCGCGCGTCATGACGGTGCGGGCGAGGTACTCGATGTTGACCTGGTGGACGATGCCGGTGCCCGGGGGCACGACCTTGAAGTCGTCGAACGCGGTCTGCCCCCAGCGCAGGAACTGGTAGCGCTCGCGGTTGCGCTCGTACTCGAGCTCCATGTTCTGCTCGAGGGCGTCGAGGCGGCCGGCCACGTCGATCATGACGGAGTGGTCGATGACGAGCTCGGCGGGGGCGAGCGGGTTGATCTTCTCGGGGTCGCCCCCGAGCTCCTCGACGGCCTCGCGCATGGTCGCGAGGTCGACCACGCAGGGCACGCCGGTGAAGTCCTGCATGATCACGCGGGCGGGCGTGAACTGGATCTCGACGCTCGGCTCGGCCTCGGGATCCCACGAGCCGAGGGCGCGCACGTGATCGGCGGTGATGTTGGCGCCGTCCTCGGTCCGCAGGAGGTTCTCCAGCAGGATCTTCAGGCTGTAGGGAAGCTTCTCGTGGCCCTCGACGGCGTCGAGGGCGTAGATCTCGTAGTCCGTGCCGTCGACGCCGAGCGTCTCCTTGGCACCGAATGAGTTGACCGTGCTCACGGTGATACTCCTTGCATTGGTGGGGCGAATTCCCATCGTAGGACGACGGGGGCGGCGTCGTCGGCGACCGGCGGGGCGGCCGGCGTCCGGGGCTCGTGGTCAGGAGGGCGAACTCTCTTGACCTCAAGACAATCTATCACGCGGCGCGTTCGAGCACCGCGACCGACTCGATGTGATGCGTGTGGGGGAACAGGTCGAAGGCCCGCAGGTCCGCGACGCGCCACCCCTCCTGCTCGGCGATCGCGAGGTCGCGCGCGAGCGTCGAGGGCTCGCACGAGACGTAGACGATGCGCATGGTCACGCACGAGGTCAGCAGCCGCATGAGCTCGGCTCCCGCCCCCGCGCGCGGCGGGTCCAGGACCACCCGGTCGGGCCGGGCGCCCGCGGCGACGGCCGAGCGCACCCACGCCGTGCAGTCGCCGTGCGCGGCCCGGGCGCCGGGCAGGTCGGCGAGGTTCTCGGCGGCCAGGGCGCTCGCGCGCGCCGAGCCCTCGACCGAGACGACCTCGGAGCCGGGGCCGGCCGCGAGCGAGGCGCGCGCGGCGAACAGCCCCACCCCGCCGTACAGGTCCCACACGATGTCACCGTCGCGGACCCCGAGGTCGGCCTCGACCACGTCGCTCAGCACGGAGGCCGCGAGGCGGTGGCTCTGCCAGAACCCGGTCTGGGCGACCGTGAACGTGCGATCGCCGACCTGCTCGCGCACGAGGCCGTCGCCCCGCACGGGATGCAGGCCCGACGCGTTCTGCACGCTCACGTCGACGCCGTCCCAGCGCGCGGGCAGCTCGAGGGCCTCGGGGTCGACCTCGCGGCCCACGACGACGAGGGCGAGGGGGCCCTGGGAGGGCGCGATCGCGTCGATCGCCTCGGTGCCCGCGGGCGCCGTCCACGACGGCACGTCGAGCTCGACGATCTCGGGGACCGCGAGCGGGTCGAGGCCGACCGGGCGCACCTCGTGCGAGCGCCATCCCCGCATGCCGATGCGGCCCTCGGGGTCGACCGCGAAGCGCACGCGCGTGCGCCAGCCGAGGCCGTCGCCGTCGCCCGGCGCGGGCTCGACCTGCGCCTCCTCGACGGGGAAGGTCGTGACCTTGGCGCGCGACAGGAGATCCTGGAGCACCTCGGTCGCGATGCGCCGCTGGGCGGGCAGGGCGATATGCGCCCAGTCGGCGCCGCCGACGCCGTCGGCGCCCGCCTCGGGCCACACCGTCGGCACCCGGTCCGGGCTCGGCTCGAGCACCTCGACGGCCTCGGCGCGCCAGAAGCGGGCGTCGGCGGCCTCCTGCGGGTCGTCGACGAGCCTCGCGATGACGGTCTCGGCGGGGGCCGACCCCCGCACGAACACGACGCGGCCCTCGTGGCGGGCGATGAAGGTGCCGCCCTGGGCCGGGTGGGTGCAGGTGAGGGTGACCATGCGTCCCGTGGGAGCAGGAGCGTCGTCGGGATGGGGAGCAGCCACTGCAGTCACCTTCGTGCGAGCGCCGAGGAGGAGGCCTGGGCGCGGATCTGACCGGCAGCCTCGCGGGCGGAGCCCAGCTGCCACGGGACGGTCGAGACGACCACCCGGGGAAGGTGGGACAGGCGTGCACGGAGGCGACGTGCCGAGTGGTTGTGGAGGAACCACTCCCACCAGTGTCCCACCAGGAACTCCGGGATGTAGACGACCACGACATCGCGCGGGTTGCGCCTGGCCAGCACGTGCACGTAGGCGAGCACGGGGGCGGCGAACGCGCGGTACGGGGAGTACATGACGCGCAGCGGCACCTGCATGTCGAGATCGCGCCAGCGGGCGATGAGCGCGGACACGTCGGCGTCCTGGTCGTCGATCGTGAGCGCCTCGAGCGTCGTGTGCCGGGCGGCGGCCGCGACCGAGAGGGCCTGGATGGTGGGACGGTCCAGGGTCGAGACGAGCACGACGGCGTGCGAGCGCGAGGGCAGCGCCGCGAGGTCGACGGCCGACTCCGCGCCGTCGGCCGCGGCGGGCTCGAGGGCCAGCTCGTGCTGCACCTGCCGATAGTGGGAGCGCACGGCCGTCATGCCGGCCCACAGCACCGCCATCATGGTCACCGCGACCCAGGCGCCGTGGGTGAGCTTGGTGACCAGCACGATCACGAGCACGAGGGTCACGAGCACGAACCCGACGGCGCTGATGGCGCGGCCGACGGCCATCGCGCGCCGGTCCGCCCGGCGGGTCGCGACCCGCAGGCGCCGTGTGAAGTGGCGGATCATGCCCAGGCGGCTGAGCGAGAACGAGACGAACACGCCGACGATGTACATCTGCACGAGCAGGGTGACGTCGGCGTCGGTGAGCCAGACGAGGGCCCCCGCGAGCAGGGTCAGGGCCAGGATGCCGTTGGAGTAGGCCAGGCGGTCGCCGCGCACGCGCAGCTGATGGGGCACGTAGTCGGCGCGCGCGAGGGCGCTCGCGAGGTTGGGGAAGCCGTGGAAGGCGGTGTTGGCGGCGAGGAACAGCACGAGCGCCGTGACCACCGAGACGACGTAGAACATGAACGAGTCCGGGGAGAAGACCGCCTGCGCGATCTGCCCGATCACCGGGAGCTGCTGGTAGCCGGTCACGGGTGCGCCGTCGCGCAGCAGCTGCGCCGACGGGGTCTCGACGTACGTCACCCCCGTGAGGCGGGCCAGCAGCAGGATCCCCATGATCATGGCCGACGAGATGACGCCCAGCAGCACGAGGGTGATGCCCGCGTTGCGGGACTTGGGCGCCTGGAAGGACGGCACGCCGTTGCCGATCGCCTGGACCCCGGTCAGGGCCGCGCAGCCGCTCGAGAACGCGCGCAGGAGCAGCAGCGAGGCGCCGAGCGCGGTGAGGCCGTGCTCGAAGGCGGCGGAGGGCTCGAGCTCGAAGCCCGCGCTCGGGGCCGAGCCCAGGGTGCCCGAGAGCGCCTCGATCGCGCCCACCAGGACGGTCGCGCCGATCGTGCCCATGAACAGGTACACCGGGATCGCGAGCGTCACGCCCGAGGCGCGCACGCCGCGCAGGTTGACGAGGGCGAGCAGGCCGATCAGGCCCAGGGCGAAGGGCGTCTCGTGGCCGTGCAGCGACGGGATCACGCCCGAGGAGTAGCGGGCGGCCTGCGAGATCGAGACCGCGACGGTGAGCATGTAGTCCACGAGCAGCGCGGAGCCCACGACGCGTCCCGCCGCGGTGCCGAGGTTCTTCTCGACGACCTCGAAGTCACCGCCGCCCGAGGGGTACTCGCGCACGATGACCCGGTTGGTCAGGACCACGATCGCCATCACCGCCACGACCGCCAGGCCCACCCACGGGCTGATCGCGTAGGCGCTGTACCCCGCGACCGCGAGGGTCAGCAGGATCTCGTCGGGCGCGTACGCGACCGAGCTGAGGGCGTCGGCGGCGAAGGTCGGCAGGGCCAGCCGGATGGGCAGGCGCTCGTGCGCCAGGCGCTCGCTCGCATACGCGCGACCGACGACGACCCGCTTGAGGGAGGAGTAGAGCCCTGGCACGCCCACAGGGTAATCCCGCCCGCGCGCCCGCGAGACGCACGAGCGTCTACAGTGGGGGCGCGCTCGCCGCCCGGCGGGCCGGACGTCCGCCCGGAGGAGGACCCGTGCACTTCGTGATCATGGGCTGCGGGCGCGTCGGCTCGATGCTCGCCGTCAAGGCGACCGCGATGGGGCACTCGGTGACCGTCGTCGACCACGATCCCGCCTCCTTCCGCCGCCTCGGCGCCGACTTCTCGGGGCGCTGCGTCGCGGGGGTCGGCTTCGACCGGGCGACGCTCGACGAGGCCGGGACCGCGTCGGCGGCGGCCTTCGCCGCCGTCTCGAGCGGTGACAACTCCAACATCATCGCGGCGCGCATCGCGCGCGAGCGCTACGGCGTGCGCAACGTCGTGGCCCGCATCTACGACCCGCGGCGCGCCGAGGTCTACGAGCGCCTCGGCATCGCGACCGTCGCGACCGTGCGCTGGACCGCGGACCAGGTGATGAGCCGGATGATCCCCGGCAGCCCCAACCACGAGTACCGCGACGTCTCCGGCTCCCTGACCATGATCACGGTCGACGCCGAGCCGAGCTGGATCGGCTCGCCGCTCGCCGAGGTCGAGAACCTCGCGCACGCCCGGGCCGCCTACCTCACACGGCTGGGCGAGGGCGTACTGCCCACGGCCGAGACCCGCCTGCAGGAGGGCGACCGGCTCCACCTGATGGTCCGCACCGACCAGCTCGCGCGGGTCGAGACCATGCTGGCCCATCGCAAGGCCGAGGCGTGCGCCGAGTCGGCGAGGACGGCGCCGACCGGTGCGGACCCGAGCCCGGCGGGGACGGAGGAGCGGTGAAGGTCGTCATCGTGGGCGCGGGCGGCGTGGGCCGCTCGATCGCCGCCGAGCTCATCGACAAGGGCCACGAGATCGTGCTCGTGGACCGCAGCGCCTCCTCCGAGCGGGTCGCCTCGGTGCCGGACGCCCACTGGGTCCAGGGCGACGCGTGCGAGATCTCGGTGCTCGCCGACTGCGGGCTCGAGGACGCCGAGGTGACGGTCGCAGCGACGGGCGACGACAAGGTCAACCTCGTGGTCTCGCTGCTCGCCAAGACCGAGTTCGGGGTGCCGCGCACCGTGGCGCGCGTGTCCCACCCCTCCAACGAGTGGATGTTCGACTCGACGTGGGGCGTCGACGTGGCCGTCTCGACGCCACGCACGATGACGGCGCTCGTCGAGGAGGCGGTCTCGGTCGGGCGCGTCGTCAAGCTGTTCGAGTTCGCGGGCTCGGCGACCCAGATGGTCTCGATCACGGTGCCCGAGGGCAGCCCGAAGGTGGGTCGCACCGTCGGGTCCCTGCGCTGGCCCGCGGGATCGGTGCTGGTGGGGATCATCCGCGACGGGCGCCCCCTCGCGCCCACCCCCCACGACGGGATCGAGGCGGCCGACGAGCTGCTGTTCCTCGCCGAGACCGGCCACCTCCAGCAGATCCAGTCGATCTTGGTGCCTACCGACGATCGGTGACGTCGCCGCGCCGGTGCAGGAGCGCGCGGTGCATGAGCCAGATCACCCACACCACGAGGGCGAACAGCGGCAGCCCCATCACGAGCTTGACGATGCCGAGGGCGGCGACGGCGCCGCTCTGCCACAGGATCAGCTGGACCGCGCCCTTGACGCCGTAGAGCGCGGCGAGCAGCCAGGTCCCGCGTCGGTAGGTGCGCACGGCGTCGCGGTCCTGGGCCCAGTCGGCGACGCGCGGGTCGAAGACCCCGGCGATGAGCGCGACGAGCGGCCGGCGCACGAGGATCGACAGCACGAGGACCACGAAGGTCGCGGCGTTGATGAGGATGCCGGGCAGATAGAAGTCCGAGCCGCTGCCCGAGCGCATGGCCCACACCGCCCCGATCGCGACGCCGATGAGGCCACCCAGGGCGCTCCCGACGTTCTGGCGCTGGACGAGGCGTGCGAGCACGGCGACCGCGCACACGGCGATCGCGGCGATCGCGGGGATGCGCAGGTCGCCCGTCGTGACGAACAGGACGACGAACACGAGGGTGGGCAGCACCGACTCGAGCACGCCGCGCCAGCCGCCCACGGCGTCGGCCGCGGAGAACTCGGACTCGCGCAGCACGGCCCCCATGCCCGTGGCAGGGGCCTCGGGCTCCGCCCGGGTGACGGGGTCGGGTCGTTCGCTCACTCCTGCTCCTCTCCCGCGCGGGCGATGATCTCGTAGCGCGGGTTGTACATGACACGGTGGTTGCCGCGTTTGGCGGCGAAGCCCGTCACCGTGAGCCGGGTGCCGGGCACGATCCCGGGGATCCGCTCGCGGCCCAGCCAGATCAGGGTGATCGTGCCGGTGCCGTCGAACAGGTCCGCCTCGACCGAGGCGGCGGCGCCGCGGGGGTGGATCACCATCGAGGAGATGAACCCCGTGAGCGCGACCTTCTGCCGGCCGCCGATGTCGCGGACGTTGTCGTAGCCGGCGCGCTCGGCCTCACGGCGGGCGCGCTCGGCGTCGATCTCGTCGGTCGGCGCGAACAGGCGCGCCAGACGCTGCAGGAGCGTCGGCCGCGGGGCGGGGCGCAGGTCCATACGGGGTGGATCAGCCGCCGACCTGGGTGATCTCGGGCCCGCGGGCGAGCGGGTCGAGACCTGCTCCCTCGGCGGGCACGAGGCCGGGCCGCTGCCCGGGCAGGTGCATCGCGATCAGCTCCTGCGGCGCCATCGCCTCCGAGCCGCGCACGACCACGACCCGGGAGAGGATCCGCTCGAAACGCCGCGAGGCCTCGGCGTCCCCGACCGCGGGGCCCGAGAGGATCGCGCGCAGGAACCAGCGGGGGCCGTCGACCCCGAGGAAGCGCGCAGGGCGGTAGCCGGTGCGGCCGTCGGCCCGCTTGAGCGGGAGACGGCACACGAGCTCGGGCCCGAAGGCGCCCTCGCGGCTCTCGGCCGTGCCGCCCTGGGAGGAGACGGACTCGCGCAGGGAGGCGCGCACCTCGTCCCACAGCCCGCGCGACTTGGGGGCCGCGAACGCCTGGATCTGCAGGGAGGAGCCGTCGAGCACGAGGTTGGCCCCGGTCACGGCGCGCGTGCGCTGGTCCATCTCGAGCCGCAGCTCCATGCCGTCCACCATCGGCACCCGCAGGCCGCCGAGGTCGATGCGGTCCTCCTCGGGTGCGTCGGCCTCGTCGAAGGGGCCGCCCGCGAGGGTGTCGTCGTCCGTCCCGGCGTCCTCGGGCGCGTCGGCGTCCGTCGCCTCCTCGGCGGTCGGGTCGCCCGTCGGGGCCGGCGTGCCGGCCTTCGGGGTCTCGTCGTCCTTGCTCCTGCTGCGGGAGAACAGTCCCACGCGTCTCATTCCTCTCGTGTGCCGGGCGTGCCGCCGCCGAAGCCGCCGCTGGATCCGAAGCCGCCGGCGGCGCGGGCGGTCGCGTCGAGGTCGTCGACCTCGCGCAGCGTCGGAGCGACGAAGGGGACGACGACCAGCTGGGCGATCCGGTCTCCGCGGCGGACCGCGAAGGTCTTCTCGGGGTCCGTGTTGTGCAACGGCACCCGGATCTCGCCGCGGTAGCCTGCGTCCACGATACCGGGACCGTTGAGGACTGTGACCCCGTGGCGCACGGCCATCCCGGATCGCGGGCTGACCATCCCGAACGTGCTGGCGGGCAGGGCCACCCGGATGCCGGTGCCGACGAGGGCCCGGCCGAGCGGCGGGATCCGGACGTCCTCGGCCGCGCACAGGTCCAGGCCCGCGTCGTCGGGGTGGGCGCGCGAGGGGGCGGTCGCGCCCTCGTCGAGGGCGAGCGGCATGACGGGCGCGTCGAGAGGGGGCTCGGGGGTCGGCATGCGCGCCAGCGTACCGACTCCGCGGTGCGTGAGACGATGGGGCCATGTCCGTCGCCGCGCCGCAGACCTCCGCCCCGAGCCCCGCCGTCCCGCTGTACCGGGAACGGCTGACGCCCAGCGTCCCCGTGTGGATCGTCGCCGCGGTCACCGGCGCGATCTTCGGGGTCATCCTCGTCCCCATCTCCGTGGTCGCCGCGGTCGTGGTCGCGATCGCGATGGCGATCGCGGTGTGCGTCGCCCTCGCGGTGACCTCTCCCCTCGTCGAGGTGACCGGGGAGCACGTCGCGGTGGGCCGGGCCCGCATCGAGCCGGAGCTGCTGGGCGCCCCCGAGACGCTCGACGCCGACGGCTGGGCCGAGACCATGAGCACGGGCTTCGAACCGCTCGCCTATCACTGCACGCGCGGCTGGCTGCGCGAGGGCGTGCGGGTGCCGGTGCTCGACGACGAGGACCCCACGACCGCGTGGGTCATCTCCTCGCGCCGCCCCGAGCAGCTCGCGCTCGCCGTGCTGGCCGCCCGCGAGCGGGCCTGATCCGCCGTCCGCTGCACGCTCGCCCACGACGATGAGGGGCGCACCGGGTGATCCCGGTGCGCCCCTCGCGCGTGCGGAGCTGGTGCCGCTCAGGCGGCGGCGCACTCCTTGCAGATGATGAGGGTGCCCTCGACGTGGTCGATCTGGCTGCGGTGCTTGACCAGGAAGCACGAGCCGCACGTGAACTCGTCGGCCTGGCGGGGCAGCACCCGCACCGAGAGCTCCTCGCCCGACAGGTCCGCCCCGGGCAGCTCGTAGCTGTCGGCGGACTCGGCCTCGTCCTCGTCGACGGCCGGTGAGGAGGCCTCGTTGCGGCGGCCCTTCAGCTCCTCGAGGGAGTCCTCGCCGTTCTCCTCGTCGTTCTTGCGGGGAGCGTCGTAATCAGTGGCCATCTACGGTCCGTTCGTGGTGGTGGGATGAGCGGTCGTCCGACCCGCTCAGGTGGCGCCCGATGCGTGTGCCCGGGTGGTCCCCGACCGGTGTCGACACTCCCGGCAACGCCGGACGCGCCGAGATTATTGCACTCGGGCGCCGGACCTGCAACAGAATCTGCAAGAGCTCCCCTACGTGCGGTTATGATCGTCGGACGTGCCCAGCCGATGGCGAGGAGAGGACCCAGGATGCGCGAACTCCAGCTCGACGGGATCCACGACGACGGAGACCATCTCGTCATGACCGATTCCGACGGCGAGCGGTACACGCTCCGGATCGACGAGGCCCTGCGGGCCGCGGTGCGCCGCGACCGCCCCGCCCTCGGCATGATCCAGGCCGCCCAGCATGCGCCGCTGCGGCCGCGCGAGATCCAGGCCATGCTGCGCGCCGGCCGCGACGCCGAGGAGATCGCGCGGATCGCGGACGTCGACGTCGAGCACGTGCGCCGCTTCGAGGGGCCCGTGCTCGCCGAGCGCGAGTACATCGCCGAGCGCGCCCGCGCCTTCCACGTGGGCCGCGGCGGCGGCCCGACCCTCGGCGATCTGGCGGCGCAGCGACTGCGCGCCCGTCAGGCCGATCCCGAGGCGCGCTGGGACGCATGGCGCAACGACGACGGCACCTGGACCATCGAGCTGGCCTTCGAGGCCGGGGGTCGGGCGCGCGAGGCGCACTGGAACGTCGACATGCCGCGCCAGGCCGTGACGGCCGACGACGACGAGGCGCGCTGGCTCACCGACGACGAGGCGCCGGTCGCGGGCGAGGGCCGGGGACGGCCCCGCCTGACCGCGGTCAAGGGACGCGTCTACGACGTCGAGGCCGACGGCGGCGTCGACCACGAGGAGGCGCCGTCGACGCCGTGGGGCTCGGTGCGCCGCACCCCTCGCGACGAGCATCCGGCCGCGATCGCCGAGGACGACCTCGACGCGCTCAACGCACGTCGCGGCCTGCGCTCGCTGACCTCGCGCACCGCGCCCTCCGACGCATCTCAGGAGGGCCAGGAGGGCCAGGAGGGCTCCGTGTGGTCGCGGCTCGACGAGGCCGCCGACCCCGACGCCGACGCCGAGGCGCTGCGCGAGCACGCCGACGAGGTCGACCCGCCCGAGGGCGGGGACACCGAGGCCGACGAGGTCGAGGGCGAGGGCGCCGAGACGCCCGACGCCGAGGACGGGACGGGGACGGACGCGGAGGACCGGACGCCGTCGGCGCCCGAGTCGCACCACGGCGACACCGTCGAGCTGACCCCGCTGCCGGGCTTCGACGGCGAGGGCTCCCCCGCCCCGGCCAAGAAGAAGCCGCGCACCAAGCGCTCGAGCATCCCCAGCTGGGACGAGATCGTCTTCGGGTCCAAGAGCGACGACTGAGCCCGGGCGGCGTCAGTCGCCCACGCTCGTGCGCACGAGCGGGACGAGCGCCTCGCGTGCGGTGAGCGAGCCGTGCACGCCCACCTCCGGGTGCTTCTGCGGGGGCCGCAGGATCGTGTCCGTCACGATGTGACGGCCGCGCGCGAGCAGCATCACATCGGGCAGGCGCTCGGCGACCCGCGCCGACGGCACGAGCCCGGTGGGCCCGAAGAGCCCCGCGGCGAGCACCTCGTCCCTCTCGAGCACGAGCGCCCGCTCCCCCACCGTCTCCCGCAGACGGCGCGCCGCGTCCGCGGCGGACCCCCGCGTGCGCAGCAGCAGGCACCGCGACTCGCCGGCGCAGATCTCGATGTCCCGGTGGATGTCCGCGTGGGCGGCCAGGTCCACCGTGAGCGCCGCCGAGGTGTCGACCATGCCGTGATCGGCCGTCACGTGCACCCGGGTGCCCCGCGGGAGCCGTCGCAGGAGCGTGCCGAGCAGCGCGTCGGCCTCGGCGAGCGCGTCGCGCCACGCCTCGGAGTCCGTGCCGTGCCGGTGTCCCGCGTGATCGACGTCGTCGACGTGGAGGAACACGAGGCCGTCCTCCCCTGCGCGGCGGGCCGCGAGGCGCACCGCGTCGACCCGCTCGTCGCCCCGGCGGTGCCCGGTGAAGGTCCAGCCCCGATAGGCCACGCGGCTCAGGAACGAGCCCGCGTGCTGGGCGGGGCCCACGTGCACGGCGCGCCGCGCGGACGACTGCGCGGGCGCGGGCTCGGGCATCCAGGCCTCGGGGTCGGCGTCCTCGGACCCCGTGAGCTGCTGCAGCGGGCCGCCCCGCGCGGGATCGATCACGGTGTAGCCGAGCACGCCGTGCACGAGGGGCGCCAGTCCCGTCGTGAGCGAGGTGATCGCGGTCGCGGTCGTGGAGGGGGCCACGGTGCGCAGCGTCGTCGTGCGCTCGCGCAGCGAGCGCAGCACCGGCGTGAGGGCCAGGTGCTCGGCGAGCAGCTCGGAGCCGACGCCGTCGAGCAGCACCACGACGTCGCGACCCGCGCCCGCGGCCTCGGGGGCCAGCAGCGGGGCGAGCACGTCGGTCAGGCCGGGGTGGGCGCCGTCGGCGTACGGCGGCGCGAGCAGGTCGGCGGGCCACGGGGCGACCGCGCTCGGGGGACGGGCCACGGGCTAGCGCGCGTCGAGCGCGTCGACGGCGTCGACCAGGAGGGCGTGGAAGTCGAGGGCCTGCTCGATCGCGCCCTCGCCGTCCGCGAGGGCGCTCACCCGCAGGGCGATGTCGGAGGGGGCGACGGTGCCCGTCCAGCCGTGGTCGGCCTGGCACTCGGGATCGTCGCACCAGCCGCGCTCGAGCTCGAGGCGGCGGCTCCCGCCCCACGTGATGCCGAGGGTCACCTCGGCCTCGCGGGCCCGCGCCGAGGTCCCCTCGGTGTCGAACACCTGGGACATGCCGGTCGTGGTGATGCGCGACAGGAGCACGCGCTCGGTGGTGACGACGACCTGGCTGGGGTTGAGCTCGTCGGCCTGGTCGTCGTCGAGGTGGGAGACGATGAGGTGACGGTCCGTGAGGGCCAGCACGGTGAGGTGGCGGCGCACCTCGGCGCCGTCGAAGGTGGTCTCGGGCCGCACCAGGTGCCCGGCGACACGGGCGCCGCGCAGGCTCCGCTCGAGGCAGGCCGCGGCGGTCTGGGGGAAGTAGCCGGCGCGCAGCAGCTCGCGCTCGAGGTCGGCGGGGAGGGACGAGGTCACGTGGCCATCCTCGCACGCCCGCCGGCGCCGCCCCCGAGCTCGTCGGGGTCGAGCAGGGCCCGCCGGGCGCCGTCGGTGCGGTTGGGAGCGGTCGCGAGGTGGATGCGGGCGCCGACGAGCGCGGCGCCGTGCACCGAGACCACGACGGGGTACAGCTCGAGGGTCTCCAGCTCGGGCAGGTCCTCGGCCATGAGGCCCACGCGGATCACGGTCTCGGCGAGGGCGGCCCGGTCGACGGCGGGCAGACCCCGGTTCCCGTCGAGCTTGACGGCGGTCGCGGGGCGGGCGACGAGCCGCGCCGCGCCGGCCTCGGTGAAGGGCGGGATGTCGTAGGCGACGTCCCCGAGCAGGTCGGCGGCGTCGCCCGCGAGCGAGAAGCTCACGACGGGGCCGAGCGACGGGTCCTCCTGGGAGCGCACGACGACCGCCACGCCCGTGGGCGCCATGGGCTGGACCAGGAGGGGCGCGCTCGAGAAGCCGAGCTCGCGCCGCATGGCCGCGTGGGCGTGGCGCAGCTGCACGGCGTCGGGGATGTCCAGGCGCACGCCGCCGAGGTCCGCGCGGTGGGCGAGCAGCGGATCGGTCGACTTGAGGGCCACGGGATAGCCGAGCTCGGAGGCCGCGGCGAGCGCCTGCTCCTCGTCCTCGACCACGCGCGAGTCGAGCAGGTCCAGGCCGTAGGCGGCGAGCAGGGCGCGCGCCTGGGCGGTGTCCAGCTCGAGGCCGCGCGCCGGGTCGTCGCACGCCTCGAGCAGCGCGCGGACCCGGGCGCGCGCGCCCTCCCGGTCGACGTCGGCCCGCTCGGCGGGCTCCGCGTCGTCGGCGAGGGGACGGCGCACGTGGGCGATGGCCCCCGCCGCCGCGCGCATCGCGAGGGCGGGCGTCGTGTGCAGGGGCGGCAGCACGTGGTCCTCGCGCACCTGGGCGCGCAGGGCCTCGTAGCGCTCGGGGTCGGAGACGACGCATACCACGAGCGCGACGGCGCTGCCGTCGGCGACCGTCGCGAGCTGGCGGAGGAGGTCGGCGAGATCGGCCGTCAGGGGGTCGAGGATGCCGAGCACGACGACGTCGACGCCGCCGGGCGCGGCCATCCGGGTGAAGGCCCGCAGGATCAGCCGAGGGTCCTCGCGCAGCGGCACCGCGCGGTTCTCGGCGGCGACCTCGAGGCCGAAGTCGTCGGCCGCGCCCCGCAGGGAGGCGCCGAGCGCGGGGTTGTTCGCGATCAGCCCCACCCGGGTACCCGGGGGCACGCCCTCGCGATCGAGCATCTCGAGGACGTCGGCGAGATGGTCGACGCTGCGCGTGGGCACGACGCCCGCGCTCGCGAGCACCTGGTCGAGCGCGCGACGCGGCAGGGCCGAGGTGCGCACCTCGTGGCCGGGAGGAGCCGTCCCCGTGAGGCCGGGCGGCCGCAGCACGACGACCGGCTTAGTGCGCGTGACGCGGCGGGCCAGGCGCGTGAACTTGCGCGGGTTGCCCATCGACTCCAGGGCCAGGCCGATCACCGAGACCGCGGGGTCCTCGTCCCAGCGCTGGAGGCAGTCGTTGATCGAGACGTCCGCGCGGTTGCCCGAGCCGACGAACTCGGCGACCCCCACGCCGCGCGCGTCCGCGCCGGCGAGGATCATCGCGGCCAGGGCGCTCGACTGGCCGGCGAGCGCCGTCGATCCCGGCCGCGGCAGGCGCGGGGACAGCGACACGTTGATGGGGCGCTCCCCCGTGCGCAGGAAGCCGAAGGCGGCGGGCCCGAGCAGGCGCATGCCGTGGCGGCGGGCGCGCGCGACGAGCTCACGCTGCAGGCGTGCGCCGTCCTCGCCGATGTCGGCGAAGCCCTCGGAGGGGATCACGAGGGAGCCCACCCCGATCGCGGCGCACTGGGAGATCGCGTCGACCGCGTCGACCGCACGCAGCGCGAGCACCGCCATGTCGACGGGGCCGGGCACCTCGGAGATGCGCGAGTAGGCGCGGCGCCCGCCCACCTCGAAGGCGTCCCGCGTGACCACGTGCACGAGCCCGTCGTAGCCGGAGGACTCGAGGGCCCGCAGGATCCGCCCGCCCACGCTGTCCCGGCTCGCGGAGACGCCCACGACGAGCACGGACGCCGGGGTGAGCATGCGCTCCATGGCGCGCGCCTCGGCGCGGTGCTCGCGCTCGGCGCGCACCGCCTCGGAGCGTGCGGTGGGGTCGATCGCGAACTCGACGGCGACCACGCCGTCGTCGAAGCTGCGCCGGATGTCGAAGCCGGCGTCGGTGAACACGGAGATCATCCGGTGGTTCTGCGGGAGCACCTCGGCGATGAAGGTGTGGATGCCCACCTCGCGGGCGGCGGCGGCGAGGTGCTCGAGCAGGACGGAGCCCAGGCCCTTGCCCTGGTAGTGGTCCGAGACGTTGAAGGCGACCTCGGCCTCCGTGGGCTCGACCCGGTCGTAGCGGCCGACGGCGATGATCTCGTCGCCGTGGAGCACGATGAGCGCCTCCCGGTCTCGGTGGTCGACGACCGTGAAGCGCTCGAGATCGCGCGGCGAGAGCTCGGGCATGGGCGCGAAGAAGCGGAAGTAGCGCGACTGCTCGGACTGGGCCATGTGGAAGCGCTGCAGAGCCTGCGCGTCGCTCGGCAGGATCGGGCGCAGGTGGGCCGCGGTGCCGTCGCGCAGCGCGATGTCCGCCTCCCAATGGGCGGGGTAGGGCACCGGTGCTCGCCGCGGGGGGCGAGCGGGGGCCTCGTCGCGCCGTGCTGCCATGACCCGACCCTACCCACCCGGACCGACGGACGGCAGGCGGACGGTCCCGCGGCATCTGCCCGTCGCACGTCCCCGCGTGCACGGAACGGCGGGCCCCATGCGGCAGGATGGAGACCATGCCAGCACGCAGGACCACCAGCAGCAGCACGCCCGAGGGCGAGGAGAACGTCGACGGCACGATCCTCGACGTCGACGTCACGAGCGAGATGGAGACGTCGTTCCTCGAGTACGCGTACTCGGTGATCTACTCGCGCGCCCTGCCGGACGCGCGCGACGGCCTCAAGCCCGTGCAGCGCCGCATCCTCTACACGATGGACACGATGGGGCTGCGCCCCGATCGCGGGCACGTGAAGTCCCAGCGCGTGGTGGGCGACGTGATGGGCAAGCTGCACCCGCACGGCGACTCCGCCATCTACGACGCGCTCGTGCGCATGGCCCAGCCGTTCGCGATGCGCCTGCCGCTCGTGGACGGGCACGGCAACTTCGGCTCGCTCGACAACGGGCCGGCCGCCGCGCGCTACACGGAGGCGCGGCCCTCGCGGGCCGCGACGCTCATGACGGACTCGCTCGACGAGGACGTCGTGGACATGGTGCCCAACTACGACAACCAGCTGCTCCAGCCCTCGGTGCTGCCCGCCCAGTTCCCCAACCTCCTGGTCAACGGGGCCTCCGGGATCGCGGTGGGCATGGCCACGAACATGGCGCCCCACAACCTGGTCGAGGTGATCGCCGCGGCCCGTCATCTGCTCGCCCACCCCGACGCGTCGCTCGAGGACCTCATGCGCCTCGTGCCCGGCCCCGACCTGCCCACGGGCGGCCGCATCGTCGGGCTCGACGGGATCCGCGACGCCTACCGGACCGGCCGCGGCTCGTTCCGGATCCGGGCGACCGCGCGCATCGAGAACGTGACGAGCCGCAAGAAGGGCATCGTCGTCACCGAGCTGCCCTACCTGGTGGGCCCCGAGAAGGTGGCCGAGAAGCTGCGCGACGCCGTCCAGGCCAAGAAGGTCCAGGGCATCAGCGACTACCAGGACCTCACGGACCGCCACCACGGCCTGCGCCTCGTGATGACGGTGAAGTCCGGCTTCAACCCGGAGGCCGTGCTCGAGCAGCTCTACAAGCACACGCCGATGGAGGACTCCTTCGGCATCAACAACGTCGCCCTCGTGGACGGCCAGCCGCGCACGCTCGGCCTCGTGGCGCTGCTCGAGGTGTTCATCGCCCATCGCCTCGAGGTGGTGCGGCGCCGCACCGAGCACCGCCTGGGGCGCCGCCGGCACCGGCTGCACCTCGTCGAGGGCCTGCTGATCGCGATCCTCGACATCGACGAGGTCATCCAGATCATCCGCTCGAGCGACGACGCCGAGACCGCGCGCACCCGCCTCATGCAGGTGTTCGACCTGTCCGAGGTCCAGGCCGAGTACATCCTCGAGCTGCGCCTGCGGCGCCTGACGAGGTTCTCCCGCATCGAGCTCGAGGGCGAGCGGGACGAGCTGCGCGCCGAGATCGAGCGCCTCGAGGAGATCCTCGGCTCCGACGAGGTGCTGCGCGCCCTCGTGTCCGCCGAGCTCGCCCAGGTCGCCGCCGAGCACGGCACCCCGCGGCGCACGGTGCTGCTCGAGGCCTCGGCCCAGCCCGTCGCGGCCCTCGGCGCCGACCTCGAGGTCGCGGACGAACCGTGCCGGGTGCTGCTGACCGGCACGGGCCTCGTGGCCCGGCTCGCGGGCGACGAGCCGCTCGTGCGCGACGGCGGCCGCAGCGCCCACGACGTCGTCGTCGCGGAGGTCCTGACCTCGGCGCGCGCGACCGTCGGCGTGGTCACGAGCGCGGGCCGTCTGCTGCACCTCTCGGTCGTCGACCTGCCCGCGATCGCGCCCACCGCG
Organism: Brachybacterium huguangmaarense; assembly: GCF_025725725.1. Lineage (NCBI taxonomy): Bacteria > Bacillati > Actinomycetota > Actinomycetes > Micrococcales > Dermabacteraceae > Brachybacterium > Brachybacterium huguangmaarense. Next base: position 2,796,370 of record NZ_CP107020.1, read on the forward strand.
GGCCCGCCCTCCCTCGCGGGCGGCGCCCGCCTCGCCGATCTCGTGGCCCTCGAGCGCGGCGAGCGGATCGTCGCGCTCGTGCGCGCGGCCGCCGGGGACCTCGAGCGGGGCGGCGGCTTCGCGCTCGGCACCCGCGACGGCGTGGTCAAGCGCGTGACGCCGGACCTCCCGCGCGGCGACGGCTTCGAGATCATCGCGCTCAAGGGCGACGACGAGGTGGTCGGCGCCGTGGACCTCGAGTCCGATCAGGACCTCGATCTCGTGTTCGTGACGACCGACGCCCAGCTCCTGCACTTCCCGGCCTCCGGGGTGCGCCCGCAGGGCCGCGGCGCGGGCGGCGTAGCGGGCGTCAAGCTCGCCGCCGGCGCGCGGGTCCTCGCCTTCACGGCCGTCGACGTGACCCGCGAGGCGGAGGTGGTGACGATCGCGGGCAGCGCTGGCGCGCTCCCGACCACCCAGACCGGCTCGCTCAAGGTCACCGCGCTCACGGAGTACCCCGCCAAGGGGCGTGCCACGGGCGGCGTGCGCTGCCACCGCTTCCTGCGGGGCGAGGACGCGCTCATCGGCGCGTGGGTGGTCCCCTCGCCCGCCCGCGCCTGCTCGGAGGCCGGCCAGCCGATCGACCTCCCGGCCCCGTTGGGACGGCGCGACGGCTCGGGCTCGCCGGTCGCGGTGCCCGTCGCCGCCGTGGGCTGAGCGACACGACCTGCCCGCCGTGAGGCGATTCACGATCGACGACGGTGCAGGTCAGAGGCGATCCGGCCTCCGTTGCCAGGGTTCGCCCAGGACCTTTGCGCGCGGCCTGCGGGGAGCGGGCCCGACAATGGCGTCATGTCCGATCCCGGTGCGCGCCCCTCGACCCCGTCCTCGCCCCCTCCCCCGGATCACGGCGACCGGAGAGCACCCGAGCCCGAGCCCGAGTCCAAGGTCAAGACGCTCAGTCCCGCCGGGCTGGGAGTGGGCGGCGCGGCCGCCGCGACGGCCTCCGTCATCGGCGGACAGCTGGGGGTGGCCGGGACCGTCATCGGCGCGTTCCTCACCTCGGTGGTCTCGGCGGTCGCGCTCGCGCTCTACTCCGACTCGGTGCGCCGCACCAAGCAGGCCGCCTCGACCGTCACGCGCAGGATGCGCCGCACCGCCGCCCAGCACCGCTCGCGCACGGCCGCCGGATCCGACGCCCTGCAGGCCGCGGCGCCCGAGGAGACGGCCGAGCAGGAGGAGCGGCCGGGCACCGGGCGGCGCATCGGCCGCATCGTGCTGCTGACCGTCGTGATCGGCGCGATCGCCACGCTCGTCGTGTTCGGCGTGCAGAAGGCCATCGGCACCGAGCTCTCGCCGGGGACCGGCACCGTGCAGCGCTCGGTCACGGGAGACGACTCGGTCTCCTCGCGCACCTCCGACCCCGACCAGGGCACGACGCCCACCGAGGCGCCGTCGACCGCGCCGGGCGACGACGCCTCGAGCAGCGCGCCGAGCAGCACCTCGACCACGAGCGGCACCGACGACGACGACGGCTCGAGCCCCTCGCCGAGCCAGGGCGACAGCGGCGACACGGGCGACAACGGCTCGGGCAGCGGGTCCGGGTCGGGCAGCGGCTCCGGGTCCGGCGGCTCCGGCAGCGGCCAGCAGGACCAGGGAGGCTCCCAGAACCAGGGCAGCTCCCAGACCCAGGGCAGCGGGGCCACGGCGGGCTCGTCCACCGGCCAGGGCGACGCGGGCTGAGCCGAGACGCGCCGTGCGCGGCCCTGGCAGGATGGCCCCCATGGACGACTCCGTGATCTCCCTGCCCGCCGGCGTGCGCCGTGCCACCGTGCACGACGCTCCCGCCCTCCTCGTCGAGACCGCCGCCTCCCGTGCGACGATCCATCTCGACGGCGCCCACGTCACCTCATGGGTCCCCGCGGACGGCGACGACGTGCTGTGGGTGAGCCCGCAGGCTCGATACGGCCGTGGCGCCTCGATCCGCGGCGGCATCCCCCTGATCGGCCCGTGGTTCGGGCCCGGGCGCGACGGCCGCACGAGCCCCGCGCACGGCTGGCTGCGCAGCGCCCGGTGGGAGCTCGAGGCGGCCGAGCGGATCGGCGAGGCCGTCACCCTCGTGCTCGCGCTTCAGGACGCCGACCCGTCCGGTGCGGGCATCACGGCGCGCGCCTTCGTGAGCGTGGGCGAGCACCTCACGGTCGAGCTCACGATCACGGCCGGGAGCGAGCCCCTCGAGCTCGAGAGCGCGCTGCACACCTACCTCGCCGTCTCCGACGTGCGCGAGGTGCAGCTGGACGGCCTGGCCGGCGCCGCCTACCTCGACAACACCGAGGCCCTCGCCCCGCGGGTCGAGGGCCATGACCCCGTCGTGCTCACGGGGCCCACCGATCGCATCTACGCCGTCGACGACGAGGTCGAGGTCCGCGACCCGGTCGCGGGCCGCATCCTGCGCGAGGAGCCCGCCGGCTCGACCCGCACCGTCGTGTGGAACCCGTGGGCCGAGGGCGCGCAGCAGCTGGCGGACATGCCCGACGACGCGTGGACCGGCTTCGTGTGCGTGGAGACCGCCGCCGCCAAGGAGGGCTTCGTGCCGCTCGAGCCCGGCGCCTCCCACGCGGTGCGCGTGCGCCTGTCGGTGCGGGAGGGCTGAGCTCGCCGAGGTCAGCGGACCGGCAGCCCGTCGGCGGCCAGCGCCTCCTTGACGTCGGCGACCGTGAGGGTCCCGAAGTGGAAGACGCTCGCGGCGAGCACCGCGTCGGCGCCCGCCCGGATCGCGGGCGGGAAGTCCTCGGCGCGGCCCGCGCCGCCCGAGCCGATGAGCGGGACGGTCGTGGCAGCCCGGGCGCCGCGGATCAGCTCGAGGTCGAAGCCCCGCTCGGTGCCGTCGGCGTCCATCGAGTTGAGCAGGATCTCGCCGGCGCCGCGCTCGGTGACCTCGGTGATCCAGGCGAGCGCGTCGATGCCGGTGCCGCGGCGCCCCCCGTGGGTCGTGACCTCGAAGCCGCTCCCGCCGCGGGCCGTGCCCTCGGGCGTGTCGTCGGTGACGCGACGGGCGTCGATCGAGATCACGAGCACCTGGTTGCCGAAGCGCTCGGCGATCTCCCCGACGAGGGCCGGTCGCGCGATCGCCGCGGTGTTGACCCCGACCTTGTCGGCGCCCGCCCGCAGCAGCTGGTCGACGTCGCCGGCCGAGCGCACGCCGCCGCCGACGGTGAGAGGGATGAAGATCTGCTCGGCGGCGGAGCGCACGACGTCGATCATGGTGTCGCGTCCGCCGCTCGAGGCCGTGACGTCGAGGAAGGTCAGCTCGTCGGCGCCCATCGCGTCGTACCGGGCCGCGAGCTCGACCGGGTCGCCCGCGTCGCGCAGGTCGCGGAAGTTGACGCCCTTGACCACGCGGCCGGCGTCGACGTCGAGGCAGGGGATCACACGCACGGCGAGGCTCATGGCCTCATCCTCCCAGATCCGCCCGCGCCCGAGAGGGGCGGCTCACGCGTCGATCCGCTCCTGGTCGAGCTCGTGGGCGCCCTCGATGAGGAACTGCTTGCGGGGGGCGACGTCCGAGCCCATGAGCAGCTCGAACATGGTGGCCGCGGCCTCGGCGTCCTCGATCCTCACCCGACGCAGGGTGCGGTGGCGCGGGTCCATCGTGGTGTCCGCAAGCTGGTCGGCGTCCATCTCGCCGAGGCCCTTGTAGCGCTGGATCGGCTCCTTGTAGCGCTTGCGGCGCTTCTCGAGGCTCTTGAGCAGCCGGGTGAGCTCCGCCTCGGAGTAGGTGTAGACGAACTCGTTCTTCTTGCCGCCGCCGTGGATGATCTCGACGCGGTGCAGGGGCGGCACGGCCACGTAGATCCGGCCCGCCTCGAGCATGGGGCGCATGTAGCGGTGGAAGAGGGTCAGCAGCAGGGTGCGGATGTGGGCGCCGTCGACGTCGGCATCGCTCATCATGATGATCTTGCCGTAGCGCGCGGCGTCGAGGTCGAAGGTGCGGCCGCTCCCGGCGCCGAGCACCTGGATGATCGCGCCGCACTCGGCGTTCTTGAGCATGTCCGTGATGGACGCCTTCTGCACGTTGAGAATCTTGCCGCGGATCGGCAGGAGCGCCTGGAACTCGGAGCTGCGAGCGTGCTTGGCGGTGCCGAGCGCGCTGTCGCCCTCGACGATGAACAGCTCCGAGCGCTCGACGTCGGTCGAGCGGCAGTCGGCGAGCTTGGTCGGCATGGTCGAGGACTCGAGGGCGTTCTTGCGGCGCGAGACCTCCTTGTGCATGCGCGCGGCGATGCGGGCGCGCATCTCCGAGACGACCTTGTCGACGACGAGGGCGGCCTGCTCCTTCTCGCCCTTCTTCGTCGAGGTGAGGAACGCCGTGAGCCGCTCCTCGACGACGCGGGCGACGATCTGGCGCACGGCGGGCGTGCCGAGCACCTCCTTGGTCTGGCCCTCGAACTGGGGCTCCTCGAGCCGCACCGTGACGACCGCGGTGAGGCCGGCGAGGGTGTCGTCCTTCTCGATCTTCTCGTTCTTGGCGTTGAACTTCACGCGTCGCGCCTGGTTGTCGACCTGCTTGCGCAGGGTCTTGAGCAGAGCCTGCTCGAAGCCGGAGACGTGGGTGCCGCCCTTGGGCGTCGCGACGATGTTGACGAAGGAGCGCAGCGTGGTCTCGTAGTCGCCGCCCCAGCGCAGCGCGATATCGACCTCGCACGTGCGGTCGACGTCACGCGAGACCATGTGCCCCTTGTCGTCGAGCACGGGGATGGTCTCGGTGTAGTCGCCCGAGCCGGTCAGGCGGATCACGTCGGTGATGCGCTCGTCGGTCGCGAGGTACTCGACGAACTCGGCGATGCCGCCGTCGTAGCGGTAGGAGACGTCCTCGGGCGCCTCCGGGGCGCGCTCGGGGCGATGGTCGGAGACGGTGATCTCGAGGCCGGGCACGAGGAAGGCGGTCTGGCGGGCGCGCCGCGTGAGCTCCTCGATGGAGAAATGGGAGCCCTTGACGAAGATCTGGGGGTCGGCCCAGTAGCGCACCCGGGTGCCGGTCACGCCGCGCCGGGCCCGGCCGACCACGCGCAGCTCCGCGGCGCCCTCGGTGACCGGGGTGAAGGGGGCATCCGCCGCAGGGCCGTCGGGGCCGTCCGTGAAGACGCCGGGCACGCCGCGCTGGAAGGACATCGCGTAGGTCTTCGCGCCGCGGTCCACCTCGACGTCGAGGCGGGCCGAGAGGGCGTTGACGACGGAGGCGCCCACGCCGTGCAGGCCGCCCGAGGCGGCGTAGGAGCCGCCGCCGAACTTCCCGCCGGCGTGCAGCTTGGTGTAGACGACCTCGACGCCGGTCAGCCCGGTGCGCGGCTCGACGTCGACGGGCACGCCGCGCCCGTTGTCCCGCACCTCGACGGAGCCGTCGGCGTGCAGCTCGACGCGGATCGCGGAGCCGAAGCCGCCGAGGGCCTCGTCGACGGAGTTGTCGAGGATCTCCCACAGGCAGTGCATGAGCCCGCGCGAGTCCGTCGAGCCGATGTACATGCCGGGGCGTTTGCGCACCGCCTCGAGTCCTTCGAGGACCTGGAGGTGGCGGGCGTCGTAGGCGGCGGTGGAGGAAGCTGCTGGCACGGGGCGATTCTACGGGGGCGAGGGTGGTTGCGCGGTGAGCGAACCGGGGCGGATCACGCGTGCCACGCGCGCCGCGCTCTGTTTGAATGGCCTCATGAACATGACGCTCGAAGCCCCCCGACTGACGAGTCACGACCGGTGCGACCGCTGCGGCGCCCAGGCGTACGTCAAGGTGGTCCTCAACGCCGGCGGCGAGCTCCTCTTCTGCGCTCATCACGCGCGTGCCCACGAGGACGCCCTGCGTCCCATGGCCGCCGAGATCATCGACGAGACCGATCGCCTGCACCGCAAGCCGGAGCCGATCGACGACTGACGCCGCTCCCCCGGGCCCTGCCGGGAGCTGACGAGACCCCGCACCGTGCCGGTGCGGGGTCTCGTCGTGTCCGGGGCGGGCGGCCGGATCAGCCCAGGGCGAGGTGGTCGGCGTGCGCCATGTACTCGACCCACCGGCTGTCGTGCCCGTCGCGCGGCTCGCGCCGTCCGGTGTCGCGGAAGCCGACGCGCTCGTACATCCGGCGCGCGGCCGTGTTGCGCTCGTCGACCTCGAGCTGCAGACGGGGGCGTCCGAGGGACACGGCCAGGTCGCGGGCGCCGCGCAGGAGCGCGGTCGAGATGCCGGTGCCGCGGGCCGCGGGTCGCACCCACAGCGACACCAGGATCGCCTCGTCCGGCGCGATTGTGTGCTCGGCCGTGTAGCCCTCGGGCAGCACCGCGATCCCGCCCTGCACCTCGTCGCCGACACGTGCCTGCAGGTGCAGTCGCGGCCCGCGGATGTCCTCGCGCCACCGCTCGTCGGACCAGCGGGCGACGTCCTCGCGCCGCGCCCAGAACGCGTCGGGATCGGCGGCGAGCATCTCCAGGCGCAGCCGACGGTGCGCGGCGAGGTCCTCGAGACCGACCCGGCGGATCCGCAGGGTCCTCTGGGCCATGACGGTCCTCCCTGTCTCTCGGGTCTCTCGCGGGACGACGGCGGCCCCGGACTCCGAGGAGTCCGGGCCCGCCGTCCGGGCTCGTGTCAGTCCAGGTAGTCGCGCAGCACCTGCGAGCGCGAGGGGTGGCGCAGCTTGGACATCGTCTTGGACTCGATCTGGCGGATCCGCTCGCGGGTCACGCCGTAGACCTTGCCGATCTCGTCGAGGGTCTTGGGCTGGCCGTCCTCGAGGCCGAAGCGCATGGCGACGACACCGGCCTCGCGCTCGGAGAGCGTGTCGAGCACCGAGTGCAGCTGCTCCTGGAGGAGCGTGAAGCTCACGGCGTCGGCCGGGACCACGGCCTCGGAGTCCTCGATGAGGTCGCCGAACTCGCTGTCGCCGTCCTCGCCCAGCGGGGTGTGCAGGGAGATCGGCTCGCGGCCGTACTTCTGGACCTCGACGACCTTCTCGGGGGTCATGTCGAGCTCCTTGGCGAGCTCCTCGGGCGTGGGCTCGCGACCCAGGTCCTGCAGCATCTGCCGCTGGACGCGGGCGAGCTTGTTGATGACCTCGACCATGTGCACGGGGATGCGGATGGTGCGGGCCTGGTCGGCCATGGCGCGCGTGATGGCCTGGCGGATCCACCACGTCGCGTAGGTCGAGAACTTGTAGCCCTTGGTGTAGTCGAACTTCTCGACGGCGCGGATGAGGCCGAGGTTGCCCTCCTGGATCAGGTCCAGGAAGAGCATGCCGCGACCGGTGTAGCGCTTGGCGAGCGAGACGACGAGGCGGAGGTTCGCCTCGAGCAGGTGGTCCTTGGCGGCCCGGCCGTCCTCGGCGATGATCGCGAGCTCGCGCCCCGCCTTGGTCTTCTTGAGCGACTCGTCCTGCTTGAGCTTCTGCTCGGCGTACAGGCCGGCCTCGATGCGCTCGGCGAGCTCGACCTCCTGAGCGGCGTTGAGCAGAGCGACCTTGCCGATCTGCTTGAGGTAGTCCTTAACCGGGTCCGCGGTGGCACCGGCGGTGACGACCTGCTGGGCCGGCGAGTCGTCCTCGGCGGCGGTGACGACGAAGCCCGAGGTCTCGCCCTCGGTCTCCTCGGTCGTGGTCGACCCCTCCGAGGTGGTGGACTCGGTCTCCTCCTCCGCGTTCTCGTCGCGCTCGTCGTCGACGGACGCGGCCTTGGTCGCCTTCTTCTTGGCGGCCGTGGAGCGCGCGGAGGTGGTCTTCTTGGCCGCGGCGGCAGGGGCCTTCTTGGCGGCCGGCTTCCTGGTCGCGGTGCGCGGGGTCGAGGCGGTCTTCTTCTCGACGTCCACGGCGGGCTCGGCCGTGGCAGAGGTCTTCGAGGAGGCAGTCACGCAGTTCCTTCTTCCGGCAGACCGCGGTGCGCGGCGGTCCGTCTTGCTCGGGCGATCGGTGGTCGGAGCTCGGCTCGACCGCTCCGGGGTCGGCACGGGCATGGCGCAGGGTCGCGGGCTGGTCCCGCGAGGGGCGTGGGCGCTCATGCGGTCGGGTCGGCCCGGCGGCAAGCTCGACAATTATAACGTCCGCGCGCCCGGAGTATTCCCTCCCCGACGCGCGGCGGGATCGCCGGGCCCGAGGGGCTCACGCCCCGGCGGAGCCCTTGACGGCCAGGACGGGGCACGGCGCGCCGAGCACGACGCGCCGGGCGGCCGTGCCGAGGTTGAGCTTGCCGGTCCGCGACTTGGCCCGCAGCCCGATGACCAGCAGATCGGCGGCCTCGGCCTCGGCGACGCCGAGCAGGAACTCGTCGACGCCCTCGTCGGCCGAGCAGCGGATCCGCAGCGTGGAGGGGGCGTCGGCGCCCTCGAGGCCGCCGAGCTCACGGCGCACGGCGTCCTCCCCCGCCCCGGTGCGCGTGCCCTCGGAGTCGATGTAGGAGTGGGAGGCGACGACGAGCGGCAGATCGCGGGCGCGGGACTCGCGCACCGCGGCGCGCAGCGCGTGGCGTCCCTGCTCGGACGGCGAATAGGCGACGACGACGCTCATGGTCTCTCTTCCTGCCCTCGGAGCGGGCACGGCTCGGCGGCGGGCCCGCCCGTCACGGGGCCGTCCGGGTGTGAGGCTAGTCGCACAGGAGCCCTCGTATCCACCCGGCGAGCGGCGGCGAGGGCACGAGGAAGCCGTCGTGGCCGACGGGCGAGTGGATGACGTGGAAGTCGGCCCCGTCGATCCCCTCGGCGATCGTCTCGCTCATCGCGAGGGGGAACAGGCGGTCGGTGTCGACGCCGACCACGAGCGTGCGGGCGCCGACGCGGGCCAGGGCGGCGGCCACGCCGCCGCGCCCGCGCCCGAGGTCATGGGTGTCCATCGAGCCGACGAGCACGAGATACGAGTTGGCGTCGAAGCGTCGGGCGAGCTTGTCGGCGTGGTTGTCGAGGTAGCTCGAGACCTGGAAGATCGTGCCCGGCGCGAGGGGGTCGGCATCCTCCTGGGTGCGGTTGGCGAAGCGGTCCTCGAGCTCGGCGGCCGTCCGATAGGTCGTGTGGGCGATGCGCCGGGCCACGCCGAGGCCCTGCTGCGGGCCGCATCCGTCGGGCGCGTCGTAGTAGTCGCCGCCGCGGAAGCCGTCGCAGATGCGGATCGCGGCGGCCTGGGCGCTGTTCCAGGCGATCTGGTCGGCGCTCGCGGCGGCGCAGCTCGCGATCACGGCGAGCCGGTCGACCTGCGAGGGGTGGGTGACGGCCCATTCGAGGGCGCGCATGCCGCCCATCGAGGCGCCCACCACGAGGGCCCAGCGCTCGATGCCCAGATGCTCCATGAGCGCGTGCTCGGCGGCCACCTGGTCGCGTGCGGTCAGGCGGGGGAAGCGGCTGCCCCAGGGACGGCCGTCGAGCGCGCTCGAGCTCGGGCCCGTGGTCCCCTGACAGCCGCCCAGGACGTTGGGGACGACGACGAACCAGCGGTCGGTGTCGATCGGCAGGCCGGGCCCGACGAGGTCCTCCCACCAGCCCGCCGAGGGGTGCCCGTCGCCCGCGGGGCCCCGCACGTGGGAGTCGCCCGTGAGGGCGTGGAGGATCAGGACGGCGTTGGACCCGTCGGCCGCGGGCTCGCCCCAGGTCTCGTAGGCGACGGTCACGGGGTCGAGCACGGCGCCGGACTCGAGCGCGAGGGCGCCGATGCCGGCGAAGCGTCGATGTCCGACCGGGTCCCCCTCGCGCCAGGCGCCGCTGACCGGGAGGGGCGGTCGACCGGAGGTGGATCGGACAGCCGTCACCGCGCAGCACCTCCTGGGATCCTCAGGTCGATGGCCGCGGGTCCCAGCCCGGTTGCACGGGTCCTGCCGCCATGACAGCGACCAATCGTGCCAGAGAGTGGTCGGGGACCGCGTGCAGCACCTCGTCCGTGAGAGCCCCGGCCGTCGCGAAGCGATGGTTCCACCACGCGGCGAGGGCGAGCACGGTGGCCAGGTTCGCCCAGCCGGCGCGCAGCTCCGCGTCACCTTCGTCGGCGCTGCCGGCCACCGCCGGGCGCGTGACCGCCTCCATCTCGCGCAGGGCCTCGTACCAGGCCCCACCTGCACGGATGCTCTCGTGGGGGCGGCATCGAGGGTCCTCGACGAGGCGCGTGAGATCGCCGTCGGCGAGCGCGGCCGCGTCCTGGCCGCGACCGAGCAGGCGCACGAGGAAGTCGTCGCGTCGAGGCGGGCTCGCGAGGTCGACGACGAAGGACCGCACGTGTTCACACGCCGTCATCCATCGTTCCGGGTCCCCCGTCCCGACCGGGCCGTCGAGGGCTCGCAGGCTCGCGCGGGCGATGTTCCACGTCTCGGTGATCGCGGGGCGCGGGAGAGGCCGCGGCTGGGCGCGTCCCGCTCCCGCGAGCAGGAGCGAGCGCAGGGGCGCGACGGCGGTGCGGCCGTCCACCCGGTGCTGCTCCCCGGCGAGGACGGACTCGGCGGCCACGAGGGTGGACCCCACGTCGCCCAGCGCGACGGGATCGGAGATCCCGATGTCGATCGGGGTGCCCGGCTCGAGCGGGCCCGCGGGGACGGAGACGACCACCTCGCGCGCCCGGCCGTGCGCGAGCACCCACAGCTCCGGGATGTCGAAGCCCTCCGTGCGCGCGGCGACGAGCACGCGCACGGCCAGACGGATGCCGGCCGCCTCGTCCGCCGGCTCCTCGACGGGACCGCCGAGCGGGGCGGGGCCGGCTGGAGAGGCGTCGCCCGCCGGTCCGCGGCCGTCACCGAGCACGACGAGGCCGAAGGCGCCCGTGCAGCCCTCGCGGCGCAGGAGGCCGATCAGATGGTCGAGGGTCGCCGCGGCGTCCTCGCCGGCGAGCGGCCACAGCTCCGAGCGGGTCGTGACGACCACCTCGCAGCGATCGCGGTGCCCGACCAGCGCGAGGCTGTCCCGCGGTGCGTCCTGGAGCCCGAGGGTGATCTGGGCCAGCAGCTCGGTCGGGTCGAGGGCGCGGAGCGTGCGCGCCCTCGGCGGGGTGTCGTGGGGGCGGGAGGGACGGGCGTCGCGTGCGGTCATGACGGGATGCTCCCGGCGGGGCGGCGGCGACCGCCACCTCACGGCCCCGTTTGGGGATAACGTCGAGGTCGACCCCGTCGTGCGCGCCCTGTGGAGGGAACGCGGCGCGAGGGTGCACCGGAACCCGATCCACCCTCAGGAGCCCCATGTCCGCCGACGATCCCCGATCCCGCCCGGCCGCCCTCGACGTCGATCTCGCCGACGAGGTCGAGGCCGTGCTCGCGCGCGCCCTCGGCGAGCGCCGCGCGGAGCTCGCGCACATCGCCCCCGAGGCGGCGGGGCTCGTCGACGTGCTCGAGCGCTACCTGAGCGGCGGCAAGCTGCTGCGCCCCCGCTTCTGCTTCTGGGGCGGCGTCGCCGTGCGCGTGCCCGATCCCGAGGACCGGCGCCGTCTGTGGACGCTCGGTGCGGCGATCGAGCTGGTCCAGGCCGCCGCCCTGCTCCACGACGACGTGATCGATCATTCCCCGACCCGCCGGGGACGGCCCGCGGTGCACGTCGCCGCCGCCCTCGAGCACCGCCGGCGCTCCCTGCGGGGCGACAGCGACGACCACGGGATCGGGGTCGCGATCGTGCTCGGCGACATGGCGCTCGCCTGGGCGGGGCAGCTCGCCGACGAGGCGTTCGACGTCGACGGCGGCAGCGCCGCGCGGCGCCAGTTCGACCTGCTGCGCACCGAGGTGATGACGGGGCAGTACCTCGACATCCTCCATCAGGCGGGCGGCTACGACTCCCGTCCCGACGCCGAGGACGCCGCCCTGGCCGTGATCCGCTGGAAGACGGTCCCCTACACCGTGCTGCGCCCGCTGCTCATGGGCGCGGCGCTCCAGGGCGCCGGCGAGCGCCTGCTCGCCGATCTCGCGGACTACGCCGAGGCGGCCGGCCGCGGGTTCCAGCTGCGCGACGATCTGCTGGGCGTCGTCGGCGACGAGCGGACGACCGGCAAGTCCGCGAGCGGCGACATCCTCGAGGGCAAGCGCACGGTGCTGCTGGCCCGTGCCGAGGCGGCCGCCGACCCCGCCCAGCGGGCCATCCTGGACGCCGCGATCGGCCGTGCCGACGCGAGCGAGGTCGAGGTCGCCGCCGTGCGCGGCATCCTCCGCGACACCGGCGCGGTGCGCGCGGTCGCGGGCATGGTCGAGGCCGACGGACGTCGTGCCCTCGAGGTGCTCGCGCGGTCGCAGGACATCAGCCCCGCGGCGCGTGACGGCCTCGCCGCGCTCGCCCGCTCGGCCACGACGCTCGAGGGCATCGCCGTCGAGTGAGGCGGGGGGGAGATCCGGCGAGGGTCAGAAGGCGAGCGCCTGGGCGCGACGACGCACCTCGCCGCGCTGCCCCTGGCGCAGCTGGTCGATCGGGCGGCCCGGGAGCGTCTCGTCGGCCGTGAAGAGCCACTCGAGCAGCTCCTCGTCGCCGAATCCCGCGTCGCGCAGCACGGTGATCGTGCCCGCCAGGTGCGGCGCGATCTCGCCGTCCATGATCATGGCCGCCGGCACCGAGCGCACCACGGGATCGCCGCGGCGCACCGCGACGAGCTGTCCCTCGTCGATCAGGCGGCGCACCCGCGAGGTCTCGACCCCGAGCTGCTCGGCCGCATCGGGGAGCGTCAGCCAGGTACCCACCAGTTCATCCACGTCAGTCACGGCACCAGGGTGCCATGCCCGCCCGCACGGCGCCGCACGGTTCACGGGGCGGAGGCGACGCGTCTCACGCCCGCCCGGGAGTGTGTCGGTCATCGGCGGCGCGCGCGGGCGACCCTAGACTCGGGCTCGTGAGCTTCGCGCCGACGGCTTCCCCGGACATCGGCCTGCTCCTCGACGGTCGGTATCGCGTCGAGGAGCTCGTCGCGCGCGGCGGCATGGCCACGGTCTATCGCGGACACGACGAGCGGCTGGACCGCACCGTCGCGCTCAAGATCATGCACCCCCATCTCGCGGCGGACCCGGAGTTCCTGGCCCGCTTCACCCGGGAGGCCCGCTCGGCCGCCCGCCTGTCGCATCCGTGCGTCGTGTCCGTGTTCGACCAGGGCGAGGACGCCGACCGCGTCTACCTGGCCATGGAGCTGATCGAGGGCGAGACGCTGCGGGCCGAGCTGTCCCGGACCGGAGCCCTCACCGTGCGCGAGGCGCTGCGCATCTCGATCGCCGTGGCCCAGGCCCTCCAGGCCGCGCACCGCGCAGGCATCATCCACCGCGACATCAAGCCGGAGAACATCCTGCTGGCCGAGGACGGCCGCGTGAAGGTCGCCGACTTCGGCCTGGCCCGCGCGATCGGCAGCTCCACGTCGTCGACGTCGGCGACGCTGCTGGGCACCGTGGCCTACATCAGCCCCGAGGTCGTCACGCGCGGGCAGAGCGACGAGCGCAGCGACCTCTACTCCTTCGGCGTCGTCCTGTACGAGATGCTCACCGGCGTCCAGCCGCACACGGGCGAGCTGCCCGTGCACGTCGCCTTCCAGCACGTGCACGAGGACATGCCGGCGCCGTCGCTGCGCACGCCCTCGGTCCCCCGCCAGCTGGACTCCCTCGTGACCTGGTGCTGCGCTCGCACGCCGGCCTCGCGGCCGCGCGACGCCTACGAGCTGCTCGAGGCGCTCGAGGACCTCGCCGCGACGCTCCCCGCCGCCGTGCTCGACGCGCCGCCCCTGGTCGCCGAGCGCAACGGCACCCAGGACGTGCCGCATCTGACCTCGGCGCTCGACGACGCCGTCCTGCTCGAGGACGCACCCGCCCGCTCCTTCCCCGCCGAGGCGGCCCCCGAGCCCGTCGCGGAGGACCCGGACGCCTCGACGCGCGTGGTCGCCCTGCGGCCGCCCTCCCCGCGCCGCGGCCGCCACCTGCCGCGCGGGGCGACCCGGAGCCCGCTCGCCGTGCGCGCCGTCGCGGCGCTGTCCGTGCTCGCGCTGCTCGCGGGCGGGGTGTGGGCCTCCGTGCGCTGGTACGCGACCGAGGGGCCCGGCGGCGACCGGGCCGTGCCCTCGGTGGTGGGGGCCCCCCTGTCCGAGGCTGAGTCGGCGCTCGAGGCACGGGACCTCACGGTCCGCACCGCCGAGACCTACTCCGACGACGTGCCCGCCGGGCACGTCGTGACGGTCACCCCCAACGCGGGGAGCGAGCTCAAGCGGGGCGACGCCGTCACCCTGCTGGTCTCGCGCGGCGAGCAGACCTTCACGGTGCCCGACGTGCGCGGCGCGACCCTGGACGACGCCCGCGCGAGCGTGGAGGCGGCGGGTCTCACCCTCGTCGAGGACGATCCCGCGTACGACGCGACCGTGCCCAAGGGCAGCATCGTCTCCCAGAGCGCGGAGGCCGCCACCCTGCCCGAGGGCGGCGAGGTGCACGTCGTCGTCTCCCGCGGCCCCGAGCCCGTCGCGGTGCCCGACCAGACGGGCAAGACCTCGGCCGACGCCCAGTCCGCGCTCGCCGCGCAGGGTTTCCGGGTACGGGTCACCGAGTCGTTCTCCCCCACCGTCGCCCAGGGCGCCGTGATCTCCCAGGACCCCCCGGGCGGGACCGCCCGGCCCGGCGCCACGATCGGGATCGTGGTCTCCAAGGGCCCGGAGATGGTGACCGTGCCGGACGTGTTCCAGCGCCCCGAGGCCGAGGCCACCTCGACCCTCGAGGGGGCCGGCTTCACGGTCAAGGTCGTGCACGACAAGGGCGACCCGGTGTTCGGGCTCGTCTACGAGCAGTCGAGCGCGGGCGGCAGCCAGGCCGCCAAGGGCTCGACCATCACCATCAAGGTGTTCTGAGGGCCGCAGGGGCACGGCCCCCACGGCCCTCGGGATCGGTCCCACCCTCCTCGGGCGGTGTCGGCGCCGTCAGCGCTGGGACAGCATCTCCGCGACCAGGAACGCGAGCTCGAGCGACTGCTGGTGGTTCAGGCGCGGGTCCACGAGCGTCTCGTAGCGCCGCTCGAGCCCGACCTCGTCGATCGAGCCGGTCCCGCCGAGCACCTCGGTCACGTCGTCGCCCGTGAGCTCCATGTGCAGACCGGCCGGGATGGTGCCCAGCTCCTGATGGATCTCGAAGAAGGCCGTGACCTCGTCGAGGATGTCCTCGAAGCGCCGCGTCTTGTAGCCGTTGGACGACGTGATCGTGTTGCCGTGCATGGGGTCGGTCACCCACGCGACCTTCGCCCCGGCGTCGCGCACGCCCTCGACGAGGGCGGGCAGGCGGTCCCGGATCTTGTCGGCGCCCATCCGGGTGATGAACGTCAGGCGCCCGGGGCGGCGCTCCGGGTCGAGGCGGTCGATGAGCCGCAGGGCGTCGTCGACGGACGTGCCGGGGCCCAGCTTGACGCCGATCGGGTTGTTGACCCGCGCCATGAAGTTCACGTGCGCGCCGTCGAGCTGACGGGTGCGCTCGCCGATCCACAGGAAGTGGCCCGAGCAGTCGTAGATCTGCCCCGTGCGGGAGTCGATCCGGGACAGCGCCTCCTCGTAGTCCAGCAGCAAAGCCTCGTGCGCGGCGTAGAACTCCACCGAGCGCAGGGCGTCGAAGTCGTAGCCGCACGCGGCCATGAAGCGCACCGCCCGGTCGATGTCGCGCGCGAGCGACTCGAAGCGGTCGAAGCCGGGCCCCGAGATGAAGCCCTGGTTCCAGGCGTGCACCTCGCGCAGGTCCGCGAAGCCGCCGGTCGTGAACGCGCGCAGCAGGTTGAGGGTCGATGCGCTCGTCGTGTACATCCTCCACAGACGGTGGGGGTCGGGCGTGCGCGAGGCCTCGGTGAACTCGTAGCCGTTGACGGCGTCGCCGCGGTACGAGGGCAGCGTCACGCCGTCCCGAGTCTCCGTGTCGCCCGATCGGGGCTTGGCGAACTGTCCCGCCATGCGCCCCATCTTCACGACGGGCATCGACGCGCCGTAGGTGAGCACGGCCGACATCTGCAGGATGGTGCGGATCTTGTTGCGGATCCGGTCGGCCGTGGACTCCGCGAAGGTCTCGGCGCAGTCCCCGCCCATGAGCACGAACGCCTCGCCGCGTGCCGCCGCGGCCACGCGCGCGCTCAGCTGGTCGGCCTCGCCCGCGAACACGAGCGGCGGTGCGGTGCGGAGCTGGGCGGCGACGGCCGCGCGCTCGGACTCGTCGGGCCAGGAGGGCTGCTGCACGCGCGGGGAGTCACGCCACGTGGCGAGGGCATCGAGCTCCGCGCTCGAGGCGGAGAGGGAGAAGTCGTGCTCGTGGGCGACGTGGTCGTGGTGCAGGGGATTCACGTCCCACAGGGTACGCAATGAGGAGGGCCCGCCGGCGCACGGCCCGCGCCCCGGGACATGGCCCGGACAACAGCACCTCTCACCGATCCGCTTCGAGCGCAGCGAGGCGCAGCTCGAACGAGCTGAGGAGCCCGACCAGGTCGACGACGAGCGTCTCGGTCGTCACGCCCATCCCTCCCTCAGCGAGCAGACGGTCACGTTCCCTCAGGGTCTCCACGAACGCCCGCACCTCGGGCGTCCGCTCCCCCATGACGTCGCCGATCGACTCGAGCACAACAGAGAGCGTTCCCCGAGACGATGATTGAGCCACGAGATAACCCCCTCTGCGAATACCAAGGACCAAACGCCAGTCAAGCGATGATCACCAGCCAGGTCAAGGGCACCGTCTCCGCTCAGCGCGGACGCGTCTGCGCGGCGAGGCGCCGCTTGGCCTCGGACGCGTACTCGTCGACGTACTCCTGGCCGGACAGCTCCCGGATCGCCGCCATCACGGCGTCGGTGACCACGCGCAGGCGGGGCCCCTCGAGCTCGGCGCCCGAGGCGTCCGCGAGAGCGCGCGCGTCCAGCGGCGTGCCGACGACGGTGCGGATGCGCGGGTGGCGGTGCGGCAGGAAGCGGCGTCCCTGCTGCGCCTCGAACGCGCCGATCATGGCGATCGGCACGATGGGGCACCCGGACTCGAGCGCCATGCGCGCCGCGCCCGTCTTGCCGCGGTAGAGCCGGCCGTCGGGGCTGCGGGTGCCCTCGGGGTAGATGCCGAGCACGCGCCCCTCGGCGAGCAGCGCCAGGCCGGTCGTGAGCGCGGCCCGGGAGGCGGAGCCGCCGTTGCGGTTGATGGGCATCACGCCGATGCTGCGCAGGAACAGGCCGAGCACGCGGTTGGCGAGGCTGCCGCCCGCGTAGTAGTCGGCCTTAGCCAGGAAATGCACCGTGCGACGCACCTGGGCGGGCATGAAGTAGGTGTCGGCCACCGAGAGATGGTTGCTCGCGAGGATCACGCCGCCGCGGTCGGGGATGTTCTCGGCGCCCTCGATGCGCGGGCGCCAGATCAGGCGCAGCAGCAGGACGACGACCGGCTTGAAGACGTTGTAGAGCATGCGGCAGGGCCCCTCTCGCGGCCCCGAGGGCCCGTGGATGCGACGATGTGGCGATGGTGAAGGACAACGGATTCAGCGAGCGCGCCCGCGCCTGGCACGGGTCGGCACACTCTACCGTGGCGCCGCGCGGCGGCCTTCTGCTGTGCCACGGCTTCACGAGCACGCCGCAGTCGCTGCGGGACTGGGGCGAGGACCACGCGGCACGCGGCTGGGAGGTGAGCCTCCCGCTGCTCCCGGGGCACGGCGCCTCGTGGCGCGAGCTCGCCCGCACGCCATGGCAGGAGTGGGCAGGGGCCGTGCGCGAGGCCGCGCACGGGCTCGCGGCGCGCCACGGCTCGATCGCGGTCGGGGGCCTGTCGATGGGCGGCGCGCTCGCGCTCGCCCTCGCCGAGGACCCCCGGACCGCTCCCCTCGTCGACTCCCTCGTGCTCGTCAATCCCGCCGTCGCGCTCCCCCGCGCCCAGGCGATCGCGCTGCCGGTGCTGCAGCACCTCGTCCCCTCGATCGCGCCGATCGCCTCGGACACCGCCAACGGCGCCGCCGAGGAGGCCTATGACCGCACGCCGGTGCGGGCGGTCGAGCAGATGCGGCGTCTCCAGCGCCGGGTGCGGCGCGGCCTCGCGGAGGTCCGCTGTCCCGTCCTGCTCGCGACCTCCGTCGAGGACCACGTGGTCGATCCCCGCTGCAGCGACCTCGTCGCACGCACCGTCTCGGGCGCCGTCGAGCGTCTCGCCCTCACCCGCAGCCATCACGTCGCGACCCTCGACCACGACGCCCCGCTGCTGTTCGCGCGCTCGGCGGCCTTCCTCGACGCCGTCGCCGCGCACGCCTGAGCGAGACGCCCGGGGTCGCATCGGCCCCGGGCCCGGTGCTCAGCGGTGGCGCGCGAGGTCGGCGGCGCCGATCATGCCGGCCTCGTTGCCCATGCTGGCCTGCGCGAAGGGCGCCACCGTGCGGTGGGTACGGGCCGTGAGGGTGCGGGCGTAGCCGGCGCGCGCCGGATCGAGCAGCAGGTCGCCGGCCGCGGAGACGCCACCGCCGATCACGATGATCTCCGGGTCCAGGAGGGCGGAGATGCTCGCAGCGCCGCGGCCCAGCCAGTCGCCGATCTCCGTCAGATGCCGCTGGGCGCCCGGGTCGCCCTCGCGCGCCATGCGTGTGATGAGGGGGCCGTCGATGCCGTTCGCGTCCCCGCCCGCGGCGGCCAGCAGCGGCTCGAGCAGGGGGTCGCCCGTCGCGGCGGCCGCCCTCGCGCTGCGGACCATCGCCGTGCCGGACGTGTACTGCTCGAGGCAGCCGCGGTTGCCGCAGCCGCACCACTGCCCGTCGGGCACCGCCGTCATGTGCGCGATCTCCCCGGCGAAGCCGCCGGCGCCGCGCACCAGCTGCCCGTCGAGCACGATCGCCCCGCCGAGCCCCGTGCCGACCGTCATCATGAGCATCGTGTCGGCCTCGGCGGCGGGACCGAAGCGGAACTCCGCCCAGCCCGCGGCGTTGGCGTCGTTCTCGACCACGACGGGCAGGCCCACGAGCGCCTCGACATGGTCGGCGAGCGCGCGGTCGCGCCACGCGAGGTTCGCGGCGAACACGACCGTGCGGCGGTCCGCGTCGACGAAGCCCGCGGCGCCGATCCCGATCGCCACGACCGGGTGCTGCTCGCGCAGCTCGCGCACGGCGTCGGCCACGGCCTGCTCGAGCAGCTCCGGATCCTGGGCGGGGGTGCGGCGCTTCGCACCCGCGATGATCCTGCCGTTCTCGTCCACCACCCCGGCCGCGATCTTGGTGCCGCCGATGTCCACTCCGATGGAGAGCATGGATGTCGTCCCGTCCTGTTCCGTCGAGCCTCACGCGCGCCGGTGCGCGCCCGGAGACCATGCTAGGGCTCGCGCCCCCGTAGACTGACCTGCATCGCCGCGGGATCCCCTGGCCGCCTCACGGCCCGTCCGCGCGCCCTCCGACCAGATCGAAGGAGATCTCGTGAAGCAGTTCAGCACCGCGGCCATCGCCTCCGCCCAGGACGACGAGAACGCGACCAGCCTTCTGGTGACCGACCGACTCGGCCGGTTCCCCGACATCCCGCTGTTCGAGCGCGCGACCGCGCCCGACACGTGGCAGCCCGTGGGCGTCGCGGAGTTCCTCGACGAGGTCCGCGAGGTCGCCAAGGGCCTCATCGCCTCGGGCGTGCGCAGCGGCGACGTCGTCGCGATCATGTCGCGCACCCGCTACGAGTGGACCCTCATGGACTGGGCGATCTGGTTCGCCGGCGGCGTCTCCGTCCCGATCTACGAGACCTCGTCCCCGTCCCAGATCCAGTGGATCGCCGGCAACTCCGAGGCGCGCTTCGCGCTCGTCGAGAGCGTGCGCCATGCCGAGGACGTCTCCTCCGTGCGCGACCAGCTCCCCGCCCTCGAGCGGATCTGGTGCCTCGAGCAGGGCGACCTCGACGCGCTCAAGGCAGCGGGGCGCGAGATCGACGACGAGCAGCTCGAGGCGGCCCGCACGTCACGCCGGGCCCAGGACGTCGCGACCATCATCTACACCTCCGGGACCACCGGCCGCCCCAAGGGCGCCGAGCTGACCCACGCCAACTTCGTCGAGACCTCGCGCAACGCGCTCGACCTGCTCGGCCAGATGGTGGTGCCGCCCGGGACCCGCATGCTCATGTTCCTGCCGATGGCGCACGTGTTCGCGCGCCTGCTCGTCGTGCTCGCCGCGAGCTGGGGCGTGACCACGGCCTTCACCCCGGACACGAAGAACCTGGTGGGCGATCTGCAGTCCTTCCACCCGTCGTTCCTGCTGGCCGTGCCGCGCGTGTTCGAGAAGGTCTACAACGCCGCCGAGCAGAAGGCCACGGCCGACGGCAAGGGCAGGATCTTCGCGGCCGCGGCGGACACCGCGATCACCTACTCCGAGGCCCTCGACGAGCCCCGCATCCCTCTCGCGCTGCGGGCCAGGCACGCGCTGTTCGACCGGCTCGTCTACTCCAAGCTGCGCGAGACCATGGGCGGCCGGGTCTCGTGGGCGGTCTCCGGGGGCGCCCCCCTCGGCGCTCGTCTCGCCCACTTCTTCCGCGGCATCGGCGTGACGATCCTCGAGGGCTACGGCCTCACCGAGACGACGGCCCCGGTGTGCGTGAACCTGCCCTGGAACGTCAAGGTCGGCACGGTCGGGCCGCCGCTGCCGGGCGGCACCGTCGCGATCGACGACAACGGCGAGATCCTCGTCAAGGGCGTCATGGTGTTCCGCGGCTACCACGGCAACCCCGAGGCGACCGCCGAGGCCCTGCGCGACGGCTGGTTCCGCACGGGCGACGTGGGCAGCATCGACGAGGACGGCAACCTCTCGATCACCGGCCGCTCCAAGGAGCTGATCGTCACCGCGGGCGGCAAGAACGTCTCGCCCGCGCAGCTCGAGGACCAGATCCGGGCGCATCCGCTCGTGGGCCAGTGCGTCGTGGTGGGCGACCAGAAGCCGTTCGTCGCCGCGATCGTCACGCTCGACGCGGAGATGCTGCCGGCATGGCTGAAGAACAACGGGCGCCCCGCGATGAGCGTCGCGGAGGCCGCGCAGGACGAGACGGTGCGCGCGGCGATCCAGACGGCGATCGACGCGGCGAACTCGTCGGTCTCGCGCGCCGAGTCGATCCGCACGTTCGAGATCATCGACACGGACTTCACCGAGGAGAACGGCTACCTCACGCCGTCGCTCAAGCTCAAGCGCAACGTGGTGGTCAAGGACTTCTCCGACGTGATCGACCGCATCTACTCCGGCTCGAAGCCGCCCGAGGCCTCGGGCGGATCGGGCTCCTGAGGTCTCCGGCGCGCCCGTTCGTCAGGGGCGCGTCGTAGCCTGCGCCCATGTCCGCCGTCGTCCCCCGCGCCCGTCACCGTCAGCTGAGCCTGGACGATCTGGGCACCCCGCTCATCGAGGCGGAGATGGTCGTCGTCGACCTCGAGACGACGGGCACGGACCCCGCGGCGGACGCGATCACCGAGATCGGCGCGGTCAAGGTCCGCGGCGGCGAGATCCTGGGCGAGTTCCGCACCTTCGTGGACCCGCGCCGCCCGATCCCCGCCTACATCGCGTCGCTCACGGGCATCACCGACGCGACGGTCGCGGGAGCACCGGACATCGCGGCCGTGCTGCCGATGTTCCTCGAGTTCTCGCGCGGGGCGGCGCTCGTGGCCCACAACGCCCGGTTCGACATCGCCTTCCTGCGCTCCTCGGCCGCGCGCATCGACGTCGAATGGCCCTCCCCGACCGTGCTCGACACCCTGCGCCTGGCCCGCCTCGCCTTCGGGCGCGACGAGGTGCGCGACCACAAGCTCGGCACGCTCGCCCAGCACGTGGGGGCCGAGACCACGCCCGATCACCGGGCGCTGTCGGACGCACGCGCGACCGTCGACGTCCTCCACGCGATCATCGCGCGCCTGGGCCCTCGCGGCATGACGACCCTCGAGGACCTCGCCGGGGCCCACCGCCGGGCGAGCCCGGCCCAGCAGCGCCAGCGCCACCTCGCCGAGACCGTGCCGGCGGCACCGGGCGTCTACCAGTTCGTCGACGAGCACGGCGCCGTGCTGTACGTCGGGACCAGCCGGAATCTGCGCACCCGCGTGCGCACCTACTTCACCGCCGCCGAGACCCGGCGCCGCGTGCTCGACATGCTCCCTAGGGCCCGGGAGATCCGGACCATCGTGTGCACCACGGCCACGGAGGCCGCCGTCCGGGAGCTGCGCATCATCGCCGAGAAGCAGCCGCCGTCCAACCGGCACTCCCTGCGCCCCGAGAAGGCGACGTGGCTGCGGCTCGGCCCGGGCCACGAGGGACTGCGCGGCGCCCGCCTCGCCCGCACGGAGGACGACGGATCGGCCCAGATCGGTCCGCTGCGCTCACGGCACGACGTCGACGCCCTGCGCGGCCTCCTGACCGACGCGATCCTGGGGCGCTCGGCCGCCCTCGAGGCGCGCGGCCCCGTCCGCACCGACGCCGCCCATCACGCCCGACTGCGCCGTGCGATGCTCGAGGACCCGTGCGAGGTCCTCGACCACGGCGTCGAGAGGATGCGGCGCCTGGCCGCCGCGGGCCGCTACGAGGACGCCGCGCAGCTCCGCTCCCTCGTCGAGACGTTCCTGGCCGCCGCCCGGCGGGCCTCACGGCTGCGCGCGCTCTCCCGCTGCCCCCTGCTCGTGGCCGCCCGCCCGGTCCCGGCGCCCGCGCCGCGACGGCCCGGCTGGGAGCTGCTCGCCGTGCGCGGCGGCCGCTTCGCAGGCTCCGCCCTGGTCCCGGCCGACGGGGACCCGGTGGCGTCGGCGCGCGTGCTCGCCGCGACGAGCATCGGGGAGGCGGCGCTCATGGCCCCGCTGTGCCAGGGCTATCACCAGGAGGCCGAGATCCTGCTGGGCTGGCTCGCCGGGGAGGGTGTGCGGATCGTGCTGAGCGAGGGCGTCTGGTCCCAGGGCGTGCGCGCGCGGTTCGACGAGGCGGCGCTCCAGGAGCACTGGGCCCGCGCGGCCCAAGACGGCGAGGACGGGGCCCGCGCGGAGCGCTAGGGTGGCCGCATCCCAGCGCCCGCCGTTCCCAGGAGATGCCCCGTGATCACCGCCATCGTCTCGATCCTCGTCGACAGCAGCCGGATCCCCGAGGTCGCCCAGCAGATCGCCGACGTCGACGGGGTCCAGCGGGTCTACTCCGTGACCGGCGACGTGGACCTGATCGCGGTCGTCGCGGTGCGCCGCCACGAGGATCTCGCCGCGATCATCGCCGATCACATCGGCAAGGTGGACGGCGTGCTCGACACCACCACGAACATCGCCTTCGCCGAGTACTCCTCGCAGGACCTCGCCGAGGGGTTCTCCCTCGGCGAGTGAGCCTCGGCGAGGAAGGACGCCGGGCGCTGTGCGCGCCCCCGTCGCCCCCCCCCGCGCAGGGCCGTGCTCAGGCCTGGGCCGAGGCCTCGGCCCAGGCGGCCAGCACCCGGCGGGGCTCGCCCGCCTCGAGCGCCTCGCTCGCCCGCGCGAACGCCCCGGTGAAGCGCTCGTCGAACGAGCCGGAGACCGTCTCCCCCGCACGGGCGGCCTCCGCGGTCCGCGCGGCGAGGATGCCCGCGGCCGCGTTGAGGGCGACCGCATCCCGCACGGGCCCGGTCGCTCCCGCGAAGAGATCGCGTGCCACCTGGGCGTTCTCCTCGGCGGTGCCCCCGCGGAGCGCATCCAGCGGGCTGCGCGGCAGACCCAGCAGCGCGGCGGGGTCGAGCACATGGCGTCGCACCTGCCCGTCGCGCACCTCCCACACGTCCGTGGGCGCCGCCACCGTGATCTCGTCGAGCCCGTCCTGGCCCCGGAACACGAGCGCCGAGGTGCCGCGCCGGGCGAAGACGTCGGCGACGGTCGGCGCCATCGTCGCATCGGCCACCCCGACCGCCGAGGCAGCCGGATGGCCCGGATTGGTGATGGGCCCGAGCACGTTGAACACCGACGGGATGCCGATCCCCTTGCGCGCCTCGACGGCGTAGCGCATCGAGGGATGGAAGACCTGGGCGAAGCAGAACGTGATCCCGACCCGATGGGCCATCGCCTCGACCGCCTGCGGCGGCAGGTCCAGGCGGATCCCGAGGGACTCCAGCACGTCCGCCGAGCCCGACTTCGACGTCGCCGCCCGGTTGCCGTGCTTGACCACGGTGTGGCCGGCGCCCGCGATCACGAGGGCCGCCATCGTGGAGATGTTGACCGTCTGCGCGAGGTCGCCGCCGGTGCCCACGATGTCGACGGAGCCCTCCGGGGCCTCGAGCGGGACCGCGTGGGCCACCATCGCGTCGGCCAGCGCCGCGAGCTCGTGCCCGCGCACGCCCTTGCCGGCAAGGGCGACCAGGAACGAGGCGAGCTGGAGGGGTGAGGACTGTCCGTCCATCACCTCGTTCATCGCCCACGCGGCCTGCTCGGCGCTGAGATCCTCGTGCCGCACGAGCTGGGCGACGAGCAGGGGCCAGGTGACGGTCGCATCGGTCATGTCGGCATCATCTCAACAATGGGGCGCGAACGGGCCGTGCGTCCGCGGCGCGCCCGCCCTCGGCCCGTCCCGCTCACCGCCGTGTCCTCGCCGCCGGGGCGTCCGTGCCGCGGGATCGCAGGGCCCCGCCCTCTCGAGGCGGCCCCGCAGGGCGAAGGTGTCAGAAAAATCCGTGCTCCTCGCGGACGCGTGTCCGGGTTCAAGCCCCCTGGCCCGAACCGATATGCTGGCCAGGCCCCGGGGTTCGTCCCCCTCCGGTGCTCCCGAGTGTCGTGTCCCGCGAGCGCCGAATCTGACGACACGACATAATGAGTGACGTGACTACAGCGACCCTCCCTCCGCGTGCGGCCCACGCCCCCACCATCGGCCGCCCCAACGCGACGCAGATCGGCACGATCGTGTGGCTCGCGAGCGAGCTGATGTTCTTCGCCGGCCTGTTCGCGATGTACTTCACCCTGCACTCGATGGTCCCCGAGGTCTTCTACGAGGGTCACGAGCACTTCAAGCTCGGGTACGCGATGACCAACACCGCGATCCTGGTCGCGAGCTCCTTCACGTGCCAGTTCGGCGTCTTCGCCGCCGAGGAGGGCCGCCGCTCGCGCACCGGCTCGCTCCTCAACCTCCGACGCTGGGGGCTCGTGGAGTGGTACACGCTCACCTTCGTGATGGGCGCGATCTTCGTCTCCGGGCAGGCGCTCGAGTACACCGAGCTCGTCGAGAACGGCGTGACGCTCTCCTCCACGCCCTTCGGCTCGATCTTCTACCTGGCCACCGGCTTCCACGGCCTGCACGTGATCGGCGGCCTCATCGCCTTCCTGTTCGTCCTGGCCCGGTCGTTCACCGCCACCAACTTCGGCCACCACGAGGCGGTCAGCGCGATCTGCGTCTCGTACTACTGGCACTTCGTCGACGTCGTCTGGGTCGGCCTGTTCTTCGTCGTCTACCTCATGGATCCCGTCTTCAACGGCATCGGTTTCAACTGGTCGTTCTTCTGACGGGGCCGCGCGGTCCTCGCCGACCGCGCCCCGCCGGCTTCGACATCCCCATCGCCCCGCCCCTCCTCCACGAATCGAGGTCCGACCCGTGAAGGCTCTCAGCCAGCACCGTCACCACCCGATGGCGTATCTCGTGATCCTGCTGCTCGCGCTCGTCGCGACCGGCGGGCTCTTCGTCGCCTTCCAGCCCCGCGCCGCCCAGGCCGAGGGCGCGTCGCAGGAGGACATCGACGCCGGGCGCGACCTCTTCGTCGCCAACTGCGCCACGTGCCACGGCATGGGCGGCGAGGGCCGCACCGATGCCGACGGCAACGCCCTGGGCCCGTCGCTCATCGGCGTCGGCGCCGCCTCCGTCGACTTCCAGGTCGGCACCGGGCGCATGCCGATGGAGAACGCGGGCCCCCAGGCCCGTCGCAAGCCCGCCCAGTTCGACGACGAGCAGATCTCGCAGCTCGCCGCGTACGTCGCCTCCCTCGGCCCCGGCCCGTCCGTCCCCACCTCCGAGGACGTCGACCCCGCGCTCGGCGACCAGGCCGAAGGCGGCGAGATCTTCCGCGTCAACTGCGCGATGTGCCACAACGCGGCGGGCGCCGGCGGCGCCCTGACGCGCGGCAAGTTCGCGCCGCCGCTCACGGGCGTCGAGCCCAAGCACATCTACGAGGCGATGGAGACCGGCCCCCAGAACATGCCGGTGTTCAACGACGACAACATCTCCGCCGAGGAGAAGCGCGACGTCATCGCCTACCTCACCGCTCTCGACGAGAACGGTTCGCCCGGCGGTCTGTCCCTGGGCTCGCTCGGTCCGGTGACCGAGGGCCTGTACGCGTGGACGATCGGTCTCGCGCTCCTGCTGGGCTGCGCCGTGTGGCTGGGGGCGAAGGCCAAGTGAGCTCGAGGAATCAGATGACCAAGCAGGACACCGAGCGGGACCCCGCGGTCACCGCCCTCATGCCGCCCGCGGGCGGGGGCTTCCCCAACCCGGGCCTGCCCCCGCACGAGCTGCGCCAGGCCGACGTGGACCCCCGGTCCGAGCGCCGCGCCGAGCGCATCGTGGCCGCCCTGTTCGTCGTGTCCATCCTGGGCACGGTGCTGTTCGTGGCCTCGTACTTCCTCTTCACCCCGATGGGGACGAACCTCCTGGCCGAGCCCGGCACGTTGCACGCCGTGAAGTGGAACAACTTCTTCACCGGCCTCGGCCTCGCGATCGCCGTGTTCTTCATCGGCGCCGCGGCCGTGCACTGGGCCAAGACCCTCATGCCCGATCACGAGATGGTCGAGGAGCGCCACCACCTGGGCGGCGACCCCGCGTCGCAGAAGCAGGCAGCCGCCATCATCACCGGCGGCCTGGACGAGTCCGGGATCGGCCGTCGGCCCCTGATCGTCACCGCCATGGTGGGCGCCCTGGCCGTGCTCCCGATCGCGGTGCTCGCCCCGCTGAGCACGCTGGGCCCGCTGCCCGGCAACAAGCTGCACCACACCTTCTGGAAGGCCGGTCTGCGCCTCACGCGCGACCACGACGGCACGCCCATCAAGGCCTCCGAGGTCGCGATGAACTCGATCTTCCACATCATGCCGGAGGGCCTGACGGAGGAGACCGAGGACTTCCTCGAGGAGCGCGCCAAGGCCGCGGCCGTGATCGTGCGCATCGACCCGGAGATCGGCCAGAACGAGGAGAGCCTCGCCAACGGCTACCAGGGCATCCTCGCGTTCTCGAAGATCTGCACCCACGTCGGCTGCCCGGTGGCCCTGTACGAGCAGCAGACGCACCACATGCTGTGCCCGTGCCACCAGTCGACCTTCGACGTGACCGACGGCGCCAAGGTCATCTTCGGCCCCGCCCACCGCCCGCTCCCTCAGCTGCCGATCGAGGTCGACGCCGAGGGCTACCTGGTCGCCAAGGGCGATTTCCCCGAGCCGATCGGTCCCAGCTTCTGGGACATCCACAAGGAGAAGTGATCCTTCGTGACGAGCACTGACACCGCATCTCCCCAGACCGGCCAGAAGCAGGGCCGCCTCGTGAAGCTCGGCGCCGTCGGCGGCGGGTGGATCGACGAGCGCGTCGGCGGCGCGGGCCTCGTGAAGTTCTTCGCCCGCAAGATCTTCCCCGACCACTGGTCGTTCATGTTCGGAGAGGTCGCCCTCTACAGCTTCATCATCCTGCTGATCTCGGGCACCTTCCTGACGATGTTCTTCGTCCCCTCGATGGACGAGGTCGTCTACGACGGCGTGTACCAGCCCATGCAGGGCCTGCACATGTCCAAGGCCTTCGAGTCGACCCTGCATATCTCCTTCGAGCTCAAGGGCGGACTGTTCTTCCGCCAGCTGCACCACTGGGCCGCGCTGTTCTTCATGGTCGCGATCTTCGTGCACATGTTCCGCGTGTTCTTCACGGGCGCCTTCCGCAAGCCCCGCGAGCTCAACTGGGTCGTGGGCTTCACGCTCATGATCCTGGGCATGGTCGCCGGCTTCTCGGGCTACTCCCTCCCCGACGACGTGCTCTCCGGCAACGGCCTGCGCATCGCCGAGGGCCTCATGCTCGCGATGCCGCTCGTCGGCCCCTACCTCTCGTTCTTCCTCTTCGGCGGCGAGTTCCCGGGCCACGACATCATCCCGCGCCTGTTCACGATCCAC
Source organism: Brachybacterium huguangmaarense (assembly GCF_025725725.1). Lineage (NCBI taxonomy): Bacteria > Bacillati > Actinomycetota > Actinomycetes > Micrococcales > Dermabacteraceae > Brachybacterium > Brachybacterium huguangmaarense. The sequence goes on from NZ_CP107020.1 coordinate 2,824,315, forward strand.
ATCCTGCTGATCCCGGCGGCCATCCTCGGCCTCATCGCGATCCACATGGTGATGCTCGTGGCGCACAAGCACACGCACTACCCCGGGCCCGGCCGCACCGACAACAACGTGGTCGGCTACCCGCTGTTCCCGGTGTACACGGCCAAGGCCGGCGGCTTCTTCTTCCTGGTGTTCGGCATCATCGCGCTCGTGTCGGCGACGACGGCCATCAACCCGGTGTGGGTCTACGGCCCCTACGACCCCTCCCCCGTGTCGGCCGGCTCGCAGCCGGACTGGTACATGCTGTTCACCGACGGCGGCCTGCGCCTCATGCCGGGCTGGGAGTTCACGATCTTCGGGTACACGATCTCCTTGAACATGCTGGTCCCGCTCGGGTTCTACGGCCTGTTCCTCGCGTTCCTGGCCCTGTACCCCTGGATCGAGGCCTGGGTCACCGGGGACAAGCGCGAGCACCACGTGCTGGACTTCCCGTACCAGGCGCCCGTGCGCACCGGTCTCGGCGTCGCCTGGATCTCGATCTACCTGATCCTGTGCCTGGGCGCGACCAACGACCTCCTGGCCGTCGCGCTGCAGCTGTCGATCAACGACCTCACCTGGGCCTACCGCATCGGCTTCTTCGTGGTGCCGGTGATCGCGTTCTACGTGACCAAGCGGCTGTGCCTGTCGCTCCAGCGCCACAAGCGCGAGCTCGCGCTGCACGGCAAGGAGACCTCGAAGGTGGTCCGCATGGAGAACGGGCAGATCCTCGAGATCCACGAGCCCCTCTCGGACTACGAGCGCTGGGTCATGGTCTCGCCGGACCAGTACCGCCCGCTCAAGGCCGGCAAGGGCGTCTCGGGGCTGCGTGCCCGCGCCACGTCGTTCTTCTTCAAGGACTACATCGAGCCGGTCTCCCCCGCGGAGCTGCGCGCCGCCCTCGACCACGGGTCGCACGAGCAGCACCGCATCGACCACCTCATCTCGGCCACGAGCGGCAGCGACCACGAAGTGAACTGACCGCATGCGTCGCGCGGCCGAGCCGCACACGAGCAGAGAGGGCCCCGGGAGCGATCCCGGGGCCCTCTCTCGTCGTCGGGGCGTCTGTCCGGCGTGTGAGAGGCCTCGGAGGCCGTACGCGAGGTGACGCGGCGCGTCCCCGGCCGTCTCACCGCTCGGCCCTGCAGGCGCGAGGATGGTGCGATGGACCCTCGACGCTACGTCTTCCACCTCCGCACCCCGGCGACCGCCGGAGTGCCCGAGCTGCTTCCACTCGCCGCGCTCCGGCACAGAGATCCGGAGGCGTACGAGCGAGGCATGGCCGGGTACGAGGGCACGCCCGCACGCCGGCGCCTGCGCGACACCTGGATCCCCGGGCTCGAAGCCCGCTGGACGGAGGTCGTGTTGCTGTCCCCCATCCGGCCCCAGGCCCTCTGGAGGACCTGGCGGGAGGTCACGGGCACGGAGCTGCCCTCCCAGGAGTTCTGGGCGATCCCCGTCGAGGACATCGGCCCGGCGGTCGTGCTCGACCGTCGGGAGAGCCGCACGGGCGAGGCGCTCCTGCCGCAGGAGGTCGAGGCCCTCGACGTCGAGCGCTATCGATCCGCGCCGGAGACCACGGCGCGCAACCGCGACTGGCTGGCTCAGCTGGCGCGTGAGGGCCGCCGTGGGGCGTGGTTCCAGGGAACTCCCCACGTGCTGACGCGCGGGCCCGTGCCGCTCGCGCGAGCCGAGGTCACCGACTGGCGCGGCGATGCATGAGATCGATCGGGCAGACTGCATTAATACACTCTTTCCCCGCTGTATATGAGTCTACGACCGCGAGGTGCTGTCACTCGGCAAGTGCCGCCCCGTGAACGCCTCGAGGCGCGCCGAGCCCGAGGAGGTTCCTCGGACCGCGCCCCCCTGGTGTCATCCCGTCAGCGGGCGGCGGGCGGCCGTGTGGCCGTCAGCGCTTGCCTGCGGCGAGATCCACGAGGTAGCGACCGGCGATCAGGCTGATGCGTCGATCGGCCGAGCGCAGCGCCTTGATGGCCCGCACGGGCTGGTCGTGCGGGTCGATGTCGGCGTCCTGGAGGATCGAGATCGCCCAGGCCGCACCTCGCTCGAGGGACGCGTCGTCGGCGAAGATGCCGCGCACCTGCATGTCGGCCTCGTCGGTCGCGCTGCGTCGGTTGAAGTACCCCAGGGGCATGCCATCCTCCTCGATGTCACGGCTCGTGCGTCGGGGTTCGCGAGCTCCTGCTCGCGTCCGTCTGCTGAGGTCGACGCTACCAGGAGCGCGGGGCGCCGCGACGGGACGTCACGGGGCATCACCACGCCGCGGACGGCGGCAGGGACCAGGCCTGGGTGCCTCCTTCGGGGGCGGTGGTCGGCGAGGGGACGCTGGTGAGGTGCACGGGCGATATCGCCCGTGCACCTCACCAGCGTCCCGTCCAGGACATCACGCGCCCGCACGCCCGGCGCCGGGCGGCCCGGGGCGTGCTGACGGCCCTGCGCCTCCACGCCTCCACACCCCCTCTCGCACGACGCACAGCGGCCCGGCATCGCACGGGGCGATGCCGGGCCGCTGTGGAGGCCGTGGGCCGGGCTCAGTGGGCGTAAGTGCCGCGGTTGAACTCCATGACCCAGCCGGTGATGCCGTAGATCGCGACGACGGCGCCCAGGCCCGAGATCCACCAGCCGGCGGCGACGCCGAGGAACACCATCGCCGCGGCGATCGCGGTCCACAGGGGCCACCAGCTGTACGGGGCGAACGAGCCCTGGATGCCGGCGTCCGCCGAGACCGGGGCGGACTCGTCGTCCTCCGGGCGGTCCGGATGGCGACGGGCGTTGATGCCCGTCACCGCGGAGATCATGCCGCTCATGCCGCCGGCCATGAGGATCGCGGCGAAGCCCATGGGCTCGAGGCCCAGCAGCTCGTACCTCGAGGTGACGATGCCGTACGCGCACGCCACGACGAGGAAGAACACCATCAGGATCAGGAAGATCCGGGAGGTCGTACGCATATCAGTTGCTGCTCCTGTTCTTCACGGGCTCCTCGTGCAGCACGTGGTCGACGGCCGCCACCTCGGGGTGGTGCAGGTCGAACGCGGGACGCTCGGACCGCACGCGGGGCAGCTCGTGGAAGTTGTGACGCGGCGGCGGGCACGTGGTCGCCCACTCGAGGGAGGCGCCGTAGCCCCACGGGTCGTCCACCGTCACACGCGGCGCCCGCATGTGGGAGATGACGACGTTGAAGATGAACGGCAGGGTGGACACGCCGATGATGAACGCGCCGATCGTGGAGATCTGGTTCATCCAGTCGAACCCGTCCTCCGCGAGGTAGTTGACGTAGCGGCGGGGAGCGCCGAGCACGCCGAGCCAGTGCTGGATCAGGAACGTCATGTGGAACCCGATCATGAGCAGCCAGAAGTGCCACACGCCGATCTTCTCGCTCAGGCGGTACCCGAACATCTTGGGCCACCAGAAGTAGAAGCCCGCGAACATCTCGAAGGCGACCGTGCCGAAGATGACGTAGTGGAAGTGGGCCACCACGAAGTAAGTGTCCGAGAGGTGGAAGTCCAGGATCGGGCTCGACAGGATCACGCCGGTCAGGCCGCCGAAGAGGAACGTCGTCATGAACCCGAGCGTGAACAGCATCGGGGTCTCGAACGTCACCGAGCCGCGCCACATGGTGCCGACCCAGTTGCAGAACTTCACGCCCGTGGGCACCGCGATGAGCATCGTCATGAAGGAGAAGAAGTTCAGCATGACCGCGCCGGTCGTGAACATGTGGTGGGCCCACACCGTCACCGACAGCGCCGCGATCGAGATCGTGGCGTACACGAGAGTCTTGTAGCCGAAGATCGGCTTGCGCGAGAACGCGGGGATGACCTCGGAGGCGATGCCGAAGAACGGCAGCGCGAGCACGTACACCTCGGGGTGCCCGAAGAACCAGAACAGGTGCTGCCACAGCACCGGTCCGCCGTTGGCCGGGTCGAAGATGAGCGCGTCGAAGCGGCGGTCGGCGCCGAGGGCCATGAGGGCCGACGCCAGGGGCGGGAAGGCCATCAGCACGAGCACAGCCGTGATGAGGGTGTTCCAGGTGAAGATCGGCATCCGGAACATGGTCATGCCGGGCATGCGCATGCAGATGATGGTGGTGATGAAGTTGACCGAGCCCAGGATCGTGCCGAAGCCCTGCAACCCCAGTCCGAAGACCCAGAGATCACCGCCTAGGCCTGGTGTGAACGTCGTGTCCGACAAGGGCGCGTAGGCGAACCAGCCGAACGAGGCCGCGCCCTGGGGGGTGAGGAAGCCCGCCACCACGATGAGCGAGCCGAACAGGGTCAGCCAGAACGCGAACATGTTCAGCCGCGGGAACGCCATGTCGACGGCGCCGATCTGCAGCGGCACCAGGTAATTGGCGAAGCCGTTGAACAGCGGGGTGCCGAACATCAGCAGCATGATCGTGCCGTGCATCGTGAACAGCTGGTTGTACTGGTCCTTGGAGACCACGACCTGCAGGCCGGGCTCCCACAGCTCCGCACGGATCATGAGCGCGAGCACACCGCCGAAGCAGAAGAACGCGAAGGCCATGCCCATGTACATCATGCCGATCAGCTTGTGATCGGTCGTGGTCAGGAGGTTGAAGAACTTCTTGCCCAGCGTGGTCGGCTGCGTCTCCGGCACGAAGTGCTCGGTGCCGACGGTCGGGGCGACGGGGGTTCCCGTGGTCACTTCGCGTCCTCCTTCTCGTCCTGCAGAGCCTTGTCGGTGCGATCGCGCATGTTCCAGTCACGCTGCTCGCGGTTGAGGTCCACGCTCAGCTGACCCGAGTTGCCCTCGTCGCGCAGATCCTGCAGGTGCTGCTCGAACTCCTCGGGCGAGACCACCTTGACGTTGAAGAGCATGTCGGAGTGGTACTCGCCGCACAGCTCGGCGCACTTGCCGCGGTAGGTGCCCTCCTTGGTGGGGGTCACCTGGAAGGTGTTGGTGTGCCCCGGGAACATGTCCTTCTTGTAAAGGAAGTCGGTGATCCAGAAGGAGTGCACGACGTCGCGGGAGTCGAGGGTGAACTCGACGGTCTCGTTGACCGGGAGGTAGAGCACGGGCAGGGAGTCCTCGGCGCCCTCGGTGCCGGTCTCGAAGGACTGCACGCCCGCGGGCTCGTGGACGTCGGCGTCCACGTAGTTGAAGTCCCAGCTCCACTGCTTGGCCACGACGTTGACGGTCAGGTCGGGCTGGGCGCTGACGTCCTCGGTCGAGGCGACGTCGCGCTGGGTGAAGTAGAACAGCGACATGATCATCACGACCGGGATGAGCGTGAAGATCATCTCGAGCGGCACGTGGTAGCGCAGCTGGATCGGGAAGCCGGTGTCGCCCTTGCGGCGACGGTAGGCGATCGCGCACCAGATGATGAGGGCCCAGACGATGAGGCCGACGATCACGAGGGCGGCCCACGAGCCGACCCACATGTGCATGATCCGGCCGGTCTGGTTGGTGACCTCGTGCTCGGAGTCGCCGGGCAGATAGCCGCGCTTCTGCTCGGCCGTGCATCCGGCGAGCGCGAGCGATGCCAGCACGAGGCCCGCGGCCAGACGGGCCGTGCGCCTCGGGCGATGAGGAGTCTGGGGGATCACAGGATGACCTTCCGCTCTTCTTCCCCTGCCGTCCCGAGGAGAGGGGACGCTGTGCAGGAGGTCGTTGACGATCAGGGTTGGGGCTGACCCCTCCGCCGCGGCCCGAACCCGTCGGATGCGCACGGCGCATGGGATCGGAGCGCCGGGACGTGACGGCACGTCGTCATCATACCCGGTCACGACCCGGCCGCGAGCACGGACACTCCCGCGGACGGGAGCGGCCCGGGCATCCTCCGCAGGAGGACACCCGGGCCGCATCACGGCGCCGAGGCGATCAGCTGAACGAGTCGCCGCACGCGCACGAGCTCTGGGCATTGGGGTTGTCGATCGTGAAGCCCTGCTTCTCGATCGTGTCGGCGAAGTCGATGACGGCGCCCGTGAGGTACGGGGTGCTCATCTTGTCGACGACGACCTCGACGCCGTCGAAGTCGACCGCCGCGTCGCCGTCGAGCAGACGCTCGTCGAAGTAGAGCTGGTAGATCAGGCCCGAGCAGCCGCCGGGCTGGACGGCGATCCGCAGACGCAGGTCGTCGCGGCCCTCCTGCTCGAGCAGGGAGGTGACCTTCGCGGCCGCCTCCGGCGTCAGGGTCACGCCGTGAGCGGGCGCGGTCTCGGTGCGCTCGATGGACGTGGTCGTCATGGATGTACCTCCTGGGGACGGTTCGCCCCCAGCCTACGCCCCCGCTCCCCCGCAGAGGAGACCCCGGACGTGCGTCCGCGCACGGCGCAACGGGAGGCTCTCGCGACGTGCCGCGAGCCGGCCGGGTCGATCAGCCGAAGCCGTGCAGCACGGCCAGCAGCATGACCCCGCCGAAGCCGAGCGCCCCGCCGAGCACGGCCGCGACCGATGCCTCCCGCTGGGTGGGCCGTGCCAGGGCGAGCGCGAACGCGGCGAGGACCACGGCGAGGAGCCAGATCCCGGCCCACGGCCCGACGGCGAAGGTGAGCACCGCCGTGGTCACGAGGGCCAGGAAGAGGAAGGGGACGGCGAGCGGCGAGACCCGGACCGGCTGCCGGGGCGGCTGGTCGGTCATGCCGCGGAGCCGCGCTCGGGGCCGCCGCGCAGGGTCTCGGCGTCGCGCAGCAGCAGCGCCTCGGCGACGCACACCCGCGCGAACTCGCCCAGGTGCAGGGACTCGTCGATGCCGTGCGCGCGGGAATCGGGGTCCTCGACCCCGGTCACGAGCACCTCGGCGCCCGGGAACACCTCGAGCAGGTCGGCGATGAACGGGATCGAGCCGCCGAGACCGGTGTCGACGGGCTCGGTGCCCCATGCGCGGCTGAACGCGCTGCGGGCCAGCGCCATCGCGGCGGTGTCCTCGCCGGCCTGGAAGGGGCGGCCCTCCTCGCCGCGGGCCACCTCGACCTGGGCGCCGAAGGGCGCGTGCTCGAGCAGGTGGCGCTCGAGGGCCTCCATGGCGGCGCGCGGGTCCTGACCGGGCGGGATGCGCAGCGAGAGCTTGGCGCGTGCGGCGGGCACGAGCGTGTTGGAGGCGCGGGCGACCTCGGGCGCGTCGATCCCGAGCACCGCCAGGGCGGGGCGGGTCCACAGCCGCGCCGCGACCGGGCCGCTGCCGGCGAGCCGGACGCCGTCGAGGACACCGGCGTCACGCCGGTAGTCGACCTCGGGCATCTCGACGGACGGGTCCTCGGCCCGCACGAGCCCCTCGACCGCGACCTCCCCGTCCTCGTCGTGCAACGTGGCCACGAGACGTGACAGCAGGGTCAGGGAGTCCAGCACGGGGCCGCCGAACATGCCCGAGTGGACCGCGTGGCGCAGGACGCGGACGGTCACGGTCAGGTCGACGACGCCGCGCAGGCTCGTGGTCAGCGCGGGCGTGCCGACCGCCCAGTTGGCGGAGTCCGCGACGATGATGAGGTCGGCCGAGAGGTCCTCGGCGTAGGTCTCGATGAAGGGGCGGAAGGTCGGCGAGCCGGCCTCCTCCTCCCCCTCGACGAACACCGTGACGCCGATGCCCCGCTCGGCGAGCTCGTCGCCGACCAGGCGCAGCGCCGTCACGTGGGCCATCACCCCCGCCTTGTCGTCGGCCGCCCCGCGCCCGTAGAGACGGTCGCCCCGGCGCTCGGGCTCGAACGGCGACGAGGTCCACGTGCTCTCGTCGCCCGTGGGCTGCACGTCGTGGTGGGCGTACAGCAGGACGGTGGGCCGCCCCTCGCGCGCGGGACGGCGGGCGATGACGGCGGGCGAGCCTCCCTCGACCCGTTCGATGCGCACGTCCGGCAGCCCCGTGGAGGCGAGCAGCTCGGCGACCGCCTTCGCGCTGCGCTCGACGGGCTCGCGGTCATAGCCCGCGAAGGCGATCGACGGGATGCGCACGAGGGACTCGAGGTCGGCGACGGAGCGGTCGAGGATCCCCTCGAGACGCTCGCGCAGCGCGGCGACGTAGGCGGGAGCTGAATCGGCGGGACCGGCGGGATGAGAGGTGGAGGCCATGGCGCTCACGCTATCGCGCGCGGCGCCGCGTCGGAGGCCGGGGGCCCGGCGTCCTCCGCCTAGAATGCACGGGTGAGATTCCGCAGAGCATCCCGAGACGACGTCCCGGGCGTCACCACGCCCGTGGACACGACGTCCCCCGATCCGGCCGCGGAGCCCGGCCGTACGCCCAAGAAGGGGCGGCCCACCCGCAACCGGCGCGAGGCGCAGGAGGCTCGCCAGCGCCCGCTCGTCCCGGCCGACCGCAAGGAGGCCCGGCGGCAGTCCCGCGCCCGCTCGACCGAGGCGCGCGCACAGGCGCAGCAGGCGATGATGACGGGCGACGAGGCCCACATGCCGGCCCAGCACCGCGGCAGCGACCGGCGCCTCGTGCGCGACATGATCGACGCGCGGCACAACCTGGCCGAGTACTTCTTCCCCGTCGCGCTCCTGCTCATGCTGATCGCGCTCGTCACCCCGCTCGTGGTGCCGGACCTGTACGCCACGATGAGCACGCTCATGCTGGTGGTGCTGTGGGGCGGCATCCTCGCGTGCGTGATCGACGCCTTCGTGATCCGGCGCCGCCTGCGCGCCGCCCTGACCGAGCGCTTCGGCTTCGTCTCCCCCGGCCTCGTCTCCTACGGCAACATGCGTGCGATCCAGATCCGCCGCTGGCGCATCCCCAAGCCGCAGGTCGAGCACAGCGACACGCCGCGCCGCTGATCTCCCCCGATCACGAACGGGCCCGCACCCCCTGAGCAGGGGATGCGGGCCCGTTCGCCGTGCGTGGCCGCTCAGGCGGGATCGGCGCCCTCGGGAGCCGCGCCGCCGGCCGCGCCGAGCGGGGTCTGCGCCTCGTCGGCGTCGGCGGCCGTGGCCTCCTGGGCCGTGCGGGCGCGGGGGCTCTCGGGCTTCGCGTCGACGCCGGCCTCCTTGCGCTGCGCGGCCGTGATCGGCGCGGGGGCCTGGGTGAGCGGGTCGAAGCCGCCGCCGGACTTGGGGAACGCGATCACGTCGCGAATCGAGTCGGTCCCGGCCAGCAGCGCGACGATGCGGTCCCAGCCGAATGCGATGCCGCCGTGGGGCGGGGCGCCGAAGGCGAACGCGTCGAGCAGGAAGCCGAACTTCTCGCGCGCCTGCTCCTCGTCGATCCCCATCACGGAGAACACGCGCTCCTGCACGTCGCGCTGGTGGATGCGGATCGAGCCGCCGCCGATCTCGTTGCCGTTGCAGACGATGTCGTACGCATAGGCGAGGGCCGCGCCGGGATCCTCATCGAAGGTGTCGAGGAACTCGGGCTTGGGGGCCGTGAAGGCGTGGTGCACGGCGGTCCAGGCGCCCGAGCCGACCGCGACGTCCCCCGCGGCGACGGCGTCGCCCGCGGGCTCGAACATCGGGGCGTCGACGACCCACACGAAGGCCCATGCGTCCTCGTCGATGAGACCGAGGCGCTCGGCGATCTCGTTGCGCGCCGCGCCCAGCAGGGCACGGGACGTCTTGGCCTCGCCCGCGGCGAAGAACACGCAGTCGCCCGGCTCGGCGCCGACCTTCGCGGCCAGTCCCTGCTTCTCGGCGTCGGAGATGTTCTTGGACACGGGGCCCGTGAGCGTGCCGTCCTCCTGGACGAGCACGTAGGCCAGTCCGCGGGCGCCGCGCTGCTTGGCCCACTCCTGCCAGCCGTCGAGCGTGCGGCGCGGCTGGGAGGCGCCGCCCTTCATGACCACCGCGCCGACGTAGGGCGCCTGGAACACCCGGAAGGGGGTGTCGGCGAAGTACTCCGTCATCTCGGTGATCTCGAGGTCGAAGCGCAGGTCGGGCTTGTCCGAGCCGTAGCGGCGCATCGCCTCGGCATACGTCATGCGCGGGATCGGGACCGGGATCTCGTAACCGATCGTGCGCCACACCGCGGTGAGGATCTGCTCGGCGAGGGCGATCACGTCCTCCTGGTCCACGAAGCTCATCTCGATGTCGAGCTGGGTGAACTCGGGCTGCCGGTCCGCGCGGAAGTCCTCGTCGCGGTAGCAGCGGGCGAGCTGGAAGTACTTCTCCATGCCGGCCACCATGAGCAGCTGCTTGAACAGCTGCGGGGACTGCGGGAGCGCGTACCACGAGCCCGGGGACAGGCGCGCCGGGACCAGGAAGTCGCGCGCGCCCTCGGGGGTCGAGCGGGTCAGCGTCGGGGTCTCGATCTCGACGAAGCCGTCGTCGAGCAGCACGTCGCGCGCCGCCCGGTTGACGGTCGAGCGCAGGCGCAGGGCCTTCGCGGGGCCCTCACGGCGCAGGTCGAGGTAGCGGTAGCGCAGCCGCGCCTCCTCGCCGACCTCGCTGTGCGCGTCGAGCTGGAAGGGAAGGGGCGCCGAGGGGTTGAGCACCGTGACCTCGGTCGCGGTGACCTCGATGCCGCCCGTGGCCAGCTGCGGGTTCTCGTTGCCCTCCGGGCGCCGGTCGACGGTGCCGGTGACCTGCAGCACGTACTCGTTGCGCAGGTGCATGGCCTCGTCCTCGCGCACGACGACCTGGGCGACGCCGCTCGCGTCGCGCAGATCCAGGAACGTCACCCCGCCGTGATCTCGGCGCCGGCCGATCCAGCCGGTGAGGGTGACGGTCTGACCGGCGTGCTCCTCGCGGAGCTCTCCGGCATGATGGGTGCGCAGCACGGCAATGTCCTTCGTGACGTGGATGGGGCAGCCGCCGAGCGCTCCCGACGGCACGGCGATCCTACCGCGGGCGTGAGCGATCTCGCCTGTCGGGACCCTGGGGCAGACGCCCCGACGCGCCTAGACTCAAGAGGTCCTGACCTGCGTTGGAGTGGGTCCGCCCCACCCCCAGATCGAGGACACGATGATCGACCACGCCCCCAGCCCGTCCACCGCCGAGAGCAGCGAGGCCCCCTCGCAGCCCGAAGGCCCGACCTTCGCCGACCTCGACCTGCCGGCACCCCTGCAGCGAGCGGTCGCCACCCTCGGCTTCACGACCCCCTCCCCCATCCAGGCGCAGGCGATCCCCGCCCTCCTGGACGGACGCGACGTGATCGGCGTCGCGCAGACCGGCACCGGCAAGACGGCCGCCTTCGGCCTGCCCCTGCTGACCGCGGTCGACCCCGCGGACCGCTCGACGCAGGCGATCGTGATGGCCCCCACGCGCGAGCTCGCGATGCAGGTGGCCGACGCGATCGGCTCCTTCGCCCACGACGTCGACGGCCTGTCGGTCACCGCCGTCTACGGCGGCTCCCCCTACGGCCCCCAGGAGCGGGCGCTGTCCAAGGGCGCGCAGGTCGTGGTGGGCACGCCCGGTCGCGTGATCGATCACCTCAAGAAGGGCAACCTGCGCCTGGACACCGTGAAGTACGTCGTGCTCGACGAGGCCGACGAGATGCTGCGCATGGGCTTCGCCGAGGACGTCGAGGAGATCCTCTCCTACACCCCGGCCACGAAGCAGGTCGCGCTGTTCTCCGCGACCATGCCCCCGGCCATCCAGAAGGTCGCGGCCGACCACATGACCGACCCCGTGAGCGTGTCCGTCGCCCGCCAGTCCTCGACCGTCACGTCGGTGCGCCAGCGCTACGCCGTCGTCCCGTTCCGGCACAAGACCGGTGCGCTCGCGCGCGTGCTCGCGACCTCCGACGCCGATGCCGCGATCGTCTTCGTGCGCACCCGCTCGGCGGCCGAGGAGGTCGGCGTCGAGCTCGTGGCGCGCGGCGTCGTGGCCGCGACCATCAGCGGCGACGTCGCGCAGAACGAGCGCGAGCGGATCGTCGAGCGCCTGCGCAACGGCACCCTCGACGTGCTCGTCGCGACCGACGTGGCCGCCCGCGGCCTCGACGTCGAGCGCATCGGGCTCGTCGTGAACTTCGACGTGCCGGGCGAGCCGGAGGCGTACGTCCACCGCATCGGCCGCACCGGCCGCGCCGGCCGCACGGGCGAGGCCCTCACCTTCGTCGCGCCCCATGAGCGCCGCAAGCTGCGCGCGATCGAGAAGACGACCCGGCAGACCCTCGAGGAGATCCAGGTCCCCTCCCCCGCCGACGTCTCCCGGCATCGCATGAAGAAGCTGCTCGAGCGCGTGCCCGAGCGCGCCGAGAAGGGGCGCCTGGGCATCTACACCGAGCTCGTGGGCGAGTTCCTCGCGACCTCCGGCACCGACCCGGCCCAGCTCGCGGCCGTGCTGGGTGCGATCGCGGTGGGCGACGAGGGCCCCGGCACCCGCACCGAGGAGGAGGAGTTCACGGGCGCCTCGCTCAAGGGCCAGGACCGGCCCGAGCGCGGCGGCCGCGACGACGACCGCCGCAGCGGCGGCCCCCGGCCCTCGTCCAAGGGCTACACCGCCTACCGCATCGGGGTGGGCCACAGCCACGGCGCCAAGCCGCCGGCCATCGTCGGCACCATCACCGGTGAGGGCGGCCTGACCGGGAAGGACATCGGCAAGATCGACATCCTGGGCTCGTTCTCCCTGGTGGAGGTGCGCGGCGAGCTGTCCGAGGAGCAGCTGGCCCGGATCGGCCGGGCCCGGATCGCGGGCCGCGCCCTGCGGATCGCCAAGGACACGGGCCCGAAGTCCGGCGGCGCCAAGAAGTTCAACCCCCGCCACGACGACCGCGGCGATCGCCGCTTCGACAAGCGCGGCCAGTACGACAAGCGGGATCGCACGGGCGACCGCTACGACCGCCACGGCGCCCGCCGCCCCTGACACGGCTCCGGGGCCCGGCGACGCCGGGCCCCGGATGCACGAACGCCCCGCACCGATCGGTGCGGGGCGTTCGTCGTCGGCGGCGGGGCTCAGCCCTGCTGCTGGGCCTTGGCCTGCTCGTAGGCCTTGGAGACCTCGGCCATGTCGAGCTTCTCGATCTGGCCGATGAGATCCTCGAGGTCCGCCTCGCGCAGCGCGCCGGGCTGCGAGAAGACCGGGATGCCGTCGCGGTAGGCGACGAGGGTCGGGATTGAGGTGACGCCGTACTGCATCGCCAGCTGCTGCTGGTCCTCGGTGTCGACCTTGGCGAAGGTGATGTCCTCGTGCGCCTCGGAGGCCTTGTCGAAGATCGGCGCGAACCGCTGGCAGGGGACGCACCAGCCGGCCCAGAAGTCGATCAGGACGATGCCGTCCTTGACGGTGTCGTCGTGGTTGGCGGTGGTCAGTGTCGTGGTAGGCATATCGGCTCCAACGTCGGGCGAGGGCGGAAGATTCCCGGGTGTCCGGGGGATGTGATGTGGGCCATCGCCCACGGGCGGGCGCCGGGCGGGGAGGGCGGGACCGGACCGCTCAGCCGTCGGCCCGCACGACGCGAGGACGCAGGTCCTCGGCCGGCGGCTCCCACGTCGACGGCTCGGCGGGCACCTGCTCGCCCGAGCGGATGTCGCGCACCGCGTGCTCCTCGTCGCCGGCCCCCGGGAACCAGACGAACGGGATCTGCCGGCGGTCGGCGTAGCGGATCTGCTTGCCGAACTTGGCGGCGGTCGGCGCGATCTCGGCGGGGATGCCGCGTCGGCGCAGGGCGGTCGCCACGGCCTCGCTGTGCCCGCGCGCCTCCTCGTCGGCCACGGCCACCAGCACGCACGTGGGCACGGGCCGGGTGGCGCTCGCGATGCCCGCCGAGAGCACGCGCGAGACGAGCCGGGACAGGCCGATCGAGAGCCCGACGCCGGGGTAGCCGTGACGGTTGTCGGCGGCCAGACGGTCGTAGCGCCCGCCCGAGCAGACCGAGCCGAGCGAGGCGTGCCCCTCGACGAAGGTCTCGAACACGGTGCCGGTGTAGTAGTCGAGGCCGCGGGCGATCGAGAGGTCGGCGACGCACACGCCCGGCACGGCGGTGTTGACCCGGCGCACCACGTCGGCCAGCTCCGCGATCCCCTCCTCCATCAGCTCGCCGTGACCGCCGAGCGCCCGGACCTGGTCGGCGAAGCCCTCGTCGCCGGTGCGGATGCCGGCGAAGGCGAGGCACGCCTGCGCCTGCTCGGCGCTCGCTGCGGCCTCCTCGCGCAGCAGGGCCGCGACGGCGTCGGGGCCGATCTTGGCGAGCTTGTCGAGGCAGCGCAGCGCCGCCTGGGTGTCCTCGACCCCGATCGAGCGGAAGAACCCCTCGGACAGCTTGCGGTTGTTGGCGTGGATGGTGAAGCCGGGCAGCGGGAGCGCCGCGAGGATCTCCGCCATCACGATCGCCACCTCGGCCTCGACGTGCACGGGCAGCGTGTCCTGGCCGATCACGTCGAGGTCGGCCTGGTAGAACTCGCGGAAGCGGCCGTCCTGGGGCCGCTCGCCGCGCCACACCTTCTGGACCTGGTAGCGACGGAAGGGGAACGCGAGGTCGTTCTGGTGCTCGAGCACGTAGCGGGCCAGCGGCACGGTGAGGTCGAAGTGGAGCCCGAGCTGGCGGTCGGGGTCGGCCTGCTCGGCGTCGGGCCCCTCGTCGTCGGCGTGCAGGCGCCGCAGCACGTACACCTCCTTGTCGATCTCGCCCTTGCGCAGCAGCTGGCTCATCGGCTCGACGGCGCGCGTCTCGAGCCCGGAGAACCCGTGCAGCTCGGCGACCCGGCGGAACGTGTCGATGACATGCTGCTCGACGATCCGCTCGGCGGGGAGCCATTCGGGGAATCCGGACAGGGCGCTGATCTTCGCCATCGGGCGATCTCCTTGCCTCGCTGAGGCGGTCGGGTGCGGTGCCCCGCCATTATCGCCGGATGTCGGTCCCGGCGGCGCCGCCGCCGGGGTCCGGACGCCGCGCCCGACGGTGCGGACGGCCTGTAGAGTTCCGGGGTGATGCCCCCGGGCGTCCCACCGAACCTGCCGCGACCCGCGGCTGTGCCCCGCCCTTGCAGCGGAAACGACCGAAGGAGCTCCCCGTGAGCGAGTCCGAGACCCCCGTCCCGCGCCCGACCCCGCGCCCCCAGCCGCCGAGCCCGGCGGCCCTCGCCGGCAGACCGGCGCACGCCCCCCTGGTCCCGGCGGCGCCCCCGAAGCAGGAGTACGACGAGTCCGCGGTCGGCGAGGCCCTGGCCTACGGCGACGTGCGCGAGGACGGCACCGTCACCGTGCAGGACGGCACCCAGGTGCGCGAGATCGGCGCCGTGCCGGGCACGCCCGCCGCGCGTGTCCCCGCCGCCGGGACCGACGGCGCCGACGAGGCCCCGGCCACGCAGGACGGCACCGCGCAGGTCGACACCGACGAGGCTCCCGCTGCCGAGGCCCCGGCCGAGAGCGCACCGACCGAGGGCACGCCGGCCGACGACGAGGCGACCGGCGAGGCTCCCGCAACGGACGACGGCGCCGCCGGCGTCGAGATCGACCGCGAGGCGGTGCTGCGCCCCTTCGCGACGGCCTATCTGGACCTGGTCGCCTTCCTCGACCTGACCGAGCAGAAGCTCTCCGCCCCCTCGCACACCCAGGCCGAGCTCAACCGGCTGCTCGAGCAGCTCCGCAAGAACCTCAAGGAGCCCAAGGTCGTCGGGGACATCCCGGCGCTGCGGGCCCGCGCGAACGAGCTGCGCGAGAAGGCCAAGGAGCTCATCCAGGCGATGGAGGCCGAGCGCGCGGCCGCACGCGAGGCGGCCGCGGCCCGTCGCACCGAGTTCGTCGAGTCCATCGAGGCGCTCGCGTCCGAGGACCCCTCTCGCATCTCGTGGAAGAGCGCCGGGGAGACCATGCGCCAGATGGTCCCGACCTGGAAGGCGATGCAGAAGGAGGACCGCGGGCTGGACCGCGCGACCGAGGATGCGCTGTGGAAGCGGCTGTCCGCCGCCCGTGGCGCCTTCGACCGGCAGCGCAAGCAGTTCTTCTCCCAGCTCGACGAGCAGCACGGCGAGGCCGAACGCGTCAAGGACGAGCTCATCGCACAGGCCGAGGCCCTGCGCGACTCGACCGACTGGGGCCCGACGGTCCGCGCCTACCGCGACCTCATGGACCAGTGGCGCGCGGCGCCGCGCGGGAACCGCAAGAAGGACGACGCCCAGTGGGCACGGTTCAAGGCCGCCCAGGACACCTTCTTCGCGGCGCGCAACGCCGACCTCCACGCGACCGATGCCGAGCAGCGGGAGAACCTCGCCGTCAAGGAGCAGCTGCTCGCCGAGGCCGAGGCCCTCCTGCCCGTGGGCGACCACAAGCAGGCGGCCGAGTCGCTGCGCCGGATCCAGGATCGCTGGGAGGACGCCGGCAAGGTGCCGCGCGGCGACATCCGGCGCATCGAGGACCGTCTGCGTGCCGTCGAGCGCGCGGTCAAGAAGGCCGAGGACGACGAGTGGCGTCGCACCGATCCGCGCACCAGGGCACGCGTCGAGGGCGCCTCCTCGCAGCTGCAGGCGGCGATCGCGAGCTACGAGGAGGATCTCGAGGCGGCTCGTGCGAGCGGCGATCCGCGGCGCATCGAGGAGGCCGAGAAGGCCCTCGCGGCGCGCCGCGAGTGGCTCGCCGTGATCGAGCGCTCCGCGCGCGACCTCGGCTGACCCCGCGCCGCCCGGCCGGTGCCGTCCGCGGCGCCCTGCCCTCCCCACACCGCCTTCTCCACAGCGGCGGGCGGCTCGCTTGGCGGACCGGACGGGGCACGGCATGCTCGCGGACATGTCCTCCCCCGCCGCTCTGCCCGTGCCCGCGCGCGTCCCCGCCTGCCGGGCCTGGTCGGCGCACGCCGAGGACCTCGCCCGCGAGCTGACGGCGCACACGCGCATCTGGCGGGACGACGCGACCGCCCGCTCGAACCGCCATCACGGCGATGTGCACGAGCTGCGGCCGGGCGTCTTCGTGCCCGTCGCCTACCTGACGTCGATGGCGGACCGGGCGGTGGCCGTCGGCTGCGCGCTCGGCGACCAGCTCCGGGCGTCGTTCGTGATCGCCGGACGCAGCGCGGCGTGGGTCTGCCTCGGCGGTCCCCCGCCCGCCGAGATCGACCTGGTGACGCTCGCCCGTCCGCACGCGCTCGCGGGCGTGCGCATGCGCGAGGCCCCGCTCGGACGCGAGGACGTCGAGGCGATCGGCGGCTGCCCCGTCACCGTCCCGGGGCGCACCGTGGTGGATCTGCTGCGCTACGCGCCCGATGCCGCGGCCGCCGCCGCGATGCTCGAGCACGGCCTGGTCGACGAGGACGACGTGCGGCGCCGTCTCGACGCGCTCGACGGGCGCCCGCACGCGCGCCAGGCCCGGGCCCGGTGGGCGGAGCTGCTCAGCGGGCCGCGAGCGTCCCGGGCTGCGTGACGTCGACCCGCTGGCCGTCCGCGGTGACCCGGTAGACGTCGTAGACGCCCTCGACCCGGCGCACGGCCGAGACGACCGACTGCAGATGCGAGGGGTCGGCGAGCTCGAAGGAGAAGTACGCGGTGGCCAGGCGGTCCGGCTGGGACTGGCACATGACCGACTGCAGGTTCACGTGCTGGTCGTTGATGACGAGCGAGAGGTCCGTCAGCAGCCGGCTGCGGTCCAGGGCCTCGACCTTGATGTGCACGAGGTACGCACTGCCGGACCGTCCGGACCAGCCCACCGGCACGATGCGGTCACTCTGGGTCTCGCGCAGCTGCCGCGCGTTCGTGCACTGCTCATGGTGCACGGAGATGCCCGAGCCGCGGGTCACGAAGCCGATGATCGGGTCTCCCGGCACCGGCGCGCAGCACTTGGCGAGCTTGACCCACAGATCGTCGTGGCCGTCGACGACGACGCCCTGGTCGGCGTCGTCCGTGCGCGGCACGTGCCGCGAGCGCGCCTTGGAGGGCAGCGTCATCTCGGCGACGTCCTCCGCCGCGCCCTCGCTCCCGCCGAACGACACCACGAGCCGATGGGTCACGGCGGCGGCGCTGACGTGGCCCTCGCCGATCGCGGCGTACAGCCCGTCGACGTCGGGGAAGTTGAGATCGGTCGCGACCGCCTGGAGCGTCGAATGGGTCAGCAGGCGGCGCATCGGCAGGTTCTGCTTGCGCAGGGACTTGGCGAGCTCGTCCTTGCCGCGCTCGAGCGCCTCCTCGCGCCGCTCCTTGGAGAACCACTGGCGGATCTTGGTGCGCGCCCGAGGGGACTTGACGAAGGTGAGCCAGTCGCGGCTGGGTCCGGCGCCCGCCGCCTTGGAGGTGAAGACCTCGACCACGTCGCCCGTCTCGAGGGTCGACTCGAGCGAGACGAGGCGCCCGTTGACCCGGGCCCCCATGGTGCGGTGGCCGACCTCGGTGTGCACCGAGTAGGCGAAGTCGACGGGGGTGGCGCCCTGCGGGAGCACGATCACGTCGCCCTTGGGCGTGAAGACGTACACCTCCTGGGTGTTGATCTCGAAGCGCAGCGACTCGAGGAACTCCCCCGAGTCCGCCGTGTCCTTCTGCCATTCCATGAGCTGGCGCAGCCACGCCATCTCCTGGTTGCCGGCGCGCGCCATTTCGCCGGGCCCGGACATGGCCTTGTACTTCCAGTGCGCGGCGACGCCGTACTCGGCGCGGCGGTGCATCTCGCGGGTGCGGATCTGGATCTCGACGGGCTTGCCCGTCGGCCCGATCACCGTCGTGTGCAGCGACTGGTACAGGTTGAACTTGGGCAGCGCGATGTAGTCCTTGAACCGCCCGGGCACGGGCGACCAGCGGGCGTGCAGGATGCCGAGCACGCCGTAGCAGTCGCGCACCGAGTCCACGAGCACCCGGATCCCCACCAGGTCGTAGATGTCGGCGAAGTCGCGGCCGCGCACGATCATCTTCTGGTAGATCGAGTAGTAGTGCTTGGGCCGCCCGCTCACCTCGGCCTTGATCCGGGCGTGGCGCAGGTCGTCGTTGATCTGGCTCGTGACGGCGGCGAGGTACTGGTCGCGGGCGGGGGCGTGCTGGGCCACGAGCGCGACGATCTCGTCGTAGACCTTGGGGTAGAGCGCCCGGAACGAGAGGTCCTCGAGCTCCCACTTCATGGTGTTCAGGCCGAGGCGATGGGCCAGCGGCGCGTAAATCTCGAGGGTCTCGCGGGCCTTCTTCTCCGCGGAGGCGGCCGAGACGTACTTCCAGGTGCGGGCGTTGTGGAGGCGGTCCGCGAGCTTGATGAGCAGCACCCGGATGTCGCGGCTCATCGCCACGATCATCTTGCGCACCGTCTCGGCCTGCGCGGCCTCGCCGTAGGTCAGCTTGTCGAGCTTGGTCACGCCGTCGACGAGGAGCGCGATCTCCTCGCCGAACTCCGCGCGCAGCCGGTCCAGGGAGTAGTCGGTGTCCTCGACCGTGTCGTGCAGGAGCGCGGCGGCCAGGACCTCCTTGGGCGACCCCAGCTCGGCCAGGATCGTGGCGACCGACACCGGATGCGTGATGTAGGGGTCGCCGCTCTTGCGGAACTGCCCGCGGTGCGCCTGCTCGGCGACGTGGTAGGCGCGCTCGATGAGCGCCGTGTCCTCCTTGCCGTTCGCGCGGGTGACGACCTGCAGGAGCGGCTCGAGGATGCGGTCGACGCCGGCGGGCCGGGCGCCGAAGAAGCCGCGCCGGGAGCGACGGGGTCGCGGTGCCGGGGCGGTGTCGGTCTCGCGCGCCGGGGTGCTCGTGCTGTCACCGTCGTCCACGTCGGGCCTCCCTTCGCTGGCGGCCCAGTCTACTCAGCGCGCGGGGTGCTCCGACCATGTGACGTTGCGCGCAGAGCGGACGTCAGTTGGGCACGCTCCACACGGCGTCGACGGGCAGGTCGCCGAGCTTCTCGCGGCCTCCGAGGCCCTCGAGCTCGATGAGGAAGGACGCGCCGAGCAGCTCGGCGTCGAAGTCGCGCACGAGCTCGATGGTGGCCGCCGCGGTGCCGCCCGTGGCCAGCAGATCGTCGACGATCACGGTGCGGGCCCCCGCGGGCAGACCGCCCTGGGCGATCTCGACGGTCGCGGTGCCGTACTCGAGCGCGTAGGAGACGCTGCGCGGGGAGCCGGGGAGCTTGCCGGCCTTGCGCACGGGCACGAAGCCGACGCCGAGCTCGTAGGCGAGCGGCGCCCCGAGCACGAAGCCGCGCGCCTCGGTGCCCACGATGTATTCGACGTCCGGCGGCAGGATCGAGCACCAGTACGCGATCACGCGGCGCATGGCGGCGCCGTCGGCGAGCAGCGGGGTGATGTCGCGGAACAGCACGCCGGGCTCGGGGAAGTCGGGGAACTCGGCGATGTGGGACCGCATGAGCGCGGCGATCTCGTCCCGATCGGGCGCGCCGGCGCTCTCGGAGAAGCGGCTCGTGGTCATGTGTCCCTCCCGGGGATCATCAGTGGCGCCGACGGCGCGTGGTGCGCCGGGGCTGGACGCGGGCGGGGGCGCCGCTGCGGCCGGTGGACGTCGAGGGCGCGTCCGGAGCGGTGCCGCGGTCCGCGGCGCTCTCGTCCGCGGCCTCGGGCGCGCCGGGGGCCGGGGCCGCGACGGGCTCCGGCTCGGGCGCCGCGGCGGAGGCCGCGCGGGCCCGTGCGATCTCGGCGTCGTGGGCGACGATCGCGCCCTCACGGCGACGCAGGTCCGTCAGGATGCCCGGCGCGAGGAAGATCGACGAGTAGGTGCCGGCGAGGATGCCCACGAACAGGGCCAGCGCGATGTCCTTGAGGGTTCCCGCCCCCAGCACGAACGCGCCGATCACGAGGATCGAGCCGACCGGCAGGAGCGCCACGACCGAGGTGTTGATCGAGCGCACCAGGGTCTGGTTGGCGGCGAGCTCGACGGACTCCTCGTAGGTGAGCGTGCCCGCGGACAGGTCCGCGGTGTTCTCGCGCACCTTGTCGAACACGACCACGGTGTCGTAGATCGAGTACCCCAGGATGGTGAGGAACCCGATCACGGTCGCGGGCGTGATCTCGAAGCCGACCGCGACGTACACGACGGCGGTCAGCAGCATGTCGTGCACGAGGGCGATGAGGGCCGCGAGCGAGGCCTTGAGGTTGCGGAAGTACAGGGCCATCACGGTGCCCACGAGCACGAGGAAGACCACGACGGCGCGCAGGGCGGTGAAGGTGACGTCGCTGCCCCACGTCGGCCCGATGAACGAGCTCGAGACGTCGGAGGCGGGCACGCCGTAGGCGGTCGCGAGGTCCTCGGCCAGGGCCGTGGTCTCGTCGGAGGAGAGCTGCTCGGTCTGGACGCGCAGCGCCGAGCTGCCGATCACGCTGATCTTGGGCTCGTTGTCCGGGACGTGCTCGCGCACGACGTCGCGGGCGTGGTCCTGGTCGGTGGTCTGCACGCCCGAGATCTGGAACTCCGAGCCGCCCACGAACTCGATGCCGGGGTTGGGGCCGCGCAGCACGGCGATCGTGCCGAGCACGATCAGCACGATCGCGCTGATCAGGTAGAACGTGCGGCGACGACGGATCAGCGGATAGGACCGCGCCCCCGTGTGGAGGTCGTTGCCGAAGGAGGAGAAGCTCGAGCTCATCGGGTGCCCTCCTCGTCGGTGCGGTCCTGCGGGGTCGGGTCCTCGGGCGGCGGCGCCGCGCCCTCGGCCGCCTCGGCCTCCTCGCGGGCCCGACGGGCCTTGCGGGCCGCGAGCGACTCCGTCGGCGCGGCCTCGGCGTCGCGGCGACGGCGGGACGCCGTGTCGCGCACCCGGCCGCGGCCCGCGTAGGCGGGCAGGTCACGGCCGAGGGCGGCCGGGTCGAGACCGCTGAGCGGGTGCCCCTTGCCGAAGAACCGGGTACGCGCGAGCATCTGCAGCAGCGGGTGGGTGAACAGGAAGACCACCACGAGGTCGAGCAGCGTGGTCAGGCCGAGGGTGAAGGCGAAGCCGCGCACACTGCCCGTCGACAGCACGTACAGCACGACGGCGGCGATGATGTTGACGGTGTCGGAGGCCACGATCGTGCGCCGGGCCCGCTGCCAGCCGTTGTCGACGGCGCTCACGATGCCGCGGCCGTCGCGGATCTCGTCGCGGACCCTCTCGAAGTACACGATGAACGAGTCGGCGGTGAAGCCGATCGCGACGATCAGGCCGGCGACGCCCGCGAGCGAGAGCCGGTAGCCGATCTCGGGCATGTTCGACATGACCGTGATGACGCCGTAGGCCATGGCGCCCATCACCGCGAGGCTCGCGGTCGTGACGATCGCGAGCACCCGGTACTGCGCGATCGCGTAGAGCACGACGAGGACCAGGCCGATGAGGCCCGCGATGAGGCCCTTCTCGAGCTGGTCGGAGCCGAGCGTCGAGGAGATCTGCTGCTCGGACTGCACCGTGAACTTGAGCGGCAGGGCGCCGAACTTGAGCTGGTCGGCGAGCTGCTGGGCGCTGTCCTGGGTGAAGTTGCCCGTGATCGACGCCGACGACGAGGTCGGGGCGGTGACCTGCGGCGCGGAGATGACGGTGCCGTCGAGCACCATCGCGAACTGCCCGGTCGCGCCCTCACCCTTGTAGAGCGCGGTGGTGAGGGCCCCGAACTGCTCCGAGGCGCCCTCCTGGAAGGTCATGTTGACCTCGTAGCCGCCCGTCGACTGGCCCGAGGAGTTGACGGCGGGGCCGACGGTCGCGTTCTTGACGCCGCTGCCGGGCACGGCCTCCGGCCCCAGCAGGTACTTGGCCTGCCCGGCCTCGTCGCACAGCACGACGATGTCGCCCGTGCCGGCCTTCTCGGCGTTGTCCGCCAGCGCCCGTGGGTCCGCGCAGCTCGCGTCGGCGAAGATCTGCTGGGCCTCGGGGGTGAGCTGATCGGCCGACCAGGGGGCCACGCCCCCGCTGCCCGCTCCGCCGGCGTCGGACGCGCCCCCGGCATCGGAGGCGCCTCCCGCGTCCGAGGCGCCGCTCGTGCCCTCGGCGGGGCCGACCACGGCGGGGGTGGTGCTCGCCGGGATGCTGCCGGCGTCCGAGGCCCCCGACGCGTCGGAGGCGCCGCCACCGTCGGAGGCGCCGCCGCCGTCGGCGATCGCGAGCACGGGCCGGAACGACATGGCCGCCGTGCGCCGCAGCGCGTCGGACGTGTGCTGGTCGAGCGTGCCGGGCACGTCGACCACGATGTTGGTGCCGCCCTGCACGCTGATCTCGGTCTCGGCGACGCCCATCGCGTTGATGCGCGCGGCCATGATCTGCCGGGCCTGGTCCATCGAGTCGCCCGTGACGGGCGAGCCGTCGAGCGAGGACGCGGTCAGGATGACCTGCGTGCCGCCCTCGAGATCGAGGGCGAGCTTGGGCAGCGGCTCCCATCCGCCTCGGGCCACTCCCAGGCCGATGCCGCCTCCGAGGACGACAAGGATGACGGCCAGGGCGGCCAGGGCGATACGGCGTACGGGCATGGGCGGAGGGTCCTCGGACGGATGAGGGGCCTGCCTCGCGGCTCGGGGCCGCGCGGCGAGGTCAGCGGCGGTCGGTGTCCCGCGAGGTCACACCGGGGATGTCACGCTCGTCGCGCACGGTCTCGACGGGATCGACGACGTCGTCCGCACCGTCGTGCGCGGCGACCTCGCCCTCGCCCTCGACGACGGGAGCCTCGTCGGTCGGCTCGACCTTCATCGAGATCGCGGCGCGGGCCCACTTCAGCTGGGCACCGGACTCGGACTCGAGGATCACGGTGTCGCCGAACTCCTCGACGATGATGCCGTAGAAGCCCGAGTGCGTGCGCACCTCGTCGCCGACGCCGAGCTGGGAGAGACGTTCCTGCTGCTGACGCTGCGCCTTCTTCTGGCGGTTCGACATGAGCAGCATCGGGATCATCATCACGGCGAAGACGACCAGGAGCAGAAGAATCGGGTCCACGAGGATCCTTTCGTCGGCGCGCCCAGGGGCGCTCGGGTGGCGCGGTCACTCTACCCGACCGGCCCTGAGAGGAGGGTGGACGAGAGGGGTGGGGTGTGACTCACCCCGCCCGCGGACGGCTCAGAAACGGCCGAGCGTCGGGGAGGCGCCGGCCGAGGGATCCGGACTCTCCTCCCCGAGGTGGGCCCAGGTGGCGGGCGTCGCGACGCGGCCCCGAGGGGTGCGGGAGATGAGGCCCTCGCGCACGAGGAACGGCTCGACCATCGTCTCGACCGTCTCGGTCTCCTCGCCGACGGCGACGGCGAGCGTCGACAGCCCCACCGGTCCCCCGGCGAAGCGCTCGCACAGGGCTCGCAGGACGGCGCGGTCGAGGCGGTCGAGCCCGCGCTCGTCGACCTCGTAGACCACGAGCGCGGCGCGGGCGGCCTCAAGGTCGATGCGCCCGCTGCCGCGCACCTCCGACCAGTCCCGCACGCGCCGCAGGAGCCGGTTGGCGATGCGGGGCGTGCCGCGCGAGCGCGAGGCGATCTCGGCGGCGGCCTCGTGGTCCACCTCGACGCCCAGACGCTGTCCCGAGCGCAGCACGACCGTGAGCAGCTCGTCGGGGCGGTAGTAGTCCAGGTGGCCCGTGAAGCCGAAGCGGTCGCGCAGGGGCGAGGGCAGCAGCCCCGCCCGCGTCGTCGCGCCGACCGCGGTGAAGGGGGGCAGCTCGAGCGGGATCGAGGTCGCGCCCACGCCCTTGCCGACCACGACGTCGACCCGGAAGTCCTCCATCGCCATGTAGAGCATCTCCTCGGCGGGACGCGCGAGGCGATGGATCTCGTCGATGAACAGCACCTCGCCCTCCTCGAGGGAGGACAGGATCGCGGCGAGGTCGCCCGCGTGCTGCACGGCCGGCCCCGAGGTGATGCGCAGCGGCGCGTTGAGCTCGGCGGCGATGATCATCGCCAGCGTCGTCTTGCCGAGCCCGGGCGGGCCCGAGAGCAGGACGTGCTCGGGTGCGCGTCCCCGCGCGGAGGCCGCGTCGAGCACGAGGGACAGCTGCTCGCGCACGACCCCCTGGCCGACGAACTCCTCGAGCCGGCGGGGACGCAGGGCCGCTTCGGCGGCGCGCTCGATCGCCGAGGACTCGGCGCTCGTGAGCGAGCGGTCGGCGGGCGAGGCGGCGCTGCGGGCGGTCGCGTCGAGGCCGGACTCGAAGGCGCCCGATCCGGGGTCCGTCATCGGGTGCCGCCGAGCGTGCGCAGGGCCGTGCGCAGGAGCGCGCCCGGCTCGACGGTCTCGTCCTCGGCATCGGCGAGGGCCCGGTCGACGGCGTCGGCGGCGGCCTTCTCGGGCCAGCCGAGACCGATCAGGGCCTGGGCGACGTCGGCGCCGACGCCCGGCGCGGGGGTCGCGGGCACGGCCGGGGCCGTCGCCTCGGCGGTCGGGGCGGAGGGCGCTCCCAGCCGGTCCTTGAGCTCGAGCACCATGCGCTGGGCGACCTTGGGGCCGATCCCGGGGGTGCGGGTGATCGCGGCGGTGTCGCCCGTGGCGACCGCGCGCCGCAGATCGTCCGGGGTGAGCACGGCCAGCACCGCGAGCGCGATGCGCGGGCCGATCCCCGAGACCGACTGCACGATCCGGAAGACCTCGGTCTCCTCCGGGCGGGGGAAGCCGAACAGGGTCAGGGAGTCCTCGCGCACGACGAGCTCGGTGTGCATGGTCAGCTCCTGGCCGTGCCGCGCGTCGGCGAGGGCCTGGGGGGTGGTGCGGACCGCGAAGCCGACGCCCGAGACGTCGAGGACGAGGGCGTCGAGGGAGATGGCGGCCACGCGCCCGGTGAGAGTGGAGATCACGGGGACAACCCTAGAACGTGTGTTCGATCAGAAGCGGGAGGTGGAGGATTCCCGGGCGTGCCGGGCCGAGCGCTCGGCCTGCGCCCACACCGCCTGGGCGCTCGTGCGGGCCGCGCCCGCGGCGTCGAGGCGCACCGGACCGGGGCCGCGCCACAGCTGGGTGAGCGCGATCGCGAGGGCGTCGGCCGCATCGGCCGGCCGCGGCGGACCGGACAGCCCCAGCAGCTTGACCAGCATGGTCTGGATCTGCTTCTTGTCGGCCCGGCCGTTGCCGGTCACGGCCGCCTTGACCTCGCTCGGCGTGTGCATCGCGATCGGGATGCCGCGCTCGGCGGCGAGCAGGATCGCGATCCCGGAGACCTGGGCGGTGCCCATCACGGTCGGCGTGTTGTTCTGGCTGAACACGCGCTCGACGGCGACGACGTCGGGCACGTGCAGCTCGATCACCTCGCGCAGCCCGCGCGAGATCGCGAGCAGCCGACGGTCGATCGGGTCGTCCGGGCTCGACCGCACCACGCCGACGTCGACGAGGTGGGCGCCGCGCCCGGCACCGGCGTCGAGCACGCCGACGCCGCAGCGGGTGAGACCGGGGTCGACCCCGAGGACCCTCAGCGGCATGGGACCGCCTGCTCAGGCCTCGTCGTCGAGCTGGGCCGCGACGTCGTCGGGGATCTCGATGTTGGTGTAGACGTTCTGCACGTCGTCGCTGTCCTCGAGCGCGTCGATCAGGCGGAACACCTTCTGGGCGCCGTCGAGATCGACCTCGGTGCGCATGTTCGGCACGAACTGCGCCTCGGCGCTGTCGTAGTCGATGCCCGCCTGCTGCAGGGCCGTGCGCACGGCGACCACGTCAGTGGCCTCGCAGACGATCTCGAAGGTGTCGCCCTCGTCGTTGATCTCCTCGGCGCCGGCGTCGAGCACGGTCTCGAGCAGCTCGTCCTCGGTGTGCTCCGCCTTGGGCAGGGTGACCACGCCCTTGCGCTGGAACATGTAGGACACCGAGCCGGAGTCGGCCATGTTGCCGCCGTTGCGGCTGAAGGCCACGCGGACCTCGGAGACGGCGCGGTTCTTGTTGTCGGTCAGGCACTCGACGAGCACGGCGACGCCGCCGGGCGCGTAGCCCTCGTACATGAGGGTCTGGTAGTCGGCGCCGCCGGCCTCCTGGCCGCCGCCGCGCTTGACGGCGCGGTCGATGTTGTCATTGGGGACCGAGGTCTTCTTGGCCTTCTGGATGGCGTCGAACAGCGTCGGGTTGCCCGCGGGGTCGGCGCCGCCCGTGCGGGCCGCGACCTCGATGTTCTTGATGAGCTTGGCGAACAGCTTGCCGCGCTTGGCATCGATCGCGGCCTTCTTGTGCTTGGTCGTCGCCCACTTGGAATGACCCGACATGACTCTCCTTCACAGCTGGGGTGTCCGCTCTCGCGCCCGCGGAGCCGGGACGGGGACCGAGAGGGCCGGGCCCACGAGGCCCTGACCCGCGAGGTCCGGGCCCGGAGGACACAGGACGGCACGAGGCGCGCCTCACCATTGTACGAGGGCGCTGTGCTCCCCCTGTCCACGTCCACCGAGGGTGGACGCGGCGCGGCCTGCCGCGGCCCTCACGAGGCGACGCGCTCCGGCGTGTCCGTGGGCGCCCCGGCCGGGGCCGGGCGGGCGACGGGGCGGGTCAGCGCATCGATCAGGCGGCGGTCGGAGGTGATCCGCTCGAGCAGGTCGCGCTCGTCGCGGCGGATCCGCTCGGTGCGGCGACGGGCGTGCCGGGCGCTGTTGCGATCCATCGCGAGTTGGACCGCGGCGCGGATCAGGTCGCGCATGGCGGTGCGGGCGTTGGCGCCGTGGCGCGCGGCCCACGCCTCGGCGCGGCGGCGCGAGCGCATCGAGAGCATCATCGTGACCTCGTCGGGCGTGAACCAGCCCGCGCGCCCGTAGGCGCTCAGCTGGCGACGCACGATCGTCCGCTCGCGCCATCGCAGCCACGCCATGATCGCCGCGAGGATCAGGAAGATCGGGATCTGCACGATCGCGTAGTAGGTCAGGAAGCCCCGCAGCGGCTCCTCGGGGTCCACGTCGATGAAGAACGTCGCGCCGTTCCACAGGGCGTGCAGGCACATGCCGAGCGAGAGGCCGCCGATGCCGAGGCCGATGTACAGCGGCAGCGAGCGGCGCTCGGCGGCGATGCCGATCCCGAGGCCCGCGAGCGATGTGAAGCCGGCGTGCGCGAACGGCGACATGAGGCCGCGCATCAGGAAGGTCTGCCAGAACGCGGAGGTCTCCCCCGCCGCCTGCGACTGCGCGAAGGCCTGCCCGAAGTACAGGATGTTCTCGGTGAAGGCGAAGCCGCCCGCGATGAGCACGGCGTACACCACCCCGTCGAGGGGACCGGAGATGTAGCGCCGGCCAAACAGGAGGAGCACGAGCAGCCCGGCGGACTTCATCGACTCCTCGACGATCGGGGCCTGCACGACCGCGCCCAGGAACTGCGCGACATCGGCCTCGGTGTCCTCGCCGATCAGGGTGAGCTCGACGACCGTGCCGATGACGAGCGCGAGAGCGACGGACATGGCCGCTCCCCAGCCGAAGGCGAACAGGAGCGTGCTGCGGGGCTGGGGCGTGTAGCGGTCGAGCCACCACACGGCCGCCAGCACGATCGCGACGGGCACGAGCGCCGTCGTGAAGGCGACGAGCGCGGTGCCCGGCCCGATCTTCACGGCGACGTAGACGGACACGCCCGCCGCGATGAGCGCGAGCAGGGCGAAGCCGCCGATCCAGGCGGCCCGGCGGACCCAGGGCCTCCGTGCCCGCGCGGGCGCGGCCGGCCCCTCCCCCAGGCTGCCCGGGCCCCGCGGGTCGCTGCGGGCGACGTCGTACGCGTAGCGCCCCTCGTCACCCGGCACGGGAGGCGGCGGCCCGCCCGCGGCGCGGTCGCGCCCGGGGGCCGGGGGGATCGGGGGCGCGCCGCTCACGGCGAGACCTGCACGTCCGGGGCGGGCCGGCCCTGGCGATGGACCTCGACCATGCGCTGACCCACGGTCCACGCGCTCCCGGCGACCAGGATCGCCATCGCGACGAGCATCGTCCACGGCCCTACGAGCCCGGCCAGGAACGTGCCGATGAGGATCACGACGAACCGGTCGGCGCGTTCCATGAGACCGACGTCGGCGGTCATGCCGAGGGACTGCGCGCGCGCCTTGGCGTAGGACACGGCCGCGCCGAGCACGACCGCGGCGAGCGCGAGCACGCCGCACGCGATGGTGAGCGGGCCGCGATCGGCGACGGCGAGGTAGTGGACGGCCAGGGCGCCCAGCACGACCCCGTCGGCGATGCGGTCGAGGGTCGAGTCGAGGAAGGCGCCCCATGGGCTCGAGGTGCCCGTCATGCGTGCGACCAGGCCGTCGAGGCTGTCGGCGAGCACCACGAGCGTCAGCACGATCGGGCCGATCACGAGGTGGCCGGGGATCAGCAGCACGAGCGCGAGCACGCACGTGAGGATCGTGCCGGTCCAGGTGATGAGGTCGGGTGTGATGTGCCAGCGCACGAGCATGCGTGCGACGGGCGAGAACGCCGTGCCGACCGCGGGGCGGGCCTCGCGTCCGAGCATCAGGCCCCCCTCCCCTCGCCGCCGGGCTCCGGCCATGCTTCGGCGTACTGGCGGCGCGTGTCGGCCAGGAGGATCGGGAGGGCCTTGGTCCGCCCGACGATCGGCAGGAAGTTCGCGTCGCCCTCCCAGCGGGGCACGACGTGCTGGTGCAGGTGGGCGGCGATCCCGGCGCCGGCCACCGCGCCCTGGTTCATGCCCAGGTTGAAGCCGGCGGGCCCGCTCACCTCGCGGATCACGCGCATCGCGGTGCGGGTCAGCTCGGCCACCTCGAGCACCTCGTCCTGCGTCAGCTCCGTGTAGTCGGCGACGTGGCGGTACGGGCACACGAGCAGGTGCCCGCTGTTGTAGGGGAACAGGTTGAGGATCACGAAGGCGGTGCTCCCGCGGTGGACGATGAGGGCGTCCTCGTCCGAGCGCTGCGGCCCGGCGCAGAAGGGGCACTGCTCGGCGTCCAAGGGATCGGCCGGCTTGCCCTCGCCCTGGATGTAGACCATCCGGTGCGGCGTCCACAGCCGCTCGAGGCCGTCGGGCTCTCCGGGGAAGTCGCCCGCCGCGTCGATCCGCACGTGCTCGTCGCTCCCGGGGGCGCTCACACCTGCGCCTTGTCCCGGATGGCCGCGACGATGCGCTCGACCGCCTCGTCGACGGGGATCCCGTTGTCCTGGCTGCCGTCGCGCATGCGGAAGGACACGGCGCCGACCGCCTGGTCCTCGCCGCCCGCGATGAGCAGGTAGGGCACCTTCTCCTTGGTGCGGGTACGGATCTTCTTCTGCATGCGGTCGTCCGAGGCGTCGATCTCGACGCGCACGCCGCGGGCGCGCAGCTTCCCGGCGACCTCCTCGAGATACGGCACGTACTCGGCGGCGACGGGGATGCCGACCACCTGGACCGGGGCGAGCCAGACGGGGAACGCGCCGGCGTAGTGCTCGAGGAGCACGCCGAAGAAGCGCTCGATCGAGCCGAACAGGGCCCGATGGATCATGACCGGGCGCTGGCGCGAGCCGTCGGGGGCGGTGTACTCGAGCTCGAAGAGCTCGGGCTCGAAGAAGTCGAGCTGGATCGTGGAGAGTTGCCAGGTGCGCCCGATCGCGTCCTTGGCCTGCACCGAGATCTTGGGGCCGTAGAACGCGGCGCCGCCCGGGTCGGGGACGAGGGCGAGCCCGGAGGCGGTCGCGACCTCCTCGAGGGTGGCCGTCGCCTCCTCCCAGGTGGCGTCGTCGCCGACGGACTTCTCGGGATCGCGCGTGGACAGCTCGAGGTAGAAGTCGTCGAGGCCGTAGTCGCGCAGGAGGTCGAGCACGAAGCCGAGCAGGCTCGCTAGCTCCTCCTTCATCTGCTCGCGGGTGGTGTAGATGTGCGCGTCGTCCTGGGTGAACCCGCGGGCCCGGGTGAGGCCGTGCACGACACCGGACTTCTCGTACCGGTAGACGCTGCCGAACTCGAACAGGCGCAGCGGCAGCTCGCGGTAGGAGCGGCCCCGGGAGCGGTAGACGAGGTTGTGCATCGGGCAGTTCATGGGCTTGAGGTAGTAGTCCTGGCCCTGCTTGGTGACGTTGCCCTCCGCGTCCGTCTCCTCGTCGATATGCATGGGCGGGTACATGCCGTCGGCGTACCACTCGAGGTGCTTCGAGGTCTCGAAGAGGTTCTTCTTGGTGATGTGCGGGGTGTTGACGAAGGAGTAGCCGGCCTCGACGTGGCGGCGACGCGAGTAGTCCTCCATCTCCATGCGGATCATCGCGCCCTTGGGATGGAACACCGGCAGACCGGAGCCGATCTCGTCGGGGAACGAGAACAGGTCGAGCTCGGCGCCGAGGCGGCGGTGGTCGCGGCGCTCGGCCTCGGCGATGCGCTCCTGGTAGGCACGCAGCTCGTCCTTGCTGGGCCAGGCGGTGCCGTAGATGCGCTGGAGCATCGGATTCTTCTCGCTGCCCCGCCAGTAGGCGGCGGCCGAGCGCGTGAGCGCGAAGCCGTTGCCGATGAGCTTCGTGGTGGGCAGGTGGGGGCCCCGGCACAGGTCGGTCCAGACCACCTCGCCGCGGCGGTTGACGTTGTCGTACATGGTCAGGCCGCCCTCGCCGACCTCGACGTTCGCGCCCTCGGCGGCGTCCGAGGCGGTCGACTTGAGCCCGATCAGCTCGAGCTTGTAGGGCTCGTCGCGCTCCTCGGCGCGGGCGTCGTCGTCGCTGATCTCGCGGCGGACGAAGCGCTGCCCCTCCTTGATGATCCGGTTCATCTCCTTCTCGAGCGCCTTGAGCGAGTCGGGGGTGAACGGCTCGGCGACGTCGAAGTCGTAGTAGAAGCCGTCGGTGATGGGCGGGCCGATGCCGAGCTTCGCGTCGGGGTTGACCTTCTGCACGGCCTGCGCGAGCACGTGGGCGGCGCTGTGGCGCAGGATCGACAGGCCGTCGTCGCTGCCCAGCTCCACGCCCTCGACGATCTGTCCGGCCGCGAGCGGCGTCCCGAGGTCGCGCAGCTCTCCGTCGATGCGCAGGGCCACGACGTCGGTGCGACCGGCGAAGACGTCCGTCCCGGTGCTGCCCTCCTCGATCTGCTGCTCGATGCCGTCGAGGGTGATGGCGTACTGGGCCACGGGGTCTCCTTGGGTTCGGTGCGATCCGGCCTACCGTGCCGGCTCCGCGGACCATGGTAGTGCGGGCCCCGGGGCGTCACGACGCGACCGCCCGCGGCACGTCGACCGGGGAGGGCCGGGGCGCCCGATCAGGAGGCGACCGCGCCGCAGCCCGTCGTCGCACCGGGATCGAGCCACGACCGTGCCCGCAGCGAGGCCCAGAGCCCGCGGAGACGCTCGGCCATGTCGATCGAGGGGGCGAGCAGCCATTGGACCTGGCCTTCGTCTGAGCGTGGGGCCCGGCGTGTTCGTGCCGCGCCAGCGCACCCTGCTGCTGGCGGACACGGCGATCGAGGCGCTCGCAGGCCGTGCAGATCCGGTCTTCGTCGAGGCCTTCGCGGGCGTCGCCCCCGTCGCGGCCGCCGTCTGCGCGGCCCTGCCGCACACCACGATCCACGTGACCGAGCGGGAGGAGGCCGCCCTCGCCCACGCGCGACGCAACCTCCCCGCCGAGGCCGGCGTCCATCGCGGCGACGTGCTCGACCCGCTGCCGAAGGCGCTCCGCGGGCGCGTCGACGTGATCGCGGCGGTCCCCCCGTACGTGCCGAGCGACGCGGCCGACCTCCTCCCCCGCGAGGCCCGTGACTTCGAGCCCGCACAGGCCCTGTTCGGCGGGGACGACGGCCTCGACCCGGCGCGAGCCCTCATCGCACGAGCGGGCCGCTGGCTCGCCCCCACCGGACGGCTCCTGCTCGAGCTGAACGAGGCGCAGCTCGACGCCGCGACGGCCGCGGCGCGCCTGGCCGGCTTCGACGCCCGCCTCCACGCCTCACCGGACGGCCAGACCGCCGTGCTCGAGCTCGCGCCTCGATGAACGAGGGGCGCCGAGCCCGTCACGGTGCGGCCGGCCCGAGTGTCATGCGCGGATCAGGCGTCGGCGGCCTCACGGAACGTCCGCTGGATCTCGTCCAGCCAGGCGCCCACCGAGCTGCGGGCCACGGCGGTGTCCGGGTAGCGGCAGCGCAGGTGGAGACCGGCGTCCTCGAGCACGAACCAGATCATGAGTCCGTTCGTGGGCACCGAGGCGGTGATGGCGCGCACGTCGGCCGTGGCGGGGAGGGACACGCTCATGCGGCGCATGTCCATCCAGGAGAGCGCGAACATGCCGGCGGGCACGGGCATGCCGCCCCGGGGCGCGAAGATCGGCGCGAGCGGCACCGAGCCCAGCGTGAGGGCTCGTCGCACCGCGGCGGCCGCCTCGGCGGGGTCGGCGGCGGGCACGTCGAGCACGGCGTTGGTGATGAACCAGCCGCACGAGGAGAGCCATCTCTGCTCATGTCGGCTGTGAACAGGGAAGACAGCGCGCAGACGCTGTCCGCTGAGCTGCTCGGTGACCTGGGCGAGCAGCGCGAGGGCGAGCGCGGTGGTCCGCACCCCCTGCGCCGCCGCTGCCGCCGCGAGGCCCTCGGTACCGGCCGCGTCGAGCACGTCGCGCACCTCGACCGCATCCGGCACGGGCACGGACAGCTCCCCGAGAGGCAGCGGGAAGACCGGCATGGTCCCTCCGCCCTCGGCGAGCGCCCGCTCCCAGGCCTCGCGCACCTCGAGGGGCGCGGGCGGCGCCGAGGCCAGGAGGGCGCTGTGCTCGCCGAAGCTCGCCGCGCGCGGCAGGTCCTCCCCGGTCTCGAGAGCCTCGAGCAGGTCGTGGGCGAGGACCATCATCGACCACATGTCCACGTGGGCGTGGTCGGAGGCGATGACGACGACAGGGCGGCCGTCCTCGGCGGCGGCATCGGGCGTGATCCGGCACAGGCGGTGCGAGGGCGCGCCGAAGGGACGACAGGTCGCATCCAGCAGCTCCTGGACCGCCGCGTCCATGCTCGATCCCACGGGGTGCTCGTCCCAGTCGCGGCAGTCGACCTCGGCCTCATGACAGGTCAGAGCCCCGTCGTCGCCGCGGGAGAACACCGTGCGCAGGTCCCCGTGCCGCGCGACGACGCGCCTCCACGCCCTCTCGAGGCTCTCGGGGGCGTGCTCGGGCACGCGCAGCGACAGGGCCAGCCAGGAGCCGGGCCGGTCCCCGGCTCCCACATGCCGGCCCTGGTCGAAGGAGACCGGCACGGGGGCGTCCGGGAGCGGGCGCAGGCGGAGGTCGAGGGAGTGCAGCGCGCCCGCGGGCAGCCCTGCGCTGACGATGCTGGCGAGGCGCATGGCGACGTAGTCTAGGGTCTCGCGATCCGATCGGCGGCCCGGGAGGTCACATGCCCACTCTGCCTGTGCGAGGTGTCGACCTCGCCCTCGACCTCTCGGCGGACTCCGGCCCGCTCGTGGTGCAGCTGCACGGCCTGCTCTCGAGCCGTGTGCGGGACGAGCAGATGGGGCTGGACCTGGGCAAGGTCCTGCACGGGCACCGGGTGCTGCGCTACGACGCCCGGGGGCACGGGGAGTCGTCGGGCTCCTGGAACGAGCGCGACTACACCTGGAGCGCGCTCGCCGAGGACCTGCTCACCCTGCTGGACATCGTGGCGCCCGGGGAGAAGGTGCACGGCGTGGGGCCGTCGATGGGGACGGGCACGCTGCTGCATGCCGCGGCGCGGGACCCTGAGCGCTTCACGACGCTGACGCTCATCACCCCGCCGACCGCGTGGGGGACACGTCCCGCCCAGGCGGCCGTGTACCGGGCGAACGCGGCGCTCGTCGAGAAGGCGGGCCTCGAGGCGTATCTCGAGCTCGGGGCCGACGGGCCGGTCCCGCCTGCGCTCATGGCCGCCCCCGCCACCTATCCCACGGTCGCCGCGGACCTGATGCCCACCGTGCTGCGCGGGGCCGCGATCTCGGATCTGCCGCCGAAGGACGTCGTGCGGGGCCTGGATGTGCCCGTGCTCATCCTCGCGTGGACCAAGGACTACGGGCACCCCCTCAAGACCGCGCGCACGCTGCACACCCTGATCGAGGACAGCCGCCTGGTGACCGCCCGCAACCCGTACGGCGTCGTCGCATGGCCCGGTCTCTTCGCCGAGCACATCACGATGGACCGCGACGGCTGAGCGTGTGCTGCCGGCGGTCAGGAGGCTTGCAGCCGCGGCCGATCGACCACGTGCGACCCGAGCCGCACGTGCGCACCCAAGCCCCGGCATCGTGGTTCACGTTCCCGTCGGAATCCGGCATCGAGATGCACGTTCCCGTCGCACACGTCCCGCAGAGCGACGGAAACGTGCCACTCGGCCGCGTGCCCTGCACGTCGCCCCGGCGCGGGGCGGAGGCTGCGGGCCACAGACGCGGACGGGCACCCCGGGTGCCCCGTCGATCGGGGCCTCGGCGGAACCACGGGGACGACCTCGAACACGTCGTAGGGACGAGGACGTGGACGCCCTGCGAACAGCCCGCACGTAGGGCATGCGCATGAACGCGCCGGCGCGCCGGTCCGGTGCTCACCGGGACAGGATGTGGGCGGAGACACGGTGACGCGTGGTACGTCACCGTCCGGCAGGTGAACGTGCGACGTAGCGTCCGAACCGCTCATCCTCGACCGTGCTCTCCGGCACGGTGTCACGGATGCGGCGCTCACCGGCACGGCGTCACGGATGCGGCGGGGCTTCCTGATCGGCGCCCCTCCCATCAGCAGGATCGAGAACAACCTCTGTGGACATCACACTGGGGCGCTCAGAGAAACGCTTCTGTGATGCGGATCAGGATTCGCTGGCGAGTAGGTTCTCGACCTGTCGACCGTGGTCGATGGCGTGCTGAAAGAGATCGGCTATCACGTCGGTATCGGGGCATTCGCCGCCTTCGGCCCGTTTGCTGAGCATGGTGAGGGGAAACAGAGCTGCCTCAGCAGCGGCATTGATCACGAGACACGGCGCCGTGCCGTACTCGTCGGTCAGTTCAGCCCACGGATAGCCGGTGACCATGCTCAGTGCGTCACCGAATACGACACCGAGGGCCTGCCAGCCGGATGTATCGTCCAGGTCGAGCTGTGAACCGACCGCGCAGACGACGTGGATCTTCGTGTTCCAGTCGGTCTCGAACTGCTCTCTCTGCTTCGGGTTCGCTATCCAGCCTCGCACCCAGTCCCGGTGCGCAGCGATGGTCCCCGTCCATGCGTGGAGGGGTTGCAAAGTCATACGATCACGCTAGCAAAGCCCGACAACGATCCGGCTGAGGGAATCCCGAGTACCGCGCAGGTACCGCGGTCGTCGTCCTTGACGCCTCAGAGACGCAAAAAAACCCTGAATGATCAGGGTTTTTCGTGAGTGGGCGATACTGGGATCGAACCAGTGACCTCTTCCGTGTCAGGGAAGCGCGCTACCGCTGCGCCAATCGCCCTCAGAACGACGGCGCCCGCGACAGGCCGAAGAGGCCCACCGGGGCGCCGTGCGCTGGAGCGGACGACGGGACTCGAACCCGCGACCCTCACCTTGGCAAGGTGATGCTCTACCAACTGAGCCACGTCCGCATGAGATCTCCCGAGCCGGAGCCGGGATCCTCGTGGGCGATACTGGGATCGAACCAGTGACCTCTTCCGTGTGAAGGAAGCGCGCTACCACTACGCCAATCGCCCGAAGGTGTGTGCCCCGCACTCGGCAGGACCTGAACGACAGTACATGACGACCAGCGCTGTCGTCGCATCGGGGCCGTGTGACCTGGACCATGGGCGTGGGAACGGCGCACCGCCCGCTCCCCTCCTGCGACCCCGCCGCGTCGGGTGCGGTGACCTGCGACACCCGCGCCCGGATCGGTTTGCGCCGCCGCACCGGCCCCGCGTACTGTGTTCCCTCGTCGGCAGTGCCGACATGCGGACGTGGCTCAGTTGGTAGAGCATCACCTTGCCAAGGTGAGGGTCGCGGGTTCGAGTCCCGTCGTCCGCTCGCATGACAGCACCGCACCCCGGTGGGTTGGCCGAGAGGCGAGGCAACGGCCTGCAAAGCCGTGTACACGGGTTCGAATCCCGTACCCACCTCGCACTCCGGTTCCGCCGGACAGCAACGGGCGATTGGCGCAGCGGTAGCGCGCTTCCCTGACACGGAAGAGGTCACTGGTTCGATCCCAGTATCGCCCACCAGCTCCCCGAGAGCCCCGGATCCTCGTCGATCCGGGGCTCTCGTGCTGTGCGCGGACCTCCGCGCCACCGCCCGGCGGCGCGGACCCGACCGATCGGCTCGTCCCACCACGTGACCCACTCCCCTCCGCGTAGGGGAGTCCAGGGTTGCGCCGGTAGGCTTGCGACCATGCAGATCTGGCCCGGACAGTCCTACCCGCTCGGCGCGACCTTCGATGGCGTCGGCACGAACTTCGCCCTCTTCTCGGAGGCCGCCGAGGCGGTCGAGCTGTGCCTCATCGCCGCCGACGGAGCGGAGACGAAGGTCCCCATCACCGAGGTTGACGCGCACGTGTGGCACGTCTACCTCCCCTCCGTGCAGCCCGGGCAGCGCTACGGCTTCCGCGTGCACGGCCCCTACGACCCCGCGAAGGGCCAGCGCTGCGACCCGTCCAAGCTCCTGCTGGACCCGTACGCCAAGGCGATCGAGGGCATGGTCGCCAACCACCCGTCGCTGTACTCCTACGACTTCTCCGACCCGAGCGCGCGCAACGAGGACGACTCGGCCGCGCACACGATGCACTCGGTCGTCGTCTCGCCCTTCTTCGACTGGGGCAACGACCATCCGCCGGCCCACGAGTACCACGACACCGTCATCTACGAGGCGCACGTCAAGGGCCTGACGATGACGCACCCGGGCATCGAGGACAGCATCCGGGGCACGTACGTCGCGATGGGCCATCCCGTGACGATCGACCACCTCAAGTCGCTCGGGATCACGGCGGTCGAGCTGATGCCCGTCCACCAGTTCGTCCAGGACGGGCACCTGCAGGAGAAGGGCCTGCGCAACTACTGGGGCTACAACACCATCGGCTTCTTCGCTCCGCACAACGAGTACGCCTACGCGGGGCAGGAGGGCCAGCAGGTCCAGGAGTTCAAGCAGATGGTCAAGAACCTCCACGAGGCGAACATCGAGGTCATCCTCGACGTCGTCTACAACCACACGGCCGAGGGCAACGAGAAGGGCCCGACCCTGTGCTTCCGCGGCATCGACAACGCGTCGTACTACCGTCTCGTGGACGGCGACCAGGCCCACTACTACGACACCACGGGCACCGGGAACTCGCTGCTCATGCGCACGCCCCATGTGCTGCAGCTGATCATGGACTCGCTGCGCTACTGGGTCACCGAGATGCACGTCGACGGCTTCCGCTTCGACCTCGCCTCGACGCTCGCGCGCGAGCTGCACGAGGTCGACCGCCTGTCGGCCTTCTT
The DNA here is from genome assembly GCF_025725725.1 of Brachybacterium huguangmaarense. Taxonomy (NCBI): domain Bacteria; kingdom Bacillati; phylum Actinomycetota; class Actinomycetes; order Micrococcales; family Dermabacteraceae; genus Brachybacterium; species Brachybacterium huguangmaarense. The sequence continues at coordinate 2,862,285 of NZ_CP107020.1, forward strand.
CGGCATCATCCAGCAGGACCCGATCATCTCCCAGGTCAAGCTCATCGCCGAGCCGTGGGACCTCGGCGAGGGCGGCTACCAGGTGGGCGGCTTCCCGCCCCTGTGGTCGGAGTGGAACGGCCGCTACCGCGACACCGTGCGCGACTTCGAGCGCGGCGAGCCGGGCACCCTCGGGGAGTTCTCCTCGCGCCTGGCCGGCTCCTCGGACCTCTACCAGCACTCGGGCCGCACGCCCATCGCGTCGATCAACTTCGTGACCGCCCACGACGGCTTCACCCTGCGCGACCTCGTGTCCTACAACGACCGCCACAACGAGGCCAACGGCGAGGGCGGCAACGACGGCGAGAGCCACAACCGGTCCTGGAACTCGGGGGTCGAGGGTCCCACCGACGACGCGGACATCACCGCGCTGCGCCTGCGGCGGGCCAAGAACTTCATGGCGACGCTGCTGATCTCCCAGGGCGTGCCGATGATCCTGCACGGCGACGAGATCGGTCGCACCCAGGACGGCAACAACAACTCCTACTGCCAGGACAACGAGCTGTCGTGGGTGGACTGGGACATCGACGAGGACCGGCAGGAGATGCTCGACTTCACGCGGGAGATGATCGCGCTGCGCCGGGCCCACCCGATCTTCCGCCGCCGCCGCTTCCTGCAGGGTGTCGTGCGGGAGGGCGCGCCCTCGCAGCTGCCGGACGTGGTCTGGATGGGCACCGACGGCACCCCCATGGAGCGTGAGGACTGGGACGAGCCGCTCAACAAGTGCATGACCGTGTTCCTCAACGGCTCCGGGATCCCCGAGCCCAATGAGCGCGGCGAGCGCATCGTCGACGACTCGGCCCTGATCATGTTCAACGGCTCGGGCAACGGCGTCGAGTTCACGATCCCGGTCGCCGACTACGGCGAGAGCTGGACCGTCATCAACGGCACCGCGAGCGCGATCGAGAAGGGGCAGGTGTTCGAGCCGGACACCCTGCTGACCCTCGACCCGTACGCGATGCTCATCCTGGGACACCCGCACAGCGAGCCCGCCGCCGCGCGCCCCGGCTCCCACGCCCCGGTCGACTCGATCGGCGCGGCCGTCGAGAAGACGGGGACCGACGCCGCCTCGGCGACGCCCGGGACCACCGGTGCCGCGGTGACCGAGGTGCCGCCCGCCGCGCCCGCCGCGGAGGAGCCCGCGACTGACGAGCCCGAGGAGGCGGCCTCGGAGGACGAGCCGACCGACGAGGCGCCCACGAGCGACCCGGAGCCCGAGGACGAGGACGACGCGCCCGAGGAGCCGGCGGAGGACGAGCCGAAGGACGCCTCATGACCGGCGGCCCCGTGCCCACGAGCACCTACCGTCTGCAGCTGCACGCCGACTTCACCTTCGACGACGCGGCGCGTCTCGTGCCGTACCTCGCGCGCCTCGGCGTGGGGCACGTGTTCTGCTCCCCCGTGCTGCAGGCGGCGCCCGGCTCGACGCACGGCTACGACGTCGTCGACCATGCGCGGATCAGCGACGAGTGCGGCGGCGAGGACGGCCTGCGCCGCCTGTCCGAGGCGGCCCACGCGCACGGCATGGGCCTGATCGTCGACGTGGTGCCCAACCACATGGCGATCCCGACCCCGATCTGGCACAACCACGCCCTGTGGGACGTGCTGCGCAACGGTCCCGCCTCGCCGTACGTGTCCTGGTTCGACCTCGACGCGACCACCGAGCGCGGCATCCTGGTGCCCGTGCTGGGTCGCCCGATCGGCCAGGTGCTGGCCGATGGCGAGATCGGACTCGACGAGATCGAGATCCCCGGGCCCGACGGCACCTCGCACACCGAGCGCGTGGTGCGCTACTTCGACCACGTCCTGCCTGTCGCCGAGGGCACCGAGTCCCACGGCATCGCCGACCTGCTCGAGCGCCAGTGGTACCGCCTGGCCTACTGGAAGGTCGCCGACGACGAGCTGAACTATCGGCGGTTCTTCGACGTCGACACGCTCGCCGCGGTTCGCGTCGAGGACCCCGCCGTGTTCGAGGCCACCCACCGCCTGCTGCTGTCGCTGCACGAGCAGGGCGTGATCGACGGCTTCCGGATCGACCATCCGGACGGGCTCGCCGACCCCCGCGGCTACCTCGCCGAGCTCGCCGCCGCCTCCGGCGGCGCGTGGACCGTGGTCGAGAAGATCCTCGAGGGCGACGAGCAGCTGCCGAGCGACTTCGCGTGCGCCGGCACCACCGGCTACGACGCCCTGCGCCGCGTGGGCGGCCTGTTCCACGACGCCCGCGGCACCCTCGAGCTCACCCACCTGTGGCAGCACAGCACCGGCGACCTGCGCCCCTTCAAGGAGATCGCGGCCGACTCGACCCGGCTCGTCGTGACCACGAGCCTGTGGGCCGAGATCGAGCGGCTGACCGCGCTCGTGCATCGCATCTGCGCGGAGGACATCCGCCTGCGCGACACCACCCGACGCCACATCCAGCGCGCGATCGTCGCGCTCCTGGAGTCGATGGACCGCTACCGCGCCTACATCGTGCCCGGCGAGCACGCCCCGCGCGCCCAGCGCGAGGTGATCGTGCACGCGGCCGACCGTGCGCGCCTCGCGCTCGGCGACGACGCCGACGCCGGAGCGGCGCTCGACATCGTCGTGGCTCTCGCGTGCGGCGACGAGGTGGGCAGCGCCGGCCGCACCGACACGCCCGACCGCGGCGAGTTCATCGTGCGCTTCGCGCAGACGTGCGGCCCCATCCACGCCAAGGGGCTCGAGGACACCGCGTTCTACCGCTACAACCGCTTCATCGCGGTCAACGAGGTGGGCTCGGACCCCGACCGCATCGGCGTCGAGCCCGACGACCTGCACGACCACTGCCAGCGCATGCTGCGCACCTTCCCCGACTCGATGACCACGCTGTCGACGCACGACACCAAGCGCAGCGAGGACGTCCGGGCCCGCCTGGCCGTGCTCACCGAGCTGCCGGCCGAGTGGTCCCAGACCGTGACCGCCCTGCGCGAGGCGACGCTCGCCGGACGCAGCGACCGGGTGGACGGCGCGACCGCCCTGCTGCTGTGGCAGACGCTCGCCGGGACGTGGGAGCTGCCGGGCTCCCCGACCGCGCGCATCACCTACGAGCGGCTCGAGGGCTACCTCACCAAGGCGATGCGCGAGGCCAAGGTCCACACCACCTGGACCGAGCCCGACGCGGAGTACGAGGCCGGCGTCCTGCAGCTCGCGGCCGACGCCCTCGCCTCCGAGAAGGTCGCCGAGATCCTCGAGGACTGGACCCGCCGCACCGCCCCCGCCCAGCGGGCGGCGATCCTCGGCCAGAAGCTCGTCCAGCTCCTCATGCCGGGCGTGCCCGACGTGTACCAGGGCAACGAGACCACCGACTTCTCCCTCGTCGACCCGGACAACCGCCGTGCGGTGGACCACGCCGCCCACGCCGAGCGCCTGGCCCGCATGACCGACGGCGCCCGCCCCGACGGCGTCGCCGACGAGAAGCTGTGGCTGACCCACCGCGCTCTCACGCTGCGCTCCGAGCGCCCCGACCTGTTCCGCGGACGCGGCACGACCTACCAGGCCGTCGCCACCACCTCCGGGCACGCCGTCGCCTTCGCCCGCGGCCACGAGGACGCCCCGGCCGAGGTCGTCGCCGTCGCGACCCGCCTCGCCTCGGGGCTCGCCCAGCGCGGCGGGTGGGGCGAGGCGAGCATCGTGCTGCCCGAAGGGACCTGGACCGACCGCCTCACCGGACGCGAGGTGCCGGGCGGGCCCGTCCAGCTCGCGGAGCTGCTGACCGATCTGCCGGTGGCCCTGCTCACGAAGGAGACCCGATGAGCGCCCCCGTCCCCGCGGCCCCCGGCACGCACGACCCGGGCCCGCGCGCCCCGTCCCGGTACGCCGTGTGGGCACCGGACGCGGACCGGGTCGAGATCGGCGTGCGCGCCCACGGCGCGGAGACGACGGACGTGCTCGCCCTGTCCCGCGGCGCGGGCGGCTGGTGGGGCCTCGCGGACCGACCGGCCCGACCGGGCGACCGGTACGCGTTCCGTCTCGACGGCGAAGGCCCGTGGCTGCCCGACCCGCGCTCGCTCCTGCAGCCCGAGGGCGTGCACGGCGCGAGCGAGGTCGTCGACGTCGCCGCGCTCGCCCGCCACGAGCCGTGGAGGGGCATCGACCTGCGCGGGCGCACGCTGTACGAGCTCCACGTCGGCACGTTCACGCCGGGGCCCGACGGCTCCGGCGGCACCTTCGACTCCGCGATCGAGCGGCTCGACGATCTCGTCGCGCTCGGCGTCGACGCGATCGAGGTGATGCCCGTGGCCGCCTTCCCGGGCGACCGCGGCTGGGGCTACGACGGCGTGGACCTGTACGCGACCCATCTCGCCTACGGGGGCCCGCAGGCCTTCGCCCGCTTCATCGCGGCCGCGCACGAGCGCGGACTCGGCGTGGTCCTCGACGTCGTCTACAACCACCTCGGGCCCGACGGCAACTACCTCGGCGCCTTCGGCCCCTACTTCACCGACGCCCACCACACCCCGTGGGGCTCGGCCGTGAACCTCGACACCGACGGCAGCGACGAGGTGCGCGCCTTCCTCCTGGGCAACGCCCGCCAGTGGCTGCTCGACTTCGACCTCGACGGCCTGCGCCTCGACGCCGTCCACGAGCTGCGCGACGACTCCCCGCGGCACCTGCTGGCCGAGCTGTCCGACGCCGTGGCCACCTGGTCGGACGCGGTCGGCCGGCCGCTGACCCTCATCGCCGAGTCCGATCTCAACGACCCGCGCATGGTGACCCCGACCGCCCGGGGCGGGCTGGGCATGGACATGCAGTGGGCCGACGACGTGCACCACGCCGTGCACGCCTGGGTCACGGGCGAGCGCGAGGGGTACTACGGCGACTTCGGCTCCGCGGCGACCCTCGCCAAGACCCTCACCCGCGTCTTCGAGCACGACGGCGGCTACTCGTCCTTCCGCGACCGCACCTGGGGCGCGCCCGTGGACCCGGACTCGAGCGCCTACGACGCGCACTCCTTCGTCGCCTTCCTCCAGGACCACGACCAGGTGGGCAACCGTGCCGCCGGGGACCGGATCGACGCGAGCGTGAGCCCCGGCCAGCACGCCGCGGCGACCGCGCTGATCCTGTGCGGCGCCACCACCGCGATGCTCTTCCAGGGCGAGGAGTGGGGCGCGAGCACCCCGTTCGCCTACTTCACCGACCACGACGAGGAGCTCGGCGCGCTCGTCACCGCGGGTCGCACCGAGGAGTTCGCGAAGATGGACTGGGCCGACCCGGTGCCCGACCCCCAGGCCGTCTCGACCTTCCGCGGCTCGATGCTCGACTGGGACGAGCGGACCCGCGGCGACCACGCCCGCCTGCTCGACTGGTACACGCAGCTCCTGCATCTCGTGCGCCGCGAGGAGGCCCTGCGCGACCGGTCGCTCGCCGCGGTCGAGGTCGACGTGCTGAGCGAGCGGACCGTCGTGCTGCGTCGCGGGGACCTCGCGGTGCTCGCCCATCGCGGCACCGAGCGCCTGGACCTCGAGACCGCCGTGGGCCCTGTCGCCGAGGTCCTCGCCGCCTTCGACCTGGACACCGCGGGCGACCGCCCCGCCCTCGCGGGGCCCGGCGCGGTCGTCGTCCGACGCGCGGCCTGAGCGCGCGGCGAGGTCAGGCGGCGGTGCCCATGAGCGCCGCGCCGTCGCCCGCGAGCGAGGCCAGGCGCGACAGCGAGCGGTAGTACTTCTTGCGGTAGCCGCTGGACAGGAGTTCGTCCGCATAGAGGGCTGACACGTCCGCGCCCGCCGCGAGCACGGGCACCTCGCGGTCGTACAGCCGGTCGACGAGCACGACGAAGCGCAGCCCGTCGTTGTGGTTGGCGATCGTGTGCACCCCCGTCAGGTGGACCGAGGAGACGTCGTCGATGAGCGCGCCGTACCGGGACGGATGGACCTCCTTGAGGTGCGCGAGCAGGTCGTCGAAGTCGTCGAGGGTGGCGCCGGCGGTCGTCTCGGCGTGCTCGCGCACCTGCTGCGCGGACAGGGCGCGGGCCTCGATCCTGCCGCCGCGGTGGCGGTAGTCGGGCCCGTCGATGCGCAGCACCTCGAAGCGCTCGGACATCGACTGGATCTCGCGCAGGAAGTCCTGGGCGGCGAAGCGCCCCTCCCCGAGCGCCTCCGGGAGGGTGTTGGAGGTCGCGACGACCGCGACGCCCGCATCGGACAGCTCGCGGATCAGACGGGTCATGAGCAGGGTGTCGCCCACGTCGTCGAGCTCGAACTCGTCGATGCACAGCACCGAGGCGTCCGAGAAGAGCGAGACCGCGCGGCGGTAGCCCATCGCCCCGACCAGGTTCGTGTACTCCACGAACGTCCCGTACACGGGCTTGCCGGGAGCGACGTGGAACAGCGAGGTCAGCAGGTGGGTCTTGCCCACCCCGTAGCCGCCGTCGAGGTAGAGCCCGCGCGCCGGCGTCGCCTTGGGGCGGCCGCGCAGCCGCGAGAGCAGGCCCCCGGGGGCGGGGGCGCCGAGGGTCGTGGCGAACTGCCCGATCCGCTCCTTGGCGCGGCCCTGGGAGGGGTGCTCAGGGTCGGGGATGTAGGTCTCGAGCCGGGCCTGCGCGAATCGCGGCGGCGGCACGAGATCGGCCACGAGACGGTCCAGCGACGGGGCGGGGCGGCGGTCGGCGAGCGCTTCGGTCACGGCGGCAAGTCTAGGTCCGCGCCGGCCGCCACCGCGCGCGGGCCCTCCGCGTGCGGCATGATCGGGAGCATGCATCTGCTGCAGCGCGACGGCCGGCCCTGCGCCCCGCTCACGGTCGGGACCGACCAGGACGGCGCCGCGACGCTCGCGGACCTCTACGCGTTCGGGCCCGGGGTCACGGTGCGCGCGATGATGAACACGAGCATCGACGGGGCGGTCGCGGGGGCCGACGGGACCAGCGGATCACTCCGCAACCCCGACGACTCCTTCGTGTTCGGCGTGCTCCGCGCCCTGGCCGACGTCGTGCTCGTGGGGGCGGCGACCGTCCGGACCGAGGACTATCGGCGGCCGCTCGGTCGCTCGGACCTGCGCGCCCCCTCCCGAAGGCCGGCGGGCGGGGCGCATCCGGTGCTCGCGATCATGTCGAGGTCCGGCGAGCTGCCCACCACGGTCGAGGCGGACTGGCCCACCCTGCTGGTCACGCCGTCGGCGGGGGCGGCCGGCGCCGCACGGCGCAGCGGCCTGCCCGCGTCCCACGTGATCGTGGCGGACTCCCCCGCCGACATCGTCGCGGCCCTGTCCTCCCGGGGACTGCGGGGCATCCAGCTCGAGGGCGGCCCCTCGGCGCTCGGACGCTTCGCGGCCGCCGGGGCGCTCGACGAGCTGTGCCTGTCGACGTCGCACGTGACGGTCGGGGGCCCGTCGCCGCGGCTCGTCGACGGGCCTCCGCACGCCCGGTCCTGGTCCCTGCGGTCGCTGCTCGTCGGCGAGCACGCGACGTGCTCGCGCTACAGCCGCAGGCCCGACGAGCGCTCCTGAGGCGGAGACGCCGGATCGCGCACGGGCAGGGCCATGGCGTCGGGATCGACGGCCAGGCCGAGCACGTCCGTCAGGAAGCGGGTCAGCACCCGCTCGTACCGCTCGGAGTCCGTGTTCCACTCGCGCGTGTGGGAGGCCTCGGGGAAGGGCACGTACTGCACGAGGTCGGGCCTCAGCCCCGCGAGCTCGGCGCTCGGCCCGGGCGGCACCGTCCGGTCCTCCATCGCGTGCAGGAGCAGGGTGCGATGGCGCAGGTGCTCGCCGTAGAAGGCGGGGCGCATCTGCGCGAGCGCGATCGGCTCGCGCAGCCGCACCGCCCGTGCGCCCCAGCGCGAGCGCATCATCCACAGCGCCAGGCGGCGCATCGGCCGCGGCGCCCGCAGCGCCTTCGCGTGGTAGTCGAGGATGTCCTGCCAGTCCACGGCGGGCGAGTCGAGGACGACGGCGGCGATCGCGTCGCGGTGCGCCGAGAGCACGGACGTGCGCAGCGCGATCCCGCCCCCCATCGACCAGCCGACGAGCACGACCCGGCGGGCGCCGTGGGCGAGGGCGTGCACGATCGCGGCCTCCGCGTCCTCCCACTCGTCGGCGCCGAGATGATGCATCCGGTCGGCGGACTCGGCCGCTCCCGCGTCGTTGCGGTAGGTGATGGCGAGCGCGGTGAGGCCGAGCTCGGAGAGCAGCGGCATGACGCGCAGCGTCTCCCCGCGCGTGGCCCCGTGGCCGTGGACGAGCACCGCCCACGTGCCGGATCCGTCGCCCTCGCCCCGCGGCGTGACCTGCCAGGCGGGCATCGCCCCGACCGGCGAGTCGACCACGACGTCCTCGAAGTCGAGGCCGTGGGCGGTGGCGGGGTCGCCGGCCCAGTAGTACCCGTTGGTGCCGGCGGGCCCGAGCTCGAGCCGGTCCTGGGGGCGCGGCGTGTCCTGGGCCAGCAGGACACGTGCGACGCTCGTCGGGGTGGGAGAGCCCAGCACGGCGCCCAGGCGCACGTGGACCGCCCCTCCCGCCTGCCGGATCGCGAGATAGCCCGGGCGTCGGGTCTCGGCGGTCGCGTCGAGGTGGACGCGGTCGCGGTACACGGCCCGCACGGTCGCGTCCGAGCGCTGGCGGCCGACCGGGACGAGCGGCAGGCGCGCCATGACGCGGGCGCCCACCGTGAGCGCGCCCGCGCTGAGCGCGAACGCCCCGGCGGCGCCCGTCAGGCCGAGCGTCGCGGCGTGCGCCCAGCGGGCACGGCGCTCGCGCTCATGCCGCCGCCGTCGCGATCCCACCGCCCGGGCGACCGGCAGGACGAACGACGGGAGGGGGCGAGACGTCATGGCTCGCAGTCTACGAGCACCGCACGGCCGGGCCGCCGGTGCCCCGAGGTGGGCCGGGGCGCGTACGATCATGGACCATGAGCAGCTCGTTCATCGTCCTGTCCGAGGTCCCCATCGACGCCTCCGACGCCATGACCGCCCTCGGCTACCTCGGGCTGGGCCCCGAGGACGACGACGCCTCTGGTGAGGACGCGCCCGCCGCGCCCCACCGTGTGCGCGTCGTCGTGCCGCGCGACACCGATCGCTCGCTCGTCGCCGAGGTGATCGACGCCCTCGGCATGGCCGACCTGCGCGGCGCGTGGGAGGCCATCGTCGAACGGGCGCGCCGCGAGCGCACCGAGGACAGCGCGCGCGCCGACGCCGACGCCGTCCTGGCGACCGTGATCGACGCCTTCGAGCGCGTGGGCTGCCGCGCCGAGGGATCGCTCAGCGAGGACGACCCGCTGCCAGCCGTCCGCCGCCTGCTCGATGACTGCGAGTCCCAGGCCGTCGTCGTGTTCTCCGACCCGCAGCTGCTCGAGGAGACCTTCGCCCAGGACTGGGCGCACAAGGTCGAGGACGAGCTGCACGCCACGGTCCTCCACCTCTACCCCGGCTCTCCCACGATCGGAACGTCCTGACATGTCGTCCAAGCCCATCGGAAGCGGTTCCTACCCCATCGCGCTCACGCCCGAGCAGTGGCGCGAGCGCCTGGGTCGCGACGAGTACCAGGTGCTGCGCGAGGGCGGCACCGAGCGTCCCTTCACGGGCGAGTACGAGGAGGTGCGCCCCGCGGGCACCTACGTGTGCCGCGCGTGCGGCGCGGAGCTGTTCACCGCGGCAGAGCAGTTCGACGCGCACTGCGGATGGCCTGCGTTCTGGGCTCCCGCCGACAGCGACGCCGTCGAGCTGCTCGAGGACACCTCGCTGGGCATGCGCCGGATCGAGGTGCGCTGCGCGAACTGCGGCTCGCACCTGGGCCACGTGTTCGAGGGCGAGGGCTTCGCGACCCCGACCGACCAGCGCTACTGCATCAACTCCGTCTCCCTGCGCCACGAGGCCTGAGCACGCGGCGACCGCGCTCCCCGCCGCCGGACCGGCCCTGCAGGGCGCCCCTACGGCGCGCCTGCCCCGCGCTCGGCGCGCCGGTCTCTACTGTGGCGCTGTGTCCGTTCACCGCCTCACGCCTTCCGACCACGGCTTCGGCCGGGCGATCGCCGCGATGACCGCGACGCCGCTGCGACCGGAGGTCGAGCTCACGGAGATCCCCGCTCCCTCCCGGATGGCGCCCCACACCTGGGCGGCCTCGGGAGAGGTGCTCATGCACGACGAGGAGCTCGCGAGCGGACGCCTGGTCGTGCTCTTCGACCCCGACGGCAACGAGGGATGGCAGGGGCGATGGCGCATGGTCGCCCTCGTCCAGGCGCAGCTCGAGCCCGAGTTCGCGATCGAGTCGATGCTCGGCGACGTCGCGTGGTCCTGGGTGACGGAGTCCCTCGAGCTCGCCGACGCGTCGGCCCACGAGCTCGGCTGCACCGCCACCCGGGTCGTCTCCCAGAGCTACGGCGCCCTCGCCTCGCGGCCCTCGACGGTCGACGTCGAGATGCGGGTGTCCTGGACGCCCGACGAGGACGAGGCCGAGGCGGCCGACGATCCGCACGGCACCGTGCTGCTCGCGCCCCATCTGGTCGCGTGGTCGAGCATGCTCGCCGCGGCGGGCGGTCTGCCGCCCTCCCCCGCCCCCGTCGCACCCATCACCCCGAGCCACCGAGCTCGCTCCCCCCGCCCCGGGGACGAGGCATGAACGAGACGAAGACCATGGACGCACCGCATCCCGCACGATCCACCGCCACCGGCCCCGACGCGACCGCTCCCGGCTCGGGCGCGCCCGAGCCGCCCCGGCTGACCGGGCCGCGCGACGGCCTGCCCGAGGTGATCGACCGGATCCAGCCGCTCCTGGCCTGGTGCGAGGCGGCCGCCGAGGTGGCCGACGAGCCCGTCGCCGTCGACGTCGAGCGCGCCTCGAGCTACCGCTACAGCCAGAAGGCCTATCTCGTCCAGCTGCGCACCGAGGCGGCCGGGACCGCCCTCATCGACCCGACCGCCTTCACCCTTCCGGCCACCCTGCGCGAGACCCTCGCCGATCGCGAGTGGGTCCTGCACGCCGCGACCCAGGACCTGCCGAGCCTCACCGAGCTCGACCTCACGCCGCATCGCCTGTTCGACACCGAGCTCGCCGCGCGCCTGCTCGGCATGCCCCGCGTCGGGCTGGGCACGGTCGTCGAGGACACCGTCGGGCTGCGGCTGGCCAAGGAGCACTCCGCGGCCGACTGGTCCAAGCGCCCCCTGCCCCAGCCGTGGCTCGTCTACGCGGCCCTCGACGTCGAGGTGCTCGTCGAGGTCCGCGACGTGCTGGCCGAGCGGCTCCGCACCGACGGCAAGGCCGAGTGGGCGCGCCAGGAGTTCGCCCACCTCGTCGAGCGCGGCGTGCCCGAGCGGCCCGCCGAGCCCTGGCGCTCCCTGCACGGGATCGGCGTGCTGCGCCATCCCCGCCAGCTCGCGGCGGCCCGCGCGATGTGGGAGCGGCGCGACGAGGTCGCGCGGCGCGAGGACCTCTCCCCTCACCGCGTGCTGCGCGACCGCGACCTGGTGGCCGCGGCCAAGGCCTCGATCCAGTCGAAGGCCGCGTTCGACGCGGCCCTGCCCGCTCCGCTGCGGCGCAAGGACACGTGGTGGCAAGTGGCCCGCTCGGGGCTCGAGCTGCCGTCGGCGCATCAGCCCTCCCGCCCCGAGCCCGGCTACCCGCCCGCTCACAAGATGTGGTCGAAGAAGCATCCCGAGGTGTGGGAGCGCTACGGCCGGGTGCGGGACGCCGTCAGCCACCGGGCCGAGGATCTCCACGTTCCCACCGAGAACCTGCTCACCCCGTCCCTCCTGCGCCGGTACGTGTGGGAGCACGAGCACCCGCACGGCGGCGCCGCGGGCGTGCGCGAGGACCTCGAGGCGCTCGGCGCCCGGCCCTGGCAGGCCGACCTCACGGCGCCCGTCATCGAGAAGAGCCTCTGAGGCCTCCTGCGCCGACTGTCCGCTCGGCGCGCTTTGCCATGCCCGCGGATCATGGTGAGGGTGACCTGAGTCTTTTTCGTGCTGCCCACGTTTCCTTATCGACGCCGTGCGTCGCGTGGGGGCCGGAGCCCGCCGACGACCAGGAGCCCCCGTGCCGCGCACGTCCCGACCGCTGTCGATCTTCCCCATCAGCCTGCGCGACGTGGTGGTGACCGGCATCGAGGACGTCAGCCCCCACATGCGGCGCCTGACGGTGTCGGGCGAGCAGCTCGCCGGGGGCGAGCGCGACGGCCACCCGATCGGTCCCTTCCGCTCGGACGGCTTCGACGACCACGTCAAGCTCGTCGTGCCCGAGCCCGGCGGCCCCGTGCCTGCTGCGGGCACCCAGGAGGGCGACCGCTTCGGCTGGGCGCCCGGCGTGCTCCCGCTCACCCGCGACTACACCGTGCGCCGCTACGATCCCGCCGCCCGGTCTCTCGAGATCGACGTCGTCCGCCACGACGCCGGCCGCGCCTCCGACTGGGCGTTCTCGTGCACGATCGGCTCGCGGCTCGCGTTCGCGGGCCCCAAGTCGAGCGCCGGGGTGAACCACGACGTCGACTGGCACCTGCTGATGGGGGACGAGACGGCGCTGCCCGCGATCGGGCGCTGGCTCGAGGAGGCGCCCGCCGGCACCACCGTGATCGCCCTCATCGAGGTGCCCTCCGCGGCGGACCGCCAGCAGATCGACCCCGTCGCCGACGCCGACATCCGCTGGCTCGTGCGCGACGCTGACACCGAGCCGGGCCGCTCGACGCTCCTGCTCGACGCGCTCCGGGCCCTCGACTTCCCACCCGGGCGGCCCTTCGCCTGGTGCGCCGGGGAGACCCCGAGCAGCAGCCCGGCCAGCAGTCGGCGAGCCCCCCTTCGCCTGGTGCGCCGGGGAGACCCTCACCATCTCGCCGATCCGGCGGCACCTGCGCCGCGAGCGGGGTCTGCCGAAGGAGGACGTCGAGGTCGTGGGCTACTGGCGACGATCCGCGGACCCCGTCGAGGCGCCCGCGCCCACCTCGTCGAGCGACGCGGGGCCCGCCCCAGCAGCGACCGCGGCGGCCCCGAGCCCGCGCGAGCTCCTGCTCGCGGTCCACGAGATGTCCGAGCTGCTGCCTCCCGTGGCCCTGCGCCTGGCCGTCACCCTCGGCCTGCCCGAGCTGATCGCCGCCGGCACCACCGGCGAGCGCGAGCTCGCCGACGCGTGCGGCGTGCCCCTGGCGCGCCTGCGCCCGCTGCTCGACGCCCTGCTCGCGCTCGGCCTACTGCGCACGACGCCCGGCGAGCTCGCCGCGATGTCGCTCGGCGAGGTCCTCCTCGAGGAGAGCGCGCAGGACCACCTGCACCTCGACAACCCCGCCAACACCCTCGAGCTGACCCTCCTCGGCGCCCTCGGGTCCCTGCGCACCGGCACACCGGTCGACCTGCCCGGGCACGGCGCCCCGCTCGCCGCGGCCCGCGCGCACGACCCGGCCGTCGAGGCAGCCCTGGACGCCCGCACCGAGGACACCCTGCAGTGGAGCCTCCAGCCGCTCGCCGCGACATCGCCCACCAGATATCCCTGCTCGACCTGTTCGCCCAGTTGCACGCCGACGGCCGCACCGTCGTCGCCGTCCTGCACGACATCAACCACGCCGCCCGCTACGCGAGCCGCCTGGTCGTCATGAAGGACGGCCGCATCGTGGCCGGCGGACCCCCGGCGGAGGTCATCACCCCCGCCCTGCTCGACGACGTGTCCGGTCTGGACGCCGTCGTCGTCGAGGACCCGCTCAACGGCGGTCCTCTCGTGGTGCCCCGACACGGCACCCGGCCGTCCGCACGGCCGACGACCCCTCAGGAAAGGAACATCCCATGACCCCCACCACCCCTGCCTCCGACCGGCGGACGACCACGGCGCCGCTCGGCCGCCGCTCCCTGCTGACGGGTCTCGGCCTGCTCCCCCTCGGCGCCCTCGCGGCGTGCTCGGACGGCGGCACGGACGAGGCGTCCGACGCGGGCGGCTCGGACGCGGGCGGCGCGAGCGGCACCCGCACCGTGACCGACGCCTTCGGGACCGAGGTCGAGATCCCCGCCCGCGCCGAGAAGGTCGTGGTCCTCCACTACGCCGCGACACAGGCGGCCATGGACCTCGGTCTCACCCCGATCGGCACCGGCCCCGCGGGCCAGGGCGGCGGGGGCGACGAGGAGGAGTGGGTCCCCGCCGAGCTGTGGGCCGAGCTCAAGGACGTGCCCGTCGTGGTCTCCCAGCAGGAGCCCCAGATCGAGAAGATCGCCGAGCTCGAGCCGGACCTGATCCTCGCGCCCAACACGACCGAGGACGACGTGCGCCAGCAGCTCGAGCAGATCGCCCCCGTGTACGCCTTCCTGCTGCGCGGCGGTCAGCGCAAGGACTGGGAGGGCCGCGTCAAGGGCGTGAGCGAGGCCCTCGGCCGTGAGGACGAGTACACGGCGCTCGCGGCGGACTGGAAGCAGGAGCTCGACGACGCCGCGACCGCGTACGCGGACGTCGCGCAGGGGCTCGTGGTCGGCGTGGTCGCCTCCTACGAGGAGGGCAACATGTACGCGTGGGGCGAGGGGAACATGCAGGGCACGCTCCTGCTGCCGCTCGGCGTCACCTGGTCCGCCCAGGAGAACGCCGCGGTCGAGGGCGAGAAGGAGCCCGAGAAGACGGTCTCGAACGAGCGCGTGCTCGACGTCGTCGGCGACGCCCAGCTGGTGTTCTACGACTCGACCCTGTCGGGCTCGACGACCGCCTTCACGACGGCGCTGCGCGAGTCGCCGCTGTACCGGCAGCTGCCGGCCGTCGCCGCGGGCCACGAGTACCCCTTCGGCAAGAACACGATCGCGGGCTACTCCGACGCCCGTGCCTCCCTCGCGAAGATCACGGCGGCCTTCGACGCCTACCGCGGCGCCTGAGTCAGCCGTCCGTCCCGTGGCCGGGACGCTCCGGCCACGGGGTGTCCCGGCCGCGCAGCGGCGCGCCCAGGGCGCGATGCCCCACGAGCGCGAGCACCCCGGCCACGAGCGAGCCGCTCGTCAGGTCGCCCGCGAGCACCGCCCGGGCGACCTCGTCGATCCCGGCCCAGCGGACCTCGAGCTCGGCCTCCTCGTCGGTGCGCACGAAGCCGTCCTCGACGGCCGCGCGCACCCCGGTGACGAGATAGATGCGGATGACCTCGTCGGAGCCGCCCGGGCTGGGACGGAAGTCGAGCAGGGTCTGCACGGTCTGGGCGTCGTGCCCGGTCTCCTCGCGCAGCTCTCGCAGCGCGGCCGCGGACGCCGCCTCGCCTCCCACGTCGAGCAGACCCGCGGGGATCTCCCACAGGGTCTCGCCGGCCGGATGACGGTACTGACGGATCAGCAGCATCCGGTCGCGCTCGTCCACCGCGAGGACCGCCACGGCGCCCGTGTGATGCACGTACTCGCGGTCGAACCGCACGCCGGGGGCGAAGTCGATCGTGTCGCGCACGATGTCCCACACCATGCCGTGGTGCACGGTGCGGCGGGCGGCGACGTCCCGTCGTCCCGGCTCGTCCCGCAGCGGACGGTCCTCGGGCGCGTCCACGCTCAGTCCTCGGCCGGCTCGTCCACCGGCGCGCCGACCGCGGTCGCCGGGTCGGGGTGCACCTCGAGCAGGCGCGTCGACTTCTGCACCTCGAGGGCGGCGCCGATGAGCCCCGCGAACAGCGGATGGCTGCGCGTGGGACGGGACTTCAGCTCCGGGTGGGCCTGGGTCCCGATGTAGTAGGGGTGCACCTCGCGGGGCAGCTCGACGAACTCCACGAGCTCGCGGTCCTCGGAGATCTCCGAGACGCCCGAGACCACGAGGCCGGCCTCCTCGAGGCGGTCGCGGAAGGCGTTGTTGACCTCGTAGCGGTGGCGGTGGCGCTCCGAGACGGTGGTGGCGCCGTACGTGTCGGCCGCGAGCGAGCCGGGCACGAGCTCGTGGCGGTAGGCGCCCAGCCGCATCGTGCCGCCCAGGTCGCCCTCCCCCGTCACGATCTGCTCCTGCTCGGCCATGGTCGCGATGACGGGGTTGGCGGTGTCGGGCTCGAACTCGGTCGAGCTCGCGTCGGCCAGCTCGAGCACGTCGCGCGCGTACTCGATGACCATGCACTGCATGCCCAGGCACAGCCCGAGGGTGGGGACGCCCTTGGTGCGGGTGTGGCGCAGCGCACCGATCTTGCCGTCGAGCCCGCGGATGCCGAAGCCGCCGGGCACGACGATCGCGTCGACGTCGCGCAGCTGCGCCGCGGCGCCCTCGGGCGTCTCGCACAGGTCCGAGGGCACCCACCTGAGGTTCACGCGGGCGCGGTGGGCGAAGCCGCCCGCGCGCAGGGCCTCGGAGACCGACAGGTAGGCGTCGGGCAGGTCGATGTACTTGCCGACGATCGCGACCGTGACCTCGTACTCGGGCTGGTGGACGCGCTCGAGCAGGTCGTCCCACGTCGACCAGTCGACGTCGTGGGAGAGCAGGTCGAGCCGGCGGATCGCGTAGGCGTCGAGGCCCTCGTCGTGCAGGACGTGCGGGATGTCGTAGATCGAGCGGGCGTCGGGGCAGGTCACGACGGCGTCGAGGTCGACGTCGCACATCGAGGAGATCTTCTGCTTGATCGAGGCGGGCAGCTGCCGGTCGGCGCGCAGCACGATCGCGTCCGGCTGGATGCCGATGCTGCGCAGGGCCGCGACCGAGTGCTGGGTCGGCTTGGTCTTGAGCTCCTGGGAGGGCCCGATGAAGGGGATCAGCGAGACGTGCACGAAGAACACGTTGTCGCGGCCGACGTCCTGGCGCACCTGGCGCGCCGCCTCGAGGAAGGGCTGGGACTCGATGTCGCCGACGGTGCCGCCGATCTCGGTGATGATGACGTCGACGTCCTCGGACGCCTGGGAGCGCATCGACTCCTTGATGGCGTTGGTGATGTGCGGGATCACCTGGACCGTGTCGCCGAGGTACTCGCCGCGGCGCTCCTTGGCGATCACGCCGGAGTAGACCTGGCCGGTCGTCACGTTCGCGTCGCGCGTGAGGTTCTCGTCCAGGAAGCGCTCGTAGTGGCCAATGTCGAGGTCGGTCTCCGCGCCGTCCTCGGTGACGAACACCTCCCCGTGCTGGAACGGGTTCATGGTGCCCGGGTCGACGTTGAGGTAGGGGTCCAGCTTCTGCATCGTCACGTGCAGTCCTCGCGCTCTGAGCAGCATGCCCAGCGAGGAGGCGGTGAGCCCCTTGCCGAGGGAGGACACCACGCCGCCGGTCACGAAGATGTGCTTGGTGACGCCGGGGTTGCGGAAGGGCTTGGTCGAGTTCACGGTGCGATCTGCCACGGACCCCCACCCTACCGGCGAGCGGGACGAGGGGCCAGGACGACGCGCAGCTGTGTGGTCATGTCCTCGATCCCGGGCAGCTCGGCGGCGCGGGAGCTGGAGGCCGCCTCGGCACGCGCCCGGGCGGCGGGATCGGCCAGCTCGAGGATCGCGGCGGCGAGCGCAGGGGCATCGCCGACGGGGACGAGACGGACGGCATCGCCCACGACGGACGCGGTGCCGCCCGCATCGGTCG
This sequence comes from Brachybacterium huguangmaarense, assembly GCF_025725725.1. Taxonomy (NCBI): domain Bacteria; kingdom Bacillati; phylum Actinomycetota; class Actinomycetes; order Micrococcales; family Dermabacteraceae; genus Brachybacterium; species Brachybacterium huguangmaarense. Next base: position 2,879,730 of record NZ_CP107020.1, read on the forward strand.
CGACGATCGCGCGGCCTGCGTGCAGGGCCTCCTGGAGCGCGACGGGCTGGCCCTCCCAGACGGCGGCGGAGACCACGAGGTCGCAGCGGGCCAGGAGCTCCGGCACGTCGTCGCGATGCCCGAGCAGCTCCACCTCGAGCTGCTCGGCGGCGATGCGGGCGGAGAGCTCGGTGCGCTGCGGGCCCTCGCCCACCACGCGGACGCGGACCGCCCCCGGATGCTCGCGTCCCAGCAGGGCCGCGGCGTCGAGCAGGTCGTGCAGGCCCTTCTGCGGCGCCAGGCGGGCGATCACGAGCACGTCGAGGCCACGATGCGTCTCGCGTGCCTCGCGCTCCTCGCGCGCACTCGCCGCGGCGCCGTGGGCCGGTGGCGCGTCGGCGGCCGCCGGCGGCGCGGAGCGGGCCGGGACCACGGCGAGGGCGACCTCGCGGGCCCCGGCCGCGCGCGCGTCCTCGACGAGGTCCGGGGAGACGGCCAGGACGGCGTCGGCGCGGCGCGCGAGGACACGCAGCAGGGCGGCGCCGACGGCACGGGAGGGCGCCGAGCCGACGGTGCGGTTGTGCAGGGTCACGACGAGGCGCGGGGCGCGTCCGCGTCGCCCTCGGGCGAGCGCGGTCAGGGCGCCGGCGCGCAGGCCGTGGGCGTGCACCGCGCGCACCCCGTCGGCGCGCAGCGCGGCGCGCAGGGCCCGCACGGCCCGGAGGTCGGCGAGCGGGCGCGGGCGCGGGCCGATGCTCACCGCGGCGGGGCGCACGTCGAGCCCCGCGGCGCGCAGGGCGGCGATCTCGTCGTGCACGTGGGCGTGCAGGCCGCCGGTCGCGAGCGGCTCGACGATCAGCACGGTGGCCGCCTCGGGCGTCGGGCCGGCGGTCGTCACGGTGCGCTCACTGCTCGGGGCCGGCGGGCACGGGCGCGGCGGTGTCGGCGCGGGTCGGGGTGCGTCCCCGCCGCAGCTGGCGGAGGGTCTCGCGGTCGCCGAGGCCGAGCACGACGGCGACCACGACGAGGGCGGCGAGACCGCCGACCACCCCGGCGAGGATCGTCAGCGGCATGTGGGCTCCGGCGCGCATGAGCGCTCGGCACGCCGCGTATCCCGCGACCGCGGCGAGCACGTAGGCCAGCACGGACAGGGCCGAGCCGCGGAACAGGCCGCGGCGCAAGGGACCCTGCCCGAGCACGTCGCCGAGCCGGCTGAGGCCCACGAGGGCGGCCACGGACATGCCGAGCGCGATGCACAGGCCGAAGGCGGTGGACGCCTCGGCGGTGCGGCGGGTGGCCGAGGGCAGCACTATCAGGAGGATGAGCACGGCCGCGCACACCCAGCCGACCGAGCCCACGACGAGCGCGTCGCGGGCGCGCATCGCGGCCGACAGGATGCGCGTGGACTGGGTCGCGACCGCGTAGGGGGCCAGGCCCAGCGAGAGCGCGGCGACGGTCGAGCCGACACCCGTGGCCCCCGCGCGGTCGAGCAGGCGGAAGAACTGCTCGATGGCCGGGGCCGCGGCGAAGAGCACCGCTCCCCCGGCGGCAGCGACCGCGACGACCGAGCGCAGCGACATGGCCCCGGCGCGCGCGAAGCCGTCGGCGTCGCCGACCAGGCGCAGCTCCGACAGGTGGGGGAACACGCTCGTGACGAGCGGGACCACGAGCACCGCGTAGGGCAGCAGGTAGACGGCCTGGGCGTACTGGAACACGGGAAGGGTGCCGGTGCCGCCCGCGCGCATGGCGAGCAGCAGGATCAGGGCGGAGGCGGCCTGCTGGGCGCCGACGGCGCCGAGGCCCGCGCCGGCCAGGCCCAGGGCCTGCCGGGCCGTGCCCTCGGGGAAGCGGAGGGTGGGGATCAGGCGCAGGCCCGCGCGGCGGGCGGGGATCACGAGCGGGAGGGCCATCATGAGCACGCCGGCGGTCGTGCCCCATGCGAGCACCGCCTCGGTCGCCGGCGAGATGGTGGTGACGGTCGCGACGGCGGGCGACAGCGCCGCGTACACGGCGTAGGAGGCCATCACGACGAGCGAGGAGACGAGCGGCACCAGGGCGGGCCACAGGAACCGGCGCCGCGCCTGCAGGAACGCGCCGAGCAGGACCGTGACCCCGTACAGCGGGATCTGCACCGCGAAGATGCGCAGCATGCGGGCGCCGAGCAGGATGGCGCCGGGCCCGCTCGCGTCGCCGCCCAGGATGAGGGACGCGATCGGATGCGCGAGCAGCGCCACGAGGATCGCGAGCGGCACCGTGACGAGCAGCATCCAGCCCATCAGGGCGGAGATGACGCGCGAGGCCCGGCGGGCGCCGCTGCCGTCCTCGTCGTGCTCGATCAGCCCTGCGACCAGCGGGATGACGGCTCCCGCGAGGGCCCCGCCCGCGACGACCTCGAACAGGACGTTGGGCAGCAGGTTGGCGCTCGCGTACGCGGTCCCGACGTCGCCGGCGCCGACGGTCGCGCCGAACACGAGGTAGCGGACGAAGCCCGCGATGCGGGCCACGATGGTGACGACGAGGATGAGCCCGGCGGCCCGGGCGATGCCCCGCACGGTCGCGGAGCTGCGGGGTGCGGCGGGAGCGCTCATGCCGGCCCCGCCTCGTCGGGCCCGTCGGCGCGGCGGCCGATCCGGTCGAGACGCTCGAGCCAGGGAGTGCGGGCGATCACGGCGCTGAAGGAGACGCGCTCGCTCGCGACCGTGAGCGCGACGACGCCCGCGAGCAGGGCGAGGCGCACGCCGGGCGGGGTGCGGCGGGCCAGGGCGGTGCCGACGGCGGCGCCGAGCACGTTGGCGCCCGCGTCGCCGAGCATGCCGCGCTCGTCGAGGTCGACCGGCAGGGCCGCGAGGGCGGGGAGCAGGGCGGCGATCGCGAGGGTCCGGCCCCCGGCGGCCCTCTCGGCGGTCCCGCCGTCCTGGACGGGCAGGGTCGCGAGCAGGGCGGCGGGCATGAGGGAGGCCTTGAGGGCGCGCCCCGGGCGCAGGTCGAGCAGGTTGGCGAGGTTCGCGCAGCCCGCCGTGAGCGCCGCGTCGACGAGCACGAGGCGGGGGTGCTCGGCCCGGGCGGCGCCGGCCAGGCACAGCACGGGGATGCCCACGAGCTTGAGGCCGCCGGTGGTCGGGCGGCCCGCGGCCAGCGCCCGCACGTGGCCGCGCAGCCCCTTGGCGACGGGGCGCCCGGCGCGCCGCTGGCGGTGCTCGACGAGGTCGTCGGCCAGGCCCAGCACGCCGATGCCTACGAGCACGGCGGCGTCGGCGGGCCGGCGCGCGAGGGCGGCCAGGGCCGCGGCCGCGCCCGAGACGGCGACCCCCTCGGCGAGGGTCACGGTGCGTCCGTGGAAGTTGGTGCGCTCGAGCTCGTGGCGGAGCGTGGCGACGAGCCGTCCGCGGCGTGCGCTCATCCCTGGCCGCCGTCCGAGGCCGCCGGGGCCCCGCCGCTGCCGTCGCTGCCGGCGACGTTCTCGGGCAGGCGCGCCTGCGCGCCCGCGCCGGTGCCGTAGTCGCCCGCGCCGCCGTCGAACTGCTCGGCGAGGGCGAGCACGGCGACGGGCGGCCCGTCGGCGCGCTGCAGGCCGTCGGCGGTCGAGATGCTCGAGAAGCGGGAGCCCCCGCGCGCCGTGCGGATGATGCCCGTGGTGTCGTCGGAGCCGGGCGTCGAACCGGCCACGACGCTCGGGATCCGGTCGTCGACGATCGTGGTGAGGATCGCCGTCTGCGCGGTGTTGAGCAGCTGGGCGCGGGTGGCGGCCGCGGCGTCGTCGTCTCCCGAGTCGACGAGCTGGTCCGGGGCGGCGCTCGCGTAGACGAGGCCCTCGACCGGGCCGTCGAGCTGCCCGTCGACGGTGATGATCTGCGAGGACACGAGCGACTCGAGGGCGGTGGCGCGCTCGCTGTGCCCGAGCTGATCCGAGGAGGCCGTGAGCACGGTGACGACGGCCGACGACAGGCGCTGGGCGTCGTCGTCCCCGCTCAGCTCGAGGCCGGGGGCGGCGGTGCGCAGGGCGGCGAGCGCGGCGGCGCGGTCGGCGTCGCCCGCGGGATCCCACAGGGTGGTCCCGAGGGTCACGCGCACGGGCACGGTGCCGCCCGCGTCGGTCGCGAGCACGGAGAGCTGTTCGACGCTCGTGCGGGTCGAGGAGTCGTCGGTGATGACCGCGACCGAGCGTCCGGTCAGCGTGCCCGCGACCAGGGTCGGGGCGGTCTGGGTGATGTACGTGCCGAGCTGGTCGTTGGCCGCGGTGAGATTGTCGTTGTCGGTGCGCAGCGCGTCCTTCTCGGTGCGCAACTGCTCGACCTGGCCCGCGAGCTGGGTGCCGAGGGACTCGCGCAGCGGGCCGGCGCCGAGCACGATCCCCACCGCGAGGGCGAGGAACACCGAGATCAGCGAGACGAGGTGGTAGCGGAAGTCGATCACGAGAGGGCACTCTCCCCGGAGGATTCGGGATAGGCGGCGAACAGGGCGGTGAACCAGGACAGCAGGTCGTCCAGGCGGGCGCCGACGATCTGGAACAGGGCCTGCCCGCCCGGGGTGGCCCACAGCGCGACGCCGAGCGCGAGGATCCCCGCGACCGCGAGCAGCACCAGCTGGGCGGTCGAGATCCGTTGACGATACAGGCGGGAGACGCCCTTGGCGTCGACGAGCTTCGACCCGACCCGCAGGCGGGTGAGGAAGGTCGAGGACATGCCGGCGCGGCCCTTGTCGAGGAACTCCTCGAGGGTGCCGTGGGTGCCGACGGCCACGATCACGCTCGCGCCCTTCTCGTCGGCCAGCAGCATCGCGATGTCCTCGCTCGTGCCGGAGGCGGGGAAGGCCACGGCGCTCTCGTCGAGCCCGAGCTCCTGCAGCCGCTCGAGGCCCGGCGCGCGCCCGTCCCGGTAGGCGTGCACGACGAGCTCGGCCCCGCCGCGCAGCGTGCGATCGGTCACCGAGTCCATGTCCCCGATGATCATGTCGAGGTGGTAGCCGGCCTCGAGCACGGCGTCGGCTCCCCCGTCGACGCCGATGATGACGGGACGGTTCTCGCGGATGAAGGGCCGCAGGGTCTGCAGGTCCTCCTTGTAGTGGTAGCCGCGCACGACGATCAGCACCGACCGGGCGTGCATGTCGGTGCGCACGTCCGGGGTGCCGATGCCGTCGAGCAGGAGGTCCCGCTCGCGCAGCATGTACTGCATGGTGTTCTCGGCGAACAGCTCGAGCTGGGCGGACAGGCCCTCGCGGGCGGCCTCGAGGGCGACAGCGACGCGCGCGGCGTCCATCACCGTGCCGTGTGCGACCTGCCGGTCGTCGACCGCGACGGCGCCGTCCTCGTGGACGACGAGGCGCTCGCCCTCGACCAGGTCGGTCATGACGTCCGCGCCGAGGTCGTCGACGAGCAGGATGCCCGCCTCGGTGAGGATGCGGGGCCCGGCGTTGGGGTAGCGGCCCGAGATCGAGCGGGCGGCGTTGAGCACGGCGGCGGGGTGCTTCTCGACGAGCGCCTCGGCGGCCACGCGGTCGATGTCCTCGTGGTCGATGACGGCCACGTCCCCCGGCACGAGGCGCTTGGTGAGGTCCTTGGTGCGGCGCCCGATCCGTGCGGGCCCCCGGACGGGCCCGCTCATCGCGCCGCCCCCGCGGTCGCGTCGGCGAGCAGCTCCTCGGCGTGGGCGCGCGCGACCTCCGACGCGTCGTCGCCCGCGAGCATGCGGGCCAGCTCCCTCACCCGGCCGGCGCGGTCGAGCGCCTCGACGGTCGAGGTCGTGGTGCCGTCGTCGGCCTCCTTGACGATCCGCAGGTGGGTCGAGGCGTGGGCGGCGACCTGCGGCAGGTGGGTCACGACGATGACCTGGGCGTGGCGCGCCAGGCGCGCGAGCCGCTGGCCGACGGCGAGGGCCGCCCGGCCGCCGATGCCGGCGTCGATCTCGTCGAACACGAAGACGGGGGCGGCGAGCTCGTCGTCGCGCGAGGAGGCGAGCGCGACCTCGAGGGCGAGCATGACCCGGGACAGCTCGCCGCCGGAGGCGGCCGTCGCGACGGGCATGTGCTCGGCGCCCGGATGGGGGGCGAGCAGGATCCGGACGCCGTCGCGCCCGTGGGCCCGCGGCGTGGCGGGCACGACCTCGACGCGCAGCGAGGCGCCGGGCATCTCGAGGTGCGCGAGCTCGCGCTGGACGGCGTCAGCGAGCCGGTCGGCGGCGGCGGTGCGGGCTGCCGTGAGCTCCGTGGCGATGTGCTCGAGCCGCGGCTCGAGCTCGGCGAGCTCGTGCTCGACGGTCGCGAGGCGCTCGTGCGCCCCCTCGAAGCGGTCGAGGTCCGCAGCGGCGGTGCGGGAGGCCTCGAGCAGGCCCGCGACGTCCGTCGCGGGCCCGAGCACGGGCGCGAGGTCGCGCACGGCCACGGTGAGCTCGTGGAGGCGCTCGTTGGCGGCGTCGAGGCGACCCGGGGAGGCGTCGATCCCGTCGGCGTAGCGCCCCAGGTCGGCGGCGATGTCCGAGAGGTCGAGGCGGGCGGCGTCGAGCCGCTCGGCGAGGCCCTCGAGCTCGGGGTCGGTGCGGGAGGCGGCGCGCACGGCCTCGGCGGCGATGTCGACGAGGGAGACGGCCGAGGGGGCGTCGTCGCCGACCAGCGCGAGGGAGCCGCGCTCGGCGTCGGCCCGCAGGTCGACGGCGTGGGCGAGACGGTCGAGCTCGGCCCGCAGCTCGTCGTCCTCGCCGGGGCGGGAGTCGAGGGCCTCGAGCCGCTCGAGGGCGCTCGTGAGTGCCTCCCCCCGGCGATCGCGCTCGTCGAGCAGAGCGGCGAGCCGCCGCTGCTCCGCGTGCAGGGTCTCGCGCACGCTCCAGAGCTCGCGGTGCGCGGCGACGAGGTCGGCCACGGGGGCGCCGGCGTAGGAGTCGAGGGCCTCGCGCTGGGGGTCGGGGTCGCGCAGGCGCTGCTGGTCGGACTGCCCGTGCACGGTCACGGCGGAGCCGACGAGCCGGGCGAGGGTGCCGATCGGGACGGGCACGCCGCCGATCTGGGCGCGCGAGCGGCCGTCGCGCGTGGTGCGACGCACGATGAGGACCTCGCCGTCGTCCTCCTCGGCCCCGAGCTCGTCGAGCTCGGCGGCCAGCGTCTCGTGGCCCTCGAGCACGAGGGTGCCGTCGACGGTGCTCGCCGCGCCGGCGCGGCGCGAGTCGAGGCGGCCTCCGAGCAGGAGGGAGAGGCCGGTGACGACCATGGTCTTGCCGGCGCCCGTCTCGCCCGTCAGGGCGGTGAAGCCGGGGCCGAACTCCAGCAGGGCGTCGTCGATCACGCCGATGTGCCGGATCCTGAGCGTGGAGAGCATCAGGACTCCTGGGCGTCCCGCCCCCGCCAGCCGACGACGGGCAGCTGGAACTTCTCCACGAGACGGTCCGCGAACGGCGTGGGGGCGAGCCGGGCGAGCCGGACGGACTGCGGTGACAGGCGCGCCTCGAGGCGCATGCCGGGCAGCACGTCCATCGTGCGGCGGCCGTCGAGGGTCAGCACGGCGGGGTCGTGGTTGTCGGTCACGAGCTCGACGGCGGCCAGGGACGAGCGGCCGAGCACGAGGGGGCGCGCGAACAGGGCGTGCGCGGCGAGGGGTACGACCAGGAAGGCGTCGACCTCGGGCCAGACGACGGGGCCACCGGCGCTGAAGGCGTAGGCGGTCGAGCCGGTCGAGGTCGACAGCAGCACGCCGTCGCAGCCGAAGGAGGACACGGGACGCTCGTCGATCTCGAGGACGACGTTGACCATCTTCTGGCGGTCGGCCTTCTCGAGGGAGGCCTCGTTGAGCGCCCAGTCGGTGCGCAGCAGGGTCTGCTCGCGGTCGAAGACGGCCACGTCGAGGGTCGAGCGCTCCTCGATCTCGTAGTCCCCGTCGAGCAGTCGGCGCACCGTGTCGGACAGCTCCGCGACCTCGCTCTCGGCGAGGAACCCGACATGGCCGAGGTTCACGCCGTGCAGGGGCACGCCCGCGGCGCGCACGACCTCGAGCGCCCGCAGGATGGTGCCGTCGCCGCCCAGGACGATGCCGAGCTCGACCATGTCGGCCGCCGAGACCGCGTCGACCACGTCCACGCGGTCCGAGTCGACCCGCTCGAGCAGCCCGGCCGGCACGAGCCGCTGGTCGGCGCCGCGGATCTCCTCGAGCTGGTCGTCCACGACGACGCCGCGCACGCCGCGCCGCTCCATCTCGTCGAGGACGGTGAGCATGGCGCTCAGCGCGGTGTCCCGTCCCGTGTGCACGTAGAGCAGGAACCGTCTCATGGTCGCAGGTCCTCCTCGAGGGCGCGGGGTGTCGGATCGGGGTCGGGGCGCGGGCCCGTCGCGCGCTCGATCATGTCACAGGCGCTCGCGTCGGGCGTGCAGGTCTCCCCCGTGTGGCGCAGCCGGAGGAAGTACTCGGCGTTGCCGTCCTGACCGGGCAGCTCGCTGCGCTCGGCGCCCTCGACCCGCAGTCCGCACTCCCCTCCGACCCGGGCCACGCCGAGCACCGCCTCGCGCCGGTGGCGGGGGTCGCGGACCACGCCGCCATGGGGCAGGCGCCCGCGCCCCACCTCGAACTGGGGCTTGACCATCACGAGCAGGTGACCGCCGAGGGCGGTCGCGCGCGCGAGGTCGGCGATCACGGCCGTCAGGGAGATGAAGGAGAGGTCGGCGACGGTGAGGTCCACCGGTCCGCCGATGCGGGCGGGGTCGAGACCGCGGATGCTCGTGGCGTCGTGGACCTCGACCCGGGGATCGGCCACGAGGTGGGGTGCGAGCTGGCCCGTGCCGATGTCGACGGCGGCGACGCGGAGCGCACCGCGCCGCACGAGCACGTCGGTGAAGCCGCCCGTCGAGGCGCCCGCGTCGAGGCAGCGCAGCCCGGCGGGGTCGGGTCCGAGCGCGTCGAGGGCGCCGGCGAGCTTGTGGGCCGCGCGGGAGGCGTACTCGATGCCGTCGGGCACGTCGACGACCTCGACCACGGCGCCGTCGGCGACCGGGGCAGCCGGCTTGGCGGCACGGGCGCCGTCGATGCGGGCCCGGCCCTCCTCGACGATGCGCCGGGCGTGGGTGCGCGAGCGGGCGAGACCGGCGTCGACCAGGGCGAGGTCGAGACGGCGCGTCACGAGGCCGCGAGCGCCGCGTCCTGCCCGTCCGCGTCGAGCAGACGGCCCTTCCACGGGGCATCGGGGCAGTGCGCGACGACGAGCGCGAGAGCCGCCCGGATGGTGCGCAGGTCGGCCGCGTCGCCGAGCAGGGCGATGTCCCCGTCCTGCCAGCGCGCGCTGACGGCCCCGCAGCGGGCGCGGTCGCCGTCGACGACCGCCGCCGGGCAGGGGGCGTCCAGACCGGTCAGGTCGGCGTGGATCCAGGTGGGGCGCTGCCGCGGGACGGCGTGGAGCGCCTCGAGGACGGTCGACACGCCCGTCAGGACGAGCAGGGTGTCGATGCCGGCACGGTTGCCGCCCTCGATGTCGGTGTCCAGGCGGTCGCCCACGACGAGCGGGGAGGCCGAGCCGACCTGGCGGGCCGCGAGCTCGAACATGCCCGGCTCGGGCTTGCCGGCGACCTCGGGCTCGAGACCGGTCGCATGGCGCACGGCCGCGACGAGTGCGCCGTTGCCCGGGGCGAGGCCCTTCTCGGTGGGGAGGGTCGCGTCGGTGTTGGTCGCCATCCAGCGGGCGCCGCGGCGCAGCGCGTAGGCGCCTTCGGCGAGCTGCTGCCAGCCCACGGAGGGGGCCCAGCCCTGCACGACGGCCACGACGTCCTCGCCGTCCTCGGCCACCGGGGTCAGCCCCACGGTGCTGATCTCGGCCGAGAGGCTGGGACCGCCGATGACGAGCACGGACGCACCCTCGTCGAGGTCCTCGGCGAGCAGCCGGGCGGCGATCTGCGGGGAGGTGACGATCTCGTCCTCGGCGGCGGTGACGCCGACGCCTGCCAGATGGGAGACCACCTGCTCGGGCGTGCGGGACGCGTTGTTGGTCGCGAAGACGATGCTGCGGCCCTTCGCGCGGGCTCCGTCGACGCCGTCCGCGGCGCCGGGGATCGGTCGCGCCCCGTTCATGAGGGTGCCGTCGAGATCCAGCAGGAGGGCGTCGTAGCGGTCGAGCAGGGACAGGTCGGGACGGCGGATCATGCGCGCTCCTCCTCGGCGGGCTCGTCGGTCGCGGTCTCCTCGGCGGGCTCGTCGACCTCGTGGGAGGGGTCGTCGGCGGCCGGCTCGTCCGTCGGCTCGTCAGCCACGGTGTCGTCGGCACGTGCCGCGGAGGGCTCCGGCTCGGTGGTGGTGTCGGGCTCGGCAGCGGCGTCGGGCTCGTCGCCGTCAGAGGTCCCGTCCTGCGGGCCCTCAGCTTCCGGGGCGGCGTCCTCGGCTTCCGGGGCGGCGTGCTCGGGCTCGTCGGACGACTCCGGGTCGCTGACGTCCGCGGGCTCGGACTCGGACTCGGGATTCTCATGCTCGACCTCGGGGGCCCGCTCGTGCGGCTCCTCGTCCACCGGCTGCTCGTCCTCGCCGTCGGCATCCTGGCCGTCGACGTCCTCGCCGTCGAGGTCCTCATCGGCGTCGGGCTCGGAGTGCTCGTCGGCGTCCTCGAGATCCACGAAGGCGTCGATGACGGTCACCTGCTCGTCGTCCTCCCAGGAGGGGTCCTCCTGGACGGGGGCGGGACGCCCGAGGCGCTCCGCCGCATCGGTGAGCAGCTCGGTGTCGGTGTCGGCCGCGAGGGTGAGCCATCGGTGGGCCTCCTCCGACCGACCGGCCTGCTCGAGCAGGTCGGCGTAGGCGACCCAGAGGTGCACCTGCCATGCGCCGTTGACCTTCTGGCGCAGGGCGGGCATCTCGAGGGAGGCGAGCGCCGTGGAGATGTCGCCCGTGTCCGCGTAGGCACCGGCGACGACGATCATCATCTCGATGGTGGGGACGGCGTCGAGCTTCTCCGCCTCGGGCGAGGCGGCGAGGTCGAGCGCCTTCTCAGGGCGCCCCAGGCCGCGCTCGCAGTCGGCGATCATGGGAAGCAGGTCGTAGCGCCCCGTGATGCGCACGGCGGTGCGCAGCTCCTTGAGCGCCGTGGCGTAGTCGCCGGCCCGGTAGGCGGTGATGCCGTAGGTCTCCCGGACCACGCCGACGCGGCCGCCACGACGCGCGGCGAAGCGCGCATGGGCGACGGCCGTCTCGGGGTCGTCCTCGACGAGGGCGCCGGCCGCGACGAGGTGACGGGCCACCCGCTGCGCGGTCTCCTTGGAGAGGCTGCGCAGCTCCTCGTGGGCGTCGCGGTCGAGCTCACGGCCGGTGATCGCCTCGGGGATCTCGGGTTCCTCGATCCACGCGCTGCGGCGCTCCTGGCCGGGGCGCGAAGGGCGGTCGCCCCGGCGATCGGTGTCCTTCCACGGCGAGTCCGACGGACGCCCGCCGTCGCGACGGGGACGGTCGCCATAGGACCGCTCACCATCACGACGGGGACGGCCGCCATAGGACCGCTCACCATCACGACGCGGACGATCACCGTAGGAGCGATCGCCGTCACGACGCGGACGATCACCGTCACGACGAGGCCGGTCGCCGTAAGGGCGGTCACCGTCACGACGGGGACGGTCGCCATAGGAGCGGTCACCATCCCGATGGGGCCGGTCGCCATAGGGGCGCTCACCATCACGACGCGGACGGTCACCGTAGGGACGGTCACCATCACGGCGAGGGCGGTCACCGTAAGGACGGTCACCATCCCGACGGGGCCGGTCGCCATACGAACGCCCACCGTCCCGTGCGGATCGGTCGGAGAAACGACGCTCCCCGTCACGGCGCCCGCGGTCGTCGGAGCGCCGGCCCCCCTCGCGCGGAGGGCGGGAGCCGTAGGAACGGTCGCCGTCGCGCCGGGGACGATCACCGGGCCGGCCCTGCTCGTCCCGGCGGGGACGATCGGAGAATCGACGCTCGCCGTCACGACGGGTCTGACCGTCGAAAGAGCGGCCTCCGTCTCGACGCGGACGATCGTCGCCGCGGCGGTCCCCCTCGCGGCGCGGGCGCCGATCCCCGAAGCGGTCGCCCTGACGGTCCGCGCGCGAGCCGCTGTCGCGGCGCGGGCGCGAGCCGCTGAAGCGTTCGCCGTCGCGGCGCGGCCGGTCGTCGTCGCGACGCGCATCCGAACGGTAGGGGCGGGAGCCGCCGGTCGATCGCGCGCCGTCGCGCTGCCGTCCGCCTGGTCCTGTCTGACGATGGGCACCTCGGGAGTCGTCTCCGCGTGCATCGCGGGAGTCGTGGCGATCCCGGTCTTCCATCTCTGCGCCCCTGTTCATGGTGTATGTAGACGGCCTGCGGCCGCGTGTCCAGCTGATCTCCACGGTAGGGCACCGGACCGTCCGCGGCGTCTCTGGCGCGCGCGACCGTGACTGCATTCACCTCGCCCGCAGACCCCGCGACGCAGCGCACCGGGGAGGCCGGCACAGGCCGTCGGAACCCTCAGGGAGACCGGCCCGCTCCGTGTGTGCGGGGCCCGGGTGTCAGGGCATGAAAAAAGAGGGGGGAGAGACCATGGTGCGTTTGCGAATGGCTTCACGTGTCGGCACCACCACCCCCACACCCAGACCCCCCACAAAGGGACCCAGTGCGGGACCGGTGTGCCACGACACCACCACTCACACACAGCAACCACGACCTCTTCCCCCCTCTCTCGAAGGAAGATGTCCGGCGGCGACCTACTCTCCCACACCCTACCGAGTGCAGTACCATCGGCGCTGTCGAGCTTAGCTACCGGGTTCGGAATGGAACCGGGCGTTTCCCCGACGCTATGACCGCCGTAACACGACGAGACAACCAGACCCCCCACACCCACACCCCACAAACGGGCCGAGCATGATGGTGGTTGTTCTTCGAGAACCACACAGTAGACGCGAACATCACACAGCAACAGACATAAATGTTGAATAAGTCATCGGCCATTAGTACCAGTCAGCTCCACACATTACTGTGCTTCCACATCTGGCCTATCAACCCAGTGATCTGCTGGGGGCCTCTCACCCCAAACGGGGCACGGATATCTCATCTTGAAGCAGGCTTCCCGCTTAGATGCTTTCAGCGGTTATCCCTTCCCGACGTAGCCAACCAGCCATGCTCTTGGCAGAACAACTGGCACACCAGAGGTCAGTCCATCCCGGTCCTCTCGTACTAGGGACAGGTCTTCTCAAATATCCAACGCGCGCAGCGGATAGGGACCGAACTGTCTCACGACGTTCTAAACCCAGCTCGCGTACCGCTTTAATAGGCGAACAGCCTAACCCTTGGGACCAACTCCAGCCCCAGGATGCGACGAGCCGACATCGAGGTGCCAAACCATGCCGTCGATATGAGCTCTTGGGCAAGATCAGCCTGTTATCCCCGGGGTACCTTTTATCCGTTGAGCGACACCCATTCCACAATGAGGTGCCGGATCACTAGTTCCTGCTTTCGCACCTGCCCGACATGTCTGTCTCGCAGTCAAGCTCCCTTGTGCACTTACACTCAACACCTGATTGCCAACCAGGCTGAGGGAACCTTTGAGCGCCTCCGTTACTCTTTAGGAGGCAACCGCCCCAGTTAAACTACCCATCAGGCACTGTCCCTGATCCGGATCACGGACCGAGGTTAGGAATCCAGAACGACCAGAGTGGTATTTCAACGATGACTCCACACGAACTGGCGTCCATGCTTCACAGTCTCCCACCTATCCTACACAAGCCGTCCCGAACACCAATACCAAACTATAGTAAAGGTCCCGGGGTCTTTCCGTCCTGCTGCGCGTAACGAGCATCTTTACTCGTAATGCAATTTCGCCGAGTTCGCGGTTGAGACAGTGGAGAAGTCGTTACGCCATTCGTGCAGGTCGGAACTTACCCGACAAGGAATTTCGCTACCTTAGGATGGTTATAGTTACCACCGCCGTTTACTGGGGCTTAAATTCTCAGCTTCGACCCCGAAGGGTCTAACCGGTCCTCTTAACCTTCCAGCACCGGGCAGGCGTCAGTCCGTATACAGCGTCTTACGACTTCGCACGGACCTGTGTTTTTAGTAAACAGTCGCTTCTCCCTGGTCTCTGCGGCCATCGGTGCTCTCACACCTCAGGCCCCCCTTCTCCCGAAGTTACGGGGGTATTTTGCCGAGTTCCTTAACCACGATTCTCTCGAACGCCTTGGTATTCTCTACCTGATCACCTGAGTCGGTTTAGGGTACGGGCGACCGTAGTTGTCACGCCGGAACTTTTCTTGGCAGTACAGGATCACTCACCTACGCCCCTACGGGATCCCCATCACGTCTCACCCCATACGGCACCGCATTACCGGTGCGCGGGCTGCTCGCTTAGACGGACTATTCCATTAAGTCCGCGGAAGCTACCTCACTGCGTCATCCCTTGCGCTGACCTACTACATACTTGGTTCCCATGCTCCCCCACACACGCCTCCCGAAGGAGACGAGGCAGGTTCGGATGGTTAGCATCGCATGCCTCGGTATGGGTCCTTCTACGATCGGTTCGGGAATATCAACCCGATGTCCATCGACTACGCCTGTCGGCCTCGCCTTAGGTCCCGACTAACCCAGGGCGGATTAACCTGGCCCTGGAACCCTTGATCAATCGGCGGACGGGTTTCTCACCCGTCTTTCGCTACTCATGCCTGCATTCTCACTCGTGCAGTCTCCACCACTGGGTTACCCCGCAGCTTCACTGTCTGCACGACGCTCCCCTACCCACCCCACATACATGGAGTGACACAGCTTCGGCGGTGTACTTGAGCCCCGCTACATTGTCGGCGCAGAATCACTTGACCAGTGAGCTATTACGCACTCTTTCAAGGGTGGCTGCTTCTAAGCCAACCTCCTGGTTGTCTCAGCAACTCCACATCCTTTTCCACTTAGCACACGCTTAGGGGCCTTAGCTGATGTTCTGGGCTGTTTCCCTCTCGACTATGAAGCTTATCCCCCACAGTCTCACTGCTGCGCTCTCACGTACCGGCATTCGGAGTTTGGCTAAGGTCAGTAACCCGGTGGGGCCCATCGCCTATCCAGTGCTCTACCTCCGGCACGAAACACGCAACGCTGCACCTAAATGCATTTCGGGGAGAACCAGCTATCACGAAGTTTGATTGGCCTTTCACCCCTATCCACAGGTCATCCCCTCCATTTTCAACTGAAGTGGGTTCGGGCCTCCACGCGGTCTTACCCGCGCTTCACCCTGCCCATGGATAGATCACTTCGCTTCGGGTCTAGAGCCGGCGACTGAACGCCCCGTTCAGACTCGCTTTCGCTACGGCTACCCCACACGGGTTAACCTCGCCACCGACCACTAACTCGCAGGCTCATTCTTCAAAAGGCACGCCGTCACCCCTCAAGGCTCCGACGGATTGTAAGCGCACGGTTTCAGGTACTATTTCACTCCCCTCCCGGGGTACTTTTCACCTTTCCCTCACGGTACTTGTCCGCTATCGGTCACGAGGTAGTATTCAGGCTTACCAGGTGGTCCTGGCAGATTCACACCGGATTTCACGGGCCCGGTGCTACTTGGGAACAGCATCACGCGCGGCAGAAGTTTCGTCTACGGGGGTCACACCCTCTACGCCGTCGCACTCACCACGACTTCGACTACTACTGCACGCTCACGTCGACGATCCGGCAGAACCGTCCGACACGTCCCACAACCCCTATCCTGCAACCCCTGCCGGGTATCACACAGAACAGGTTTGGCCTCTTCCGCTTTCGCTCGCCACTACTCACGGAATCACTGTTGTTTTCTCTTCCTGCGGGTACTGAGATGTTTCACTTCCCCGCGTTCCCTCCACACTGCCTATACATTCAACAGTGG
The DNA here is from genome assembly GCF_025725725.1 of Brachybacterium huguangmaarense. Taxonomy (NCBI): domain Bacteria; kingdom Bacillati; phylum Actinomycetota; class Actinomycetes; order Micrococcales; family Dermabacteraceae; genus Brachybacterium; species Brachybacterium huguangmaarense. The sequence continues at coordinate 2,895,503 of NZ_CP107020.1, forward strand.
GTACCAGGACATGACTCCTGGTGGGTTTCCCCATTCGGACATCCTCGGATCACAGGTCGGTTGTCACCTCCCCGAGGCTTATCGCAGACTCCTACGTCCTTCATCGGCTCCTCGTGCCCAGGCATTCACCGTGCGCCCTTAGAAACTTAGGCAACACTTACAAAGACACTATTGCTTACAAAGATGCTCGCGTCCACTATGCAGTTCTCAAAGAACAACCCCACACCCCCACCAGCATCACCACACAGGCGATGCCGATGACGGGGAGGACCAGCCACACACACCCACCCTCCTAACAGGAGAAGCAGGATGCGCGTGCAGCCTCAAAACCCAATAGCGTGCCTCCACCTCAAACCCCCATACCAGCCAGCCACCTTCCAGATCCCCGAAGGAACCGTACTCGTGACCTGCCACCATGACAGTGAAGCGCCTATTCGTTGATGTTCCACCCTTGAGCAACCACCCACGACACGAACGGTCGTGCAAGCGGCCACCAATACTTGGTGTAGCTCCTTAGAAAGGAGGTGATCCAGCCGCACCTTCCGGTACGGCTACCTTGTTACGACTTAGTCCCAATCACCGATCCCACCTTCGACAGCTCCCCCCACAAGGGATGGGCCACTGGCTTCGGGTGTTACCGACTTTCGTGACTTGACGGGCGGTGTGTACAAGGCCCGGGAACGTATTCACCGCAGCGTTGCTGATCTGCGATTACTAGCGACTCCGACTTCATGGGGTCGAGTTGCAGACCCCAATCCGAACTGAGACCGGCTTTTTGGGATTCGCTCCACCTCACAGTATCGCAACCCTTTGTACCGGCCATTGTAGCATGCGTGAAGCCCAAGACATAAGGGGCATGATGATTTGACGTCGTCCCCACCTTCCTCCGAGTTGACCCCGGCAGTCTCCCATGAGTCCCCGCCATTACGCGCTGGCAACATGGAACGAGGGTTGCGCTCGTTGCGGGACTTAACCCAACATCTCACGACACGAGCTGACGACAACCATGCACCACCTGTGCACCAGTCCAAAGAAGGCCACATCTCTGCAGCTGTCCGGTGCATGTCAAGCCTTGGTAAGGTTCTTCGCGTTGCATCGAATTAATCCGCATGCTCCGCCGCTTGTGCGGGCCCCCGTCAATTCCTTTGAGTTTTAGCCTTGCGGCCGTACTCCCCAGGCGGGGCACTTAATGCGTTAGCTACGGCGCGGAAAACGTGGAATGTTCCCCACACCTAGTGCCCAACGTTTACGGCATGGACTACCAGGGTATCTAATCCTGTTCGCTCCCCATGCTTTCGCTTCTCAGTGTCAGTAATGGCCCAGAGACCTGCCTTCGCCATCGGTGTTCTTCCTGATATCTGCGCATTTCACCGCTACACCAGGAGTTCCAGTCTCCCCTACCACACTCTAGCCTGCCCGTACCCACCGCACGTCCAGGGTTGAGCCCTGGATTTTCACGGCAGACGCGACAAGCCACCTACAAGCTCTTTACGCCCAATAATTCCGGACAACGCTTGCGCCCTACGTATTACCGCGGCTGCTGGCACGTAGTTAGCCGGCGCTTCTTCTGCAGGTACCGTCACTTTCGCTTCTTCCCTGCTGAAAGAGGTTTACAACCCGAAGGCCGTCATCCCCCACGCGGCGTCGCTGCATCAGGCTTTCGCCCATTGTGCAATATTCCCCACTGCTGCCTCCCGTAGGAGTCTGGGCCGTGTCTCAGTCCCAGTGTGGCCGGTCGCCCTCTCAGGCCGGCTACCCGTCATCGCCTTGGTGAGCCATTACCTCACCAACAAACTGATAGGCCGCGAGTCCATCCCTCACCGAAAAACTTTCCAACCCCCACCATGCAGTAGGAGCTCATATCCGGTATTAGCCACGATTTCCCGAGGTTATCCCAGAGTGAGGGGCAGGTTACTCACGTGTTACTCACCCGTTCGCCACTAATCAGACCAGGCAAGCCCGGTCATCATCGTTCGACTTGCATGTGTTAAGCACGCCGCCAGCGTTCGTCCTGAGCCAGGATCAAACTCTCCATCAAAAAATGAAAACAATCCCGGCAGTAAAAACGAACAGCCAGCAAAAACTGCTGCTGTCCAATAAACTGCCAAACAAACATTTGGCATCAACAAACAGACACGCTATTGAGATCTCAAACAACACGCGTACTCGGTGTCCGAATCCTTTCGGGATTCTTCCCTCCGAGGCAACCCTTATAACTTAGGGCCTCCGCTCCTCCGTGTCAACTCGGGCCGGTGTGATCCGCGCCGCTCGCTGAGTCCTTCGGAGCTGTTTGTGCTTGTCAGCTGAACTTTCCGGCTTCGGAGCCTTGGCTCTTGGTCCGTCCCGTTCAACCGGGCACGAGGAAGTACATTACGCACCCCGTCGAGAGTCCGTCAACTTCAGAGGGCCTTTTCGGGGCGTGTGCTGGGCCACAGTGCGTCCGGAGGGCTCGCCGGCGGGGCGAAAACCCGCTCTGACCTGTACCTCTCCTGACCGCATGCGCAGGGCCCCGCGCTCTCAGGACCCGACCACTCCGCGATGCAGGGCGACGATGCCCCCATTGAGGTTCCGATACTGCGTGGTCCCCAGCCCTAGACCCTCGAACCACGCGCGCAACTCGTGCTGGTCGGGCCAGCTGAGGATCGACTCCGCGAGGTAGTCGTACGCGTCGGGCGAGGCGGCGACACGGCGCGCGACCGCGGGGATCGCCCGCACCAGGTAGTTGGAGTAGACGCTCCGGAAGGCGCGGTTGGTCGGTGTGGAGAACTCGCACACCACCACCACTCCCCCGGGCCGCACCACTCGTGCCATCTCGGCGATGCCCCGCCGCGGGTCCTGGACGTTGCGCAGCCCGAACGAGATCACGGCACCGTCGAAGGAGTCGTCGGCGAAGGGCAGGTTCTGGGCGTCGCCGCCGACGAAGGGCACGGTGGCCTGGCGCCGCCGGCCCTCGGTCATCATCCCGAGGGAGAAGTCGCAGGCGATCGCGCGCAGGCCGGCGTCGATGAGCGCCGCGGTCGAGGTCCCCGTCCCCGCCGCGAGGTCGAGCACCCGTGAGCCGGCCGGCAGGTCGAGCGCGTCGACCGTCGCGCGCCGCCATCGCGTCACCTGCCCGGGTGCCATGAGCGCGTTCATCAGGTCGTAGCGCCCGGCGATGCTGTCGAACATCCCCGCGACGTCGTAGGGCTTCTTGTCGAGATCAGCACGGCTCATGGCGACGATCCTGCCAGATCCCGACGCGCCGCAGTGCGGACCCGATGCCGGTGCGACGGCGTGATCTCCGACAATGGGGGCATGGCTGAGACTCCCATCATCGACATCCCCGCGGACCTGCTCCCCGCCGACGGCCGCTTCGGCTCGGGGCCCTCGCGCATCCGCGATCCCCAGCTCGCGGCCCTCGCCGCGAGCGGAAGGACCGTGCTGGGCACCTCGCACCGCCAGGCTCCCGTCAAGCAGCTCGTCGCCCGTGTGCGCGAGGGGCTGCACGAGCTGTTCTCGCTGCCCGACGGCTACGAGGTCGTGCTCGGCAACGGCGGCGCGACCGCCTTCTGGGACGCCGCGGTGTTCGGGCTGGTCGAGCACCGCTCCCAGCACCTCGTGCTCGGCGAGTTCTCCTCGAAGTTCGCGGCCGAGGCGGCGGCCGCTCCCCATCTGGACTCCCCCGAGGTGGTCCGGGCCGAGCCCGGCACGCTCCCCGTGCCGCACGCCTCCGAGGACGTCGACGTGTACGCGTGGCCCCACAACGAGACCTCGACGGGGGTCATGGCCCCCGTCCGCCGCGTCGAGGGCGCGCGGGAGGATCAGCTCGTGCTGATCGACGCCACCTCGGCGGCCGGCGGGATCGCCGTGGACGTGACCCAGGCCGACGCGTACTACTTCTCGCCCCAGAAGTCCTTCGGCTCCGAGGGCGGCCTGTGGCTCTCCGTCCTGTCGCCCGCCGCGATCGAGCGCGCCCAGCGCCTCGCCGCCTCCCCGCGGTGGATCCCCGAGTTCCTCTCCCTCACCGCGGCGATCGACAACTCCCGCAAGGACCAGACTCTCAACACCCCGGCGATCTCCACGCTCGTGCTGCTGGCCGAGCAGATCGAGTGGATGCTCGCCCAGGGCGGTCTCGCGTGGGCCGATGCCCGCACCCGGGCGACGAGCGGGATGCTGCAGGACTGGGCGGCTCGGCGCGAGGAGATCACGCCGTTCGTGACGGATCCGGCGGCGCGCTCCCAGGTGGTCACGACGCTCGACGTCGACCCGTCGATCGACGCCACGACCGTCACGGGCATCCTGCGCGCCCGCGGCGTCGTCGACATCGAGCCGTACCGCAAGCTCGGTCGCAACCAGCTGCGGGTGGCGACCTTCCCCTCGGTGCCCGAGGAGGACGTGGCCGCGCTCATCGCGTGCCTCGACCTCGTGATCGACGCCCTGCGCTGACCGGGCCCGGCGGCCCGCCCCGGTCGCCCGCCCGGCCCCGATGACGACGGCCGGTCACCCGCTCTCGAGGGCGGGTGACCGGCCGTCGCACGCCGGGGAGGATCGGCTCAGCCGAGCAGGTTCGTGAGCGCGCCGCGCAGGAAGTAGAGCACGAACAGCGCGGCCACGACGTACATGAGCCAGTGCACGTCGCGACCCCGCCCGCGGACCACCCGGATCAGCACGTAGGTCAGGAACCCGGCGCCCATGCCCACCGTGATCGAGTAGGCGAAGGGCATCAGGATGATGGTGAGGAAGGCGGGGATCGCCTTCTCCACGTCGTGGAAGTCGATGTCGCTGATCTGCGTCATCATCAGGAACCCGACCATGACGAGGGCGGGCGTGGCCGCCTCGTAGGGCACCATCGCGACGAGCGGCGCGAGGAACATCGAGGCCGCGAAGGCGAGGCCCGTGACGATCGAGGCGAGGCCCGTGCGGGCGCCCTCGCCCACGCCCGTGGCCGACTCGGCGTAGGCGGTCGCCGAGCTCACCCCGCCCACGCCGCCGGCGACCGCGGCGAGCGAGTCGACGAGCAGGATGCGCTGGGAATGGGGGATGTCGCCCTCGGCGTCGACCAGGCCGCCCTCGTTCGCGACCGCGACCATCGTGCCCATCGTGTCGAAGAAGTCGGCGAGCACGAGCGAGAACACGATGACGATCGCGCCGATCACGCCGACCGCCGTGAAGCCGCCGATCGGGTCCACGGTGAACAGGGTCGAGAGGTCCGGCAGGGCGATCGGCGATCCGTGCAGGGCCGGCGGGTTGAGGCTCCAGCCCGAGGGGTTGCCCGGGTCGCTCCCGTCGGGGGCGACGAAGGCGCCCAGGTGCAGCACCGCCTCGAGCACGATCGCCAGCAGCGTGGCGGAGACGATCGAGATGAGCATCGCGCCGGGGACGCGGCGCACCCACAGCACGATGGTCAGCAGCAGGCCGACGACGAACACGAGGGTCGGCCATCCGACGAGGGAGCCGTCGTTGCCGAGCTGCACGGGCGTGGCGGACGCATGGGTCACGAAGCGGGCGTTGAACAGGCCGACGAACGCGATGAACAGGCCCAGGCCCACACCGATGGCGGTCTTGAGGAACGCGGGGACGGCGCGGAAGATCGCCTTGCGCAGACCGGTCAGCACGAGCACGAAGATGACGAGGCCCTCGAGCACGACGAGGCCCATCGCGCCCGCCCACGTCATGCCCGGCAGCGACACGACCGAGTAGGCGACATAGGCGTTCAGGCCCAGCCCGGTGGCCAGGGCGAGCGGGAACTTGGCCCAGGCCCCCATCGCGACCGACATGACCGCCGCGACGAGCGCCGTGCCGGCGGCGACCGCCGGGAGATTGGGCTCGGTGCCGCCGCCGAGGAAGTGCCCGGTCGAGTCGGGGACCGTGCCGATGATGAGCGGGTTCAGCACGATGATGTAGCACATCGCGAAGAACGTGACGAGTCCGCCGCGGACCTCCCGGCCCACGGACGAGCCGCGGGCCGTGATGCCGAAGTATCGGTCGAGGGCGGACGGGGTGGGGGTGGGCGGGGAGGCCACGGAGGAGGGTGCCGTCATGGGCGGCATGCTACCGGCGGCCCCGAGCCCGTCCACCGCCGGATCACGCGCGGTGACCGAGCTGTGACCGAGGTGACTCCTGCGGCAGCGCGGCCTTGTTCTCCTGCACGAAGCGGTAGTAGTCCGCGAGCTCGAGGTCGGCCGCGGCCTCCTCGTCGACGACGACGGTCGCATGCGGGTGGGCCTGCAGCGCGGTGGCGGGCCACCGGGCGCTGAGGGGGCCCTCGACGAGCTGGGCCACGGCGGCGGCCTTCTGGCGACCCGAGGCCGTGAGCACCACGGCGCGGGCCTCCATGATGGTGCCGATGCCCTGGGTCAGGACGTGCACGGGCACGTCCTCGGGAGCGTCGAAGAAGCGCGCGTTGTCCTCGACCGTCTGCCGGGTCAGCGTCTTGACCCGCGTGCGGGAGGCGAGCGAGCTGGTGGGCTCGTTGAAGCCGATGTGCCCGTCCGTCCCGATCCCGAGGATCTGGAGGTCGATGCCGCCGCTCTCGCGGATCGAGGCGTCGTAGCGACGGGCCTCGGCGACCGGGTCCTCGGCCTCGCCGCGCGGGGAGAGGACGAGGGCGTCGTCGATGTCGATGTGGTCGGTCAGGTGCTCGCGGATGAAGCGGTGGTAGCTCTGCGGGGCGTCGGCGTCGAGACCGACGTACTCGTCGAGCAGGAAGGCGCGCGTCCCGGCGAAGGAGAGCCCCTCGTCGCCGTGGCGGCGGATGAGCTCGGTGTAGGCGTGCACCGGCGAGGAGCCGGTCGCGAGGCCGAGCGTCGCACGGCCGGAGCCCTCGCGGATGACGCGCTCGAACTCGTCGGCGACGCGCCGCGCCCCCTCCTCGGCGCTGCTGACGATGATGACCTCCATGCCCAACCTCCCTGTATGCGCAACCGTGCGCGTTTGATGTCCGTATCGGTCACGTTCCATCATACCGGTTCGCGCGGGCGAGGACCATGAGACGAGGAGGGAGAACGACGGCTCACTCTGCACGCACGACGACGGCGCGTCGCGAGCACCGAGGAGGTGCTCGCGACGCGCCGTCGTGGGAACGTCCGGTGGTGCCGGACGCGAGCCGGGCGGAGCCGGCTCAGGACGTGCGAGGCGTCAGTTCTTCTTGGGCGTGGAGGCCGCCGCGAGCTCGAAGGCCCGGCGGGGCTCCTCGGACTCGGGGATGCCGAGGATGTCGCGGTGGCCGACGGCCTGCGCGACCCAGCCGCCGATCACGGCGGCCTTCTTGGCGAAGGTGGGCATCGCGTACACGTGGTAGGCACGGGCGCCGAGCCAGCTGGGCAGACCCTTCAGCTCGATCTTGCGATCACCGAGGAAGAGCGTGCCCACGCCCTTGTACATGCCCAGGGTGGCCATGGTGCCGAGGTTCTTGTGGTAGTAGTCCACGAGCGGGCGGCCCTGGATGGAGCGGGCGATGTTGTCGGCCAGGCGCTTGCCCTGGCGCACGGCATGCTGCGCGTTGGGCGGGCAGACCTTGCCCTCGCCCGAGGCGAGGTCCGGCACGGTCGTGCAGTCGCCGCCGGCGAAGACGCCCTCGACGGGGCCGTCCTCGCCCTTGACGCGCAGATCGGCGAGGCAGTCGAGGCGGCCGGTCTGGTTGAGCGGGAGGTCGGACTGCGAGAGCACCGGGTTGGGCTTGATGCCGGCGGTCCACACGATCAGGTCGGACTCGAACTCGTCGCCGTCCGAGGTCTTGACGTGGCCGCCCTCGCACGAGTTGAGGAAGGTCTCGAGCTTGATCTCGATGCCGCGTTCGCGCAGCTGGTTGAGGGCGAACTTGCCCAGGTCCTCGCCGACCTCGGGGAGGATGCGACCCATCGCCTCGATGAGCACGAAGCGCACGTCGGAGGCGTGGAGGTCGGGGTAGTAGCGGAGGGTGTCGTGCACCATGTCCTGCGCCTCGGCGAGGGCCTCGGCGCCGGCGAAGCCGCCGCCGACGAACGTGAAGGTGAGCAGACGCTTGCGGGTCGCGGCGTCCTTGGTGGACGCGGCCTCGGCGAGCGAGGAGAGGATGCGGTCGCGCACGGCCACGGCCTCCTCGACCCACTTGAAGCCGATGGCGTTCTCCGCGAGACCCGGGATCGGGAGGGTCCGGGGCACCGAGCCGAGGCCGACCACGAGGTAGTCGTAGGAGATCTCGAGCGGGGCGTCGCCCTCGGTCTGGACCACGACGGTCTTGTCGGCGTTGCGGATCTCCGACACGGTGCCGGTGATGACCTTCGAGCCGGTCAGGACCTTGCGCAGCGGCGCGAGCACGTTGCGCGGGTCGATCGAGCCGGCCCCCACCTCGGGCAGGAACGGCTGGTAGGTCAGGTACGGCCGGGAGTCGACGACCGTGATCGCGACGTCCGACCCGAGGGCCTTGCGCAGATGCTCGGCCGTGGTGAGGCCGAGCGAGCCGCCGCCGAGGATGAGAACGTGCGGAAGTCCGCCATGGGTGGTGTTGTTCATCCTCTCAGAGTAGGACCGCCGGACCCCTCGCTCAAAGCGCCGAGGTCCCGTCTCGTACTTTGAGAGCCAAGTCTCGTGATCCGGCTCACGGACACGGTCTCAGAACAGGCTGAGGGCGATCCCGTCGAGGATGTCGTGCTCGCTCGTGCGGCTCTCGGCGACCCCTGCCGCCTGCTCGACGCGACGCAGCACGCGCTCCCAGATGAGGGCGCCCGCTCCGATCACGTCGATCCGCCCGGGGTGGATGACGCGGTGGGCGGCCCTCTGCTCGCGCGAGGCGCGCAGGATCTGCTCGCACACGGCGACCGAGCGGGCGATCGGCAGGGTCGCGCCGTGGGTGACGTCCGGCGCGTACTGCGTGAGGCCCTCGGCGACCGCCGTGATCGTGGTGACCGTGCCGGCCACGCCGACCAGGGTGGTCGTGCCCGCGAGCGGCACGATGCGCTCGGCCTCGTCGAGGTGCGCGTCGATGTCCGCGGCCGCGGCGGCGATCTCGTCCTCGGTCGGCGGGTCGGACCGCAGGTGGCGCTCGGTCATGCGGACCGAGCCGACGTCCATGCTGATGCGGGCCTCGGGACGCTCCGTGCCCAGCACGAGCTCGGTCGAGCCGCCGCCGATGTCGACCACGAGGCGCGGCCCCAGGGCGAGGTCGGGCAGGGTGCTCACGGCTCCCGTGAAGGACAGCTCGGCCTCCTCGGCCCCGCTCACGACCTCCGGGGCGATCCCGAGGATGTCGCGCACGCCGTCGATGAACACGTCGCGGTTGGAGGCGTCGCGGGTCGCGCTCGTGGCGACGAAGCGGATGCGGTCGGCCCCGTGGTGGTCGATGAGGCGCGCGTAACGGCGGGTCGCGTCGAGGGTGCGCTCGACCGCGGCGGGGTCGAAGGCGCCGGTGCGGTCCACGCCGTAGCCCAGGCGCACGATCTCCATGTGCCGCTCGAGGTCGACGAGGGCGCCGTCCTCGGCACGCCGTGCGATGAGCAGGCGGATGGAGTTGGTGCCGCAGTCGATCGCGGCGACGGGCGTGCTCATGCGTCCTCCTCGGTGCAGCGGCACACGTCGATCGCGGCCACGGGCTCGAGCTCCGCCAGGACGCGGTCGCCGATGGGGTTGACGCCCTCGCCCTCGGCGAGCGACTGGCCGACGATCGCGTGCAGGCACTTGACGCGGTGGGGCATGCCGCCCGCGCTCACGGACGCGACCTCCTCGGCGTGCCCGATCTCCTCACGGCGCGCGATGTAGCGCTCATGGGCGCGCGCGTAGGCGGCGGCCAGGGGGTCGTCGCGCTCGAGCTCGGCGGTCAGCTCGGCCATCTCGCCGCGCGCCTCGAGGCGGGAGACCGCGGCGACCATCGAGGGGAGCGTGAGGTAGAGCGAGGTCGGGAACGGGGTGCCGTCCTCGAGACGGGGCGCGGTGCGCACGACGGCGGGCCGTCCGCACGCGCAGCGCCGGGCGATCGACACGACGCCGCGCATGTCCCGCCCCAGCTGCTCGTGCATGACCGCGAGGTCCGTCTCGGTCGCCGGCGTCTCGTGGGGAAGCGGCGGCAGTGCGGTCACGGGGTGGACTCCTCGGTCGGGGGCGCCTGCGGGCTCTGGGTGCTCTCAGGGGTGACGGTCTGGTCGGGGATGTCCTCGGGCCGCAGGCGGCTCGAGCCCTCGACGCTCGTCCACAGGGCGTCGAACCAGTCCCGCTTCTTCGCCGCCTCCTGGGTCTGCTGGTCCTCGGTGAGGGGCACGTCCTTGCCCGAGGTGTCGGTCAGCCGGTACTGGGTCTCCCCCGGCATCGCGAAGAGCAGGCGCTCCCGGGCCTGCGCGGCGACGAAGGTGGGGTCGTCCCAGCGGTCGACCTGGGCCTGCAGGTCCTTCACGTCGGACTGCTGCTGGGCCACCTGGTCCTGCGCGGTGGCGAGCTGCTGGCGCTGGACCACGTAGCGGTTGACCGTCGGCACGAGCGTCGCGAGGGCGACCACGATCAGGGCGATCAGGACGAGGGCACGGCGCGTGATGCCCCACACGGGGCCGTCCGTCTCGTGCGGCGCGGTGCTCGCGCTGCGGCGGGGACGGGCGGCGTCGGCGGGACGCGAGGAGGCGGTGCGGGCGCGGGAGGAGCCCCCGCGTGCGGACGGGGCGCCCGAGGGGCGCCCCGTGGACGACGAGACCGGGCGCCCCGCGCGTCGCGGAGCGCCCGGTCGTCGTGCTGTCATACGGACCAGGCTACAGGGGTCACGCTGAGAAACGCGGGAACGCGCTCGTGCCCGCGTAGACAGCGGCGTCGCCCAGCTCCTCCTCGATGCGGATCAGCTGGTTGTACTTGTTGACGCGCTCGCCGCGGGCGGGCGCACCGGACTTGATCTGGCCGCAGCCGGTGGCGACGGCGAGGTCGGCGATCGTGGTGTCCTCGGTCTCGCCGGAGCGGTGGGACATCATGCAGCGGTAGCCGTTGCGGTGGGCGAGGTCGACCGCGTCGAGGGTCTCGGTGAGCGAGCCGATCTGGTTGACCTTGACGAGCAGGGCGTTGGCGGCGTTCAGCTCGATGCCCTTGCCCAGACGCTCCGGGTTGGTCACGAACAGGTCGTCGCCGACCACCTGGACCTTGCCGCCCAGGCGCTCGGTGAAGGCCTGCCAGCCGTCCCAGTCCTCCTCGTCCAGCGGGTCCTCGATGGACACGAGCGGGTAGTCCTGGACGAGACCGGCGTAGTAGTCGATCATCTCGGCCGCGGTCTTGCCCGCGCCCTCGAACTGGTAGGCGCCGTCGGTGAAGAACTCCGAGGCGGCCACGTCGAGCGCGAGCGCGACGTCCGTGCCGGGCGTGTAGCCGGCCTTGGTGATGGCCTCGAGGATCAGATCGAGCGCCTCGCGGTTGGAGTCGAGGTTGGGGGCGAAGCCGCCCTCGTCGCCCAGGCCGGTGGCCAGGCCGCGGTCGTGCAGCACACCCTTGAGCGCGTGGTAGACCTCGGCGCCCATGCGCACGGCCTCGACGAACGACTCGGCGCCGATCGGGGCGACCATGAACTCCTGGATGTCGACGTTGGAGTCCGCGTGGGAGCCGCCGTTGAGGATGTTCATCATCGGCACGGGCAGGACGTGCGCGTTGGGGCCGCCGACGTACCGGTAGAGCGGCAGGTCGGAGGACTCGGCGGCGGCCTTGGCCACGGCCAGGGAGACGCCGAGGATGGCGTTGGCGCCGAGCGAGCCCTTGTTGTCGGTGCCGTCGAGCTCGATCATCACGAGGTCGATCTCGCGCTGGTCGGTCGCGTCCATGCCGAGGACCTTGGGCTCGATGTCCTCGATGACGGCGGCCACGGCCTGCTGCACGCCCTTGCCGAGGTAGCGGCCCTTGTCGCCGTCACGGCGCTCGACGGCCTCGAACTGACCGGTGGAGGCGCCGGAGGGGACCTCGGCGCGGGCGAAGGTGTTGTCGTCGAGCAGGACCTCAACCTCGACGGTGGGGTTGCCTCGGGAATCCAGGATCTCGCGGGCGATGAGGGCGTCGATGACTGCCATGGACATGTGCTCCTTCTCTGGAGAGGATCAGTGCGCCGGTCGTCAGGACCGCCGCCGTCAGTCTACGGGGCGCGGGCGGGACCTTCAGCGTGTGCCCACGACGAGTTCAGGGATGGACGCGATGACGAGGAAGAGCAGGGTGCGCCCCGCCATCGCGGGCACGAAGAACCGCCACCACGAGCGGTCGATCGCGCCGACGACGACCGGCCACACGATGAACGGCGGGATCGCGATCGCGCCCGACAGGAAGGTCACGAGCATCATCCGCCACGGGCCCCGGCGCCCCCAGTCCGCCACGGCGTCCCCCATGCGGCCGATCCAGGCGCCCAGACGCACGAGGAACCGCGGCAGGCGGAGTCTCGACGGGCGCTTCTCGCGCGGGGCGCGCAGGCGGGACCAGCGCTCGGCGCCCCGGCCCGCGAGCCAGTAGGGCAGCTTGCCGAGGGTCTGGCCGAGCCCGAGCGCGAGAGCGACGAGGAGGGGCGCCACATGGCTCTCGACGGGCACCGTCGCGGCGACGATCTCGGTGTTGAACAGGGGGATCAGGGCGCCGAGCGCCGCGTACCCGACGGCGCCGAGCAGGACCAGGAGCAGCTTCACGCGGCGCCGGCTCAGTGCGCCGCGGAGGCGCCGGGGCCCCCGTGCCCGCCGTCCGCGGCGAGACGCCCCAGCAGGGTGCGCAGGGCCGACTCGGGATCCTCGTCGCGGGACTCGGCCTCGACGACGAGGTCGAGCAGGGCGCGCGCCACGTCGCCGCCCACGACCTCGGGGGCGGCCTCGTCGGCGCCGGCCAGCAGGGCCTCGAGCTCGCCGCGGGTGCGGGCGCGGTGCACAGCCTTGGCGGCGCTCTGCAGGGCGGGCAGGCGCTCCGGGAGGCCCTCGAGGATGCCCTGGGGCGCCCCCTCGGCGGCCTTGACGGCATGCCATTGCGCGACGATCTCGTCGACGTCGTCGCGATGGGCGAGCGCCGAGGCGGCGTCGTCGCCGAACACGTGCGGGTTGCGGCGCTCCATCTTCTCGTTGAAGGCGCGCGCGACGTCGTCGACCGACCAGGGGGCGCTCTCCTCCTCCCCCAGACGGGCGTGGAAGAGGATCTGGAACCACAGGTCGCCGAGCTCGTCGACGAGCGCCCGCGGGTCGCCGTCGCCCTGCTCGATCGCCTCGAGCACCTCGTAGGTCTCCTCGAGCAGGTAGCGGGCGAGGGACTCGTGGGTCTGCTGGGCGCTCCAGGCGTCCCCGCCCTCGCCGCGCAGCGCGTCCACGATCTCGACCGAGCGCAGCAGCTCGCTCCCGCGCGGGGCCGGCGTGCCCGCCGGCTCGGTGCTCATGCGGCCACGGCCGGGGAGAGGTCGACGAGGACCGCGCGGGCCCAGTCGAGCAGCTCGTGATCGCGCAGCTCGGTGCCGCCCACGCGCGACGTGGTCGGGCGCGGCACGAGCACCTGCCGCACGGCCGGCTTGAACATCGTGCCGGGGTACAGGCGCTTCATGCGCAGGGCCGCGGAGTCCGGCGGCTCGATGTGGGCGAAGCGGATCATCTTGCCCTGCGCCTGGACCTCGTCGACCCCGGCGGCGCGGGCGTCGAGGCGGAAGCGGGCCACGTCGAGCAGCACCTCGACCGGGGCGGGCGGGGCACCGTAGCGGTCGCTGAGCTCCGCCCGGACCTCCGCGATCTTCTCGAGGGTGTCGGCGGCCGAGAGCTTCGCGTAGGCCTCGAGGCGCAGGCGCTCGGAGGCGATGTAGTCGTGCGGGATGTGCGCGTCGAGCGGCAGCTCGACCTTGACGTCGCTCGTGACGACCTGCGGCTCGCCGCGGAACGCGCTCACCGCCTCGCCCACCATGCGCACGTACAGGTCGAAGCCCACGCCCGCGATGTGCCCGGACTGCTCGCCGCCCAGCAGGTTGCCGGCGCCGCGGATCTCGAGGTCCTTCATGGCGACCTGCATGCCGGCGCCGAGGTCGGTGTGGGTCGCGAGCGTCGTCAGGCGGTCGCTCGCGGTCTCCGTGAGCGGCTTGTCGGCGCGGTACAGGAAATAGGCGTACGCGCGCTCGCTCGACCGGCCCACGCGCCCGCGCAGCTGGTGGAGCTGGGAGAGGCCGAACTTGTCGGCGTTCTCCACGATCAGGGTGTTGGCGTTGGAGATGTCCAGACCGGTCTCGACGATCGTGGTGCACACGAGCACGTCGAAGCGCTTCTCCCAGAAGTCCACGATGACCCGCTCGAGCTGGTTCTCGTTCATCTTGCCGTGGGCCACCTCGACGCGCGCGTCGGGCACGAGCTCGCGGATCCGCTGGGCGGTGCGGTCGATGTCCTCGACCCGGTTGTGGATGAAGAACACCTGCCCCTCGCGCAGCAGCTCACGTCGGATCGCCGCGGTGATCTGCTTGTCGTCCTCGGCGCCCACGTAGGTGAGCACCGGGTGGCGCTCCTCGGGCGGGGTCTGCAGGGTGGACATCTCCCGGATCCCGGTCACGGCCATCTCGAGGGTGCGCGGGATCGGGGTCGCGGACATCGAGAGCACGTCCACGTCGGTGCGCAGCGCCTTGAGCGTCTCCTTGTGCTCGACGCCGAAGCGCTGCTCCTCGTCGACGATGATGAGGCCGAGGTCCTTGAACCGGACCTGCCCGGTGAGCAGGCGGTGGGTGCCGATGACGACGTCGACCGAGCCCTCGCGCAGGCCCGCGACGGTCTGCTCGGACTCCGCGGCGCTCTGGAAGCGCGAGAGCGCCCGCACGGTCACGGGGAAGCCCGTGAAGCGCTCGGCGAAGGTCTCGAGGTGCTGCTGGGACAGCAGCGTGGTGGGGGCGAGCACCGCCACCTGCTTGCCGTCCTGGACGGCCTTGAAGGCGGCGCGGACCGCGATCTCGGTCTTCCCGTAGCCGACGTCGCCGCAGATCAGACGGTCCATCGGGACCGGCTTCTCCATGTCGGCCTTGACCTCGTCGATCGTGGTGAGCTGGTCGGGCGTCTCGACGAACTCGAAGGAGTCCTCGAGCTCGCGCTGCCACGGCGTGTCGGGGCCGAAGGCGTGGCCCGGGGCGTTCTGGCGCGCCGAGTACAGGCGCACGAGCTCCCCCGCGATCTCGCGGATCGCCTTGCGGGCCCGGGACTTGGTCTTGGACCAGTCCGAGCCGCCCATCCGGTTGACGCTCGGGTCGTCGCCGCCGACGTACTTGGTGACCTGGTCGAGCTGATCGCTCGGCACGTACAGGCGGTCCCCCGGCTGCCCCTTCTTCGAGGGCGCGTACTCGATGACGAGGTACTCGCGGGTCGCGCGCTTGGCACCCGTGCCGACCGCGCGGCTGGTCATCTCGACGAAGCGGCCGACGCCGTGGTGCTCGTGGACCACGTAGTCGCCCGTGCGCAGCTGCAGGGGGTCGACGACGTTGCGGCGCCGCGACGGGATCCGCCGCTCGCCGCTGCGCCGGGCGCCGGACTTGCCGGTCAGGTCGCGCTCGGCGACGAGCACGAGGCGTGACGCCTCGTCGACGAGGCCCTCGACGAACGGGCCCACGGTCACGACGGCCTCGCCGTCCTCGAGCGGGGCGTCGAGCTCGGGCGTGAAGCGGGCGGGCAACCCGGCGTCGCGCAGGTTCTCGGTGACGTGGCGTCCGCCGCCGGGGCCCGTCATGGTCACCACGACGCGCCAGCCGTCGGCACGGCGCCTGGCGAGG